>NZ_JBVIGC010000002.1:0-331021 GCF_055571015.1 Streptomyces sp. NPDC031049
GCCGGATATGGAAGCACGGTAACGTGTGGAGTTGACCGGTACTAATAGGCCGAGGGCTTGTCCATAGAGGCTCGCGTCCACTGTGTTGGTTCTGAAACCATGAACAACCCGTCCCAGGTCACGGGGCGTGCTGGTTGTCTGTTTCATAGTGTTTCGGTGGTCATAGCGTAGGGGAAACGCCCGGTTACATTCCGAACCCGGAAGCTAAGCCTTACAGCGCCGATGGTACTGCAGGGGGGACCCTGTGGGAGAGTAGGACGCCGCCGAACAATTCTTGATTGGGGAAGGCCCCGCACCATTCGGTGCGGGGCCTTTCTGCGTTTAAGGGCACGGTGGGGCCGTAGCCCCGTATTCCTCCCTCACAGGCGGCCCGCGGCCTTCAGTGCCAGATAGGCGTCCGACAGTGCCGGCGCCAGTTCCTCCGGTGTCGCGTCGACGACGGTCACGCCGTGGCGGCGGAGTTGTTCCGCGGTACGCTCCCGCTCGGACTGGGCCTTTGCCGCTGCCGCGGCCTCGTAGACGGCGTCCGTGCTGCCGCGGGCCTCGGCCATGCGGGCGACGTGCGGGTCGGCCACGGAGGCCAGCAGGATCGTGTGCCGCTGGGTGAGCCGGCCGAGGACGGGAAGCAGGCCCTCCTCGACGGGCGCCGCGTCCAGCGTGGTGAGCAGCACGATCAGCGACCGGCGGGGTGCCGCGCGAAGGGCGGTTGCCGTCAGGCCCCGTGCGTCGGTTTCCACCAGCTCCGGTTCCAGTACCGCCATGGCGTTGACCAGGGCCGGCAGGACGTCGCTCGCCGAGCGGCCCTGCACACGGGTGCGTACCCGGCGGTCGTAGGCGAGGAGATCCACGCGGTCTCCGGCGCGGGAGGCCAGGGCGGCCAGCAGGAGTGCGGCGTCCATCGAGGCATCCAGGCGCGGCGCGTCTCCCACCCGGCCCGCCGAGGTGCGGCCGGTGTCGAGGACGAGCAGGATGTGACGGTCGCGCTCGGGCCGCCAGGTGCGTACGGCGACCGTGTTCTGCCGGGCCGTGGCGCGCCAGTCGATGGAGCGGGTGTCGTCGCCGGGGACGTACTCGCGCAGGCTGTCGAACTCCGTGCCCTCGCCGCGGGTCAGCACGCTGGTGCGGCCGTCCAGCTCACGCAGGCGGGCCAGCTTGGAGGGCAGGTGCTTGCGGCTGGTGAACGGAGGCAGGACGCGGACCGTCCAAGGGGCTCGATGGGTGCCCTGCCGGGAGAACAGGCCGAGCGGGCCGTACGAGCGGATCGTGACGCGGTCGGCCTGGTGGTCGCCGCGACGGGTCGGCCGCAGCCGCGTGGTGATGCGGCGGCGTTCGCCCGCCGGGATCGTCAGACGGTGCCGGGACGAGGCCGTCTCCGTGCCCGGCTGCCAGCTGCTGGGGGGCCAGGCGTCGCGCAGGCGGGCGCGCAGCGGGCGGCCGGAGGGATTGGTGAGCGTGAGGGTCACGTCCGCCGACTCGCCCAGCCGCACGGAGGTGTCGCCGGAGCGGGACAGGCCCAGGCGCCGTACGGGGGCTGCCAGGGCGTAGTCGCAGGCACAGGCCACGGCCAGCGGGGCGTTGACGGCGAGGATGCCCGTCCAGCTGGGTTCCCAGATGCCGACGGGGAGGGAGCCGAGAGCCGCGAGGAGGGCGGCGCGTCCGGTGAGTGCCATCAGCGGGGGACGGGGACGTGGGTGAGGATCGCGTTGATCACCGAGTCCGCCGTCACGCCCTCCATCTCGGCCTCCGGGCGGAGCTGGACGCGGTGGCGGAGGGTGGGCAGCGCGAGGGCCTTGACGTCGTCCGGGGTGACGTAGTCGCGGCCGGTCAGCCAGGCCCACGCGCGTGCGGTCGACAGCAGGGCGGTGGCGCCGCGCGGGCTGACGCCCAGGGTGAGGGAGGGCGACTCGCGGGTGGCCCGGCAGATGTCGACGACGTAGGCCGTGATCTCCGGGGAGACCGTGGTCGTGGCGACGGCGGCGCGGGCCGCCTCGAGGTCGGCGGCGTTCGCGACGGGGCGTACGCCGGCGGCGCGCAGGTCGCGCGGGTTGAAGCCCGAGGCGTGCCGGGTGAGGACGTCGATCTCGTCCTGCCGGGAGGGCAGCGGGATGGTGAGCTTGAGCAGGAAGCGGTCCAGCTGGGCTTCCGGGAGGGGGTAGGTGCCCTCGTACTCGACCGGGTTCTGGGTCGCGGCGACGAGGAAGGGCTCGGGGAGGGCGCGGGGTGTGCCGTCGACCGTGACCTGGCGTTCCTCCATCGCCTCCAGGAGGGACGACTGGGTTTTCGGCGGGGTCCGGTTGATCTCGTCGGCGAGGAGCAGATTGGTGAAGACCGGGCCGGGCTGGAAGGAGAACTCGGACGTGCGGGCGTCGTAGACCAGGGAGCCGGTCACGTCGCTCGGCATCAGGTCGGGGGTGAACTGGACGCGCTTGGTGTCCAGGTCGAGGGCCGAGGCGAGGGCCCGGACCAGGAGGGTCTTGGCGACGCCGGGGACGCCTTCGAGCAGGACGTGGCCGCGGCAGAGCAGGGCGACGACGAGGCCGGTCACGGCGGGGTCCTGGCCGACCACGGCCTTGGCGATCTCGGCGCGCAGGGTCTCCAGGGAGGCGCGGGTGTCGCGCGGGTCCCCGGTCTGCCCGGCGTTGTCAGTGGTCGGGTCCATCATGGACGGCGTACCTCTCTTTCGAGGGCGTCGAGTTGGTCGGCGAGGGAGATGAGGGCCGCGTCGTCGCCTGGCGGCGGGCCGAAGAGGAGGGCGTGCGGCGACTGTCCGTCGTGCGTGCCGTGTTCGCCGCGCAGGTGGGCGGAGAGGGCGGGGAGCAGGGTCTCGGGCGTGTGCGCCTGGGAGACGGGGATGCCCACGAGGGGGGCGAGGCGGGTGCGGGTGGTGGAGCGAAGAGCGTCGGCCGCGCGGTCGCGGGCGTCGGCCTTGCGGTAGAGGCGGGCGCGGCCTTCGACGGTCTCGGAGGCGCGGATCGCCACGGGGAGTTTCTCGGGCACGAGGGGGCCGAGCCGGCGTGCCCTCCACAGGGCGGCCAGGGCCGCGGCGATGAAGAGCTGGAGTGTGCCCCACAGCCAGCCGGAGGGGAGCAGGTCGAAGAAGTCGCGTTCCTCTTCCGGCGTGGCGGTGCTGTCGGAGAGCGAGGGGAGGTACCAGACCAGATGCTGGCGGGAGCCGAGCAGTTGCAGGGCGAGCGAGGCGTTGCCGTGGTCGTCGAGGCGGTCGTTGTGGAGGACGTCGGGCGCGCCGAGGACGATCGTGTCGCCTTCGGCCGCCCCGTCGGGTGCCCCGGTCGTGCCTTCGTCGATGTCGGGGATGCGCAGCAGGGTGGCCAGGCGTCGGCTGGGGTAGCAGTGGTCGGCGTCGAGGGTGGTGGTGTAGCGCAGTCCGCCGGTGTCGGCGGTGCCGGCGCGGCGGGCCGCGGGCAGGGCGCAGTGGGGGGACAGTGTCGACTCGCCGCTGATGGCGGGGTCGGCGGTGACGCCGGGGACGAGGCGTTCGACGGCCGGGCCGCCGGGGGCGACCAGGACGGTGCGGCCGCCGGAGCGGGTGGTGGCCGAGTGCAGGTCGGTCTGCTGGCGTTCCGTCAGGCGGTCGGGGACGGCGACCAGGAGGGTGGTGTCCGGGCCGGCCGCCGCGCGGGCCTCGGCGAGGGTGGTCACGAAGCGGGTGGTCACACCCCGGTCGGCGAGGAGTTCGGCGACGGCGCGGCTGCCCCGGGGGTCGGCGGAGCGGGGGTCGAGTTCGCCGTGCCGGGCGTCGGAGCGGACGACGGCGATCGCGACGGCCCCGGCGAGCAGCAGGACCAGGGCGAGGGTGATGCCTCGCGCGCGGGTCCACACCTGGCGGGCGGAGGGCGCGGCCGAGGTGGACGGGAGGGCGGCCTCGGTCGTCATCCGGCGGCTCCCTGGCGGGCGTGCTGGTCCGTGGTGCGGGCGGTGCTGTCGGTCAGCTGCGGTCTGCTGCGTTCCAGCCGGCGGTCGAGGTCGGCGATGCGGGCGTACGTCTGCTCGGTCGCCGACCGGCCGCCGTACGTGACGTCGTCGAAGTCGCGGGCGGCGGCGCGCAGGGCGTCGCCGTGGCCGGGCAGGGCGCGGCCGGCCTCGACAGCCGCTTCGTCGGCGGTGCGGCCGGGGCGGACGTCGAGGAGGGCGCGTTCCTCCAGGGCGCGGACGATGGCCCGCATGCGTTCCTGGACGGCCTGGTTCCAGTGGCCCTGGGCGGCGTGCGCGCCGGCGGCCGAGCGGTGTTCGGCGGCGCTGCGCGGGCGGTCGTCGAAGACCGCGGGGGAAGAGACGGGCCGGCGGCGGGGGGTGCCGAGGCGCCACCAGAGGGCGCCCAGGACCGCCAGGACGGCGACGATGATCACGATCAGGCCGAGCGTGCCTCCCGGGGCCGCGGACGAGGCGGTGCGGAACAGCTCGTCGACCCAGTCCCAGAAGGTGTCGAGCGCGCGTTCGAACCAGCTGGGGTCGTCCTGGTGGTACATGCGCTTGGACAACTCGCGCCGGGCCGCCTCCCGCGCGGGGTCGCGCGGGACGGTCAGCGGCGGCTCGTCGTCCGAGGCGGGCACTGCGAGGACCACGGCGTCGCCGGTGCGCAGCACAGCCCGTACGGCGGCGCCCGGCAGCGCCTCGGTGAGAACTCCCCCCGGCATGCTCACCGCATCAGCTCCCCGGGGTGGCGCCGGGCGCGCCGGAGGTGCCGGGGGCGTAGCCCTGGACGCCGGCGGCGCGGGCGAGTTCGAGGTCGAGGGCCTCGCGGCGGATGCGCTGGTCGATGTAGAGGAGCACGGTGACGCCGGCGGTGACCGGGAACGTGATCATGGAGCCGATCACCGAGCCGATGCCGCTGATCACGAGGAACGTCCAGCCGACGTCGCCGGTGCCGTTGAGGAAACCGCTCATGCTGTCGCCGTCGACCGCCGCGGCGATGAAGGCGAACGGGATGACGATGATCGACGCGATGACGTTCGCGATGAGCGTGGCGAGCAGCTGAATGCCGAAGATCCGCCACCAGGAGCCGCGTACCAGCTTGACGGAGCGGCTCATCGCCTTCACGATGCCCTGCTTCTCCAGCATCAGCGCGGGCGAGGCCAGGGAGAAGCGGACCATGAGCCACAGGGCCACGACGCCTGCGCCGATGATGCCGAGCACGGTGAGGGCCACCGCCGCGTCCCCGCCAGCGGTGACGGCCACGAGCAGGCCGGGCAGGGCGCCCACGGTGATGATGCCGGCGGCGATGAGCAGCAGCAGGACGATCAGGCCGAACAGCTTCATGACCTGCGGGCGGGCGTCCCGCCAGGCCTCACGGGTCGTGACCGGCCTGCCGAGCACCGCGCGGCTGGTGACGGTGGTCAGCAGGGCGGTCGCCACGACCGTGCCGATCAGGGTGATCACGAAGAGGGCACCCGAGCTGATCATGGCGTCGGCCATGGCGTCGCCGAGTTCGCTCAGGGTGGCGCTCGGGTCGTTGAGGGCGTCCGTGCTGGTGTCGAGGACCAGGCCCTGGAGCAGGACGACGATGATCTCTATGACGACCGCGACGGTCAGGGAGATGCCGAGGACCGTGCGCCAGTAGGTGCGCATGGTGGAGACCGCGCCGTCGAGGATCTCGCCGACGCCGAGCGGGCGCAGGGGGATCACGCCGGGCTTGGCCGCGGGCGGGGGGCCGCCCCAGCCGCCGTATCCTCCGGGGCCGCCGTGCCCGCCCCATCCGCCGGCCGGGCCGCCGGGGCCCCCGGGGGGCGGGGTGCCCCAGCCCGGGCCGGGGGGCGGCGGAGGCGGGGCCTGGCCCGGCCCCGTGGGCGCGGACCACTGGCCGGGTGGCGGCTGCTCCTTGGACCACTTCGTGCCGGGGCCCGTCGGATCCGTGCCGGGCTGCTCCGCCGGCTGCGCGCTCGGCTGGGCGCCCGGGTCGGCCGCGGGGCGGTCGGCGGGCTCGGCGGGGCCGGGCGTGCCGGACTGCCGCCCGTCGGACGGGGAGGATCCGGGCGAGGCCCAGCCCGGAGTGTCGTTCATCGTCGCTCCTTCACGGTGCGCGTCCGCGGTCGCGGCGGCGGGTTGGCAGCCATCGTGCCATGGAGCGGTCGGGCGGGGACCAGCCACGGTACGGGCTGCGCACCTTCAATTGTCCGCCCGGCAGGGGGCAGACTGACCGCATGGCTGATCAGTACGCGCACAGCGGCGAGGACAAGCGGCCGACCGACATCCCGGCCATTCGCTGGGAGGAACCCCCCGAAGGCCCTGTGCTGGTCCTGCTGGACCAGACGAGACTGCCGGCCGAGGAGGTCGAGCTGGTCTGCACGGACGCGTCCGCCCTGGTGGAGGCGATCCGCTCACTCGCGGTGCGCGGGGCGCCGCTGCTCGGCATCGCGGGCGCGTACGGCGTCGCGCTCGCCGCCGTACGGGGCTTCGACGTGGACGAGGCCGCCGGCGCGCTGGCGGGTGCCCGGCCCACCGCGGTGAACCTCGCCCTCGGGGTGCACCGGGCGCGGTCCGCGCACCGGGCCGTGCTCGCCGAGGGCGGCAGCGCACGGCAGGCCGCCGACGCGGCGCTGAGCGCGGCGCGGGCGCTGCACCGCGAGGACGCCAAGGCCAGTGCCCGCATGGCCGGGCACGGGCTGGCGCTGCTGGACGAGCTGCTGCCGGCCGGCGGGCACCGCATCCTCACCCACTGCAACAGCGGGGCGCTGGTCTCCGGCGGGGAGGGCACGGCGTTCGCGGTGGCGCTCGCGGCGCACCGGGAGGGGCGGCTGCGGCGCCTGTGGGTGGACGAGACCCGTCCGCTGTTGCAGGGCGCCCGGCTGACGGCGTACGAGGCGGCCCGCAACGACATGGCGTACACCTTGCTCACCGACAACGCGGCGGGCTCGCTGTTCGCCGCCGGTGAGGTCGACGCGGTGCTGGTCGGGGCCGACCGGATCGCGGCCGACGGGTCGGTGGCGAACAAGGTGGGGACCTATCCGCTGGCGGTGCTCGCGCGCTACCACCACGTGCCGTTCGTCGTCGTGGCGCCGGTGACGACGGTGGACCTGGAGACGCCCGACGGGGCGTCCATCGAGGTCGAGCAGCGCCCCGGGTACGAGGTGACCGAGGTGACGGCGCCCCAGGTGCCGGTGGCGGGCACGGCGGGCGGGATCCCGATGGCGCCGCTGGGGACCCAGGCGTACAACCCGGCGTTCGACGTGACCCCGCCGGAGCTGGTGACGGCCATCGTCACCGAGGAGGGTGTCGTCTCGCCGGTGACGGCCGAGGGGCTCGCGGAGCTGTGCGCCGGGCCGGGCCGGGCGGCGTCCCGCTGAGCCGGTCGCGGTGCCCGGGCCGCCGGCCGCCGGGGGGCGGGGGCAGACAGTGACGGCCGCGTACGACTATCGTCACCACGCAGTGAGCTGCCTCACCTGCGCCTTCGCCACCGTTATGAGAATGGGATGATGTCGTTTATGAAGGGACGAGTCCTTGTCGTCGACGACGACACCGCACTGGCCGAGATGCTCGGCATCGTGCTGCGTGGTGAGGGTTTTGAGCCGTCTTTCGTAGCCGACGGCGACAAGGCGCTGGCCGCCTTCCGTGAGACCAAGCCCGATCTGGTGCTGCTGGACCTGATGCTGCCCGGACGGGACGGCATCGAGGTGTGCCGCCTGATCAGGGCGGAGTCCGGGGTGCCGATCGTGATGCTGACGGCCAAGAGCGACACCGTGGACGTCGTGGTCGGACTGGAGTCGGGTGCCGACGACTACATCGTCAAGCCGTTCAAGCCGAAGGAGCTGGTCGCCCGGATCCGGGCGCGGCTCAGGAGGTCGGAGGAGCCGGCGCCCGAGCAGCTCGCCATCGGCGACCTGGTGATCGACGTGGCCGGTCACTCCGTGAAGCGGGACGGGCAGTCGATCGCGCTGACGCCGCTGGAGTTCGACCTGCTGGTCGCGCTGGCCCGCAAGCCGTGGCAGGTGTTCACGCGCGAGGTGCTGCTCGAGCAGGTCTGGGGCTACCGGCACGCGGCGGACACGCGGCTGGTGAACGTGCATGTGCAGCGGCTGCGCTCCAAGGTCGAGAAGGACCCGGAGAAGCCGGAGATCGTGGTGACCGTCCGTGGTGTCGGATACAAGGCCGGGCCGAGCTGACATGTCCGGGGACAGCGCCGCTTCGGCTCCCGGCCGGCCCGGGGCCCGCGCCGGGCGGCCTGTCGGCCGGAAGCCCGCGGGCTCCCGCTTCGGGCGCCTGCTGGAAGGCGGGCTGCTGCACGGTGGCGTGCAGGGCAGCCCGGTCCTGCGGCTGTTCATGCGCTGGGTGCGCCGGCCGCTGCTGCCCGTGATGCGGCTGTGGCGGCGCAACATCCAGCTCAAGGTCGTCGTCACCACGCTGCTGATGTCCCTGGGCGTGGTGCTGCTGCTGGGCTTCGTCGTCATCGGGCAGGTCCGCAACGGCCTGCTGGACGCCAAGGTCAAGGCGTCGCAGAGCCAGGCCACCGGCGGTTTCTCGGTGGCCAAGCAGCGGGCCGAGGAGGCGGCGGCGAACGTCGGCGACGAGGGCGGTGCCCCCACGGACGCCCGTCCCTCGCAGAACGTCATCCAGTGGATGAGCGAACTGGTGAAGTCGCTCTCCAGCGGTGGTCAGGGCGCCTTCGAGGTGGTGACGCTCCCGGCGGGCGGCGACGGCGGCGCCGGACGCGGTCCGCGCGCCTCCGGCCTGGTCGACCCGGCGGCCAGCGTGCCCGAGGCGCTGCGCGAGCGGATCGACAGCAATCCGTCGGCGGCGCAGAGCTACACCCGCGTCATCTACAACTCCAGCGAGGCCTCCCAGCCCGCGCTGGTCATCGGCAAGCAGGTCAACGACCCCAACGGCGACCCGTACCAGCTGTACTACCTCTTCCCGCTGACGCAGGAGGAGAAGTCGCTGAGCCTGGTGAAGGGCACCCTGGCGACGGCGGGGCTGTTCGTCGTCGTCCTGCTCGGGGCCATCGCCTGGCTGGTGGTGCGGCAGGTCGTCACGCCGGTGCGGATGGCGGCGAGCATCGCCGAGCGGCTGTCCGCGGGGCGGTTGCAGGAACGGATGAAGGTCACCGGCGAGGACGACATCGCACGGCTCGGCGAGGCCTTCAACAAGATGGCGCAGAACCTCCAGCTGAAGATCAACCAGCTGGAGGACCTGTCCCGGATGCAGCGGCGGTTCGTCTCCGACGTGTCGCACGAGCTGCGGACCCCGCTGACCACCGTGCGGATGGCGGCCGACGTCATCCATGACGCGCGGGTGGACTTCGACCCGGTCACCGCGCGCTCGGCCGAGCTGCTCGCCGACCAGCTGGACCGGTTCGAGACGCTCCTGGCCGACCTGCTGGAGATCAGCCGCTTCGACGCGGGCGCGGCGGCGCTGGAGGCGGAGCCGATAGACCTCAGGGACGTCGTCCACCGTGTCGTCAGCGGCGCGGAGCCGCTCGCCGAGCGCAAGGGCACGCGCATACGCGTCGTCGGCGACCAGCAGCCCGTCGTCGCCGAGGCCGACGCCCGGCGGGTGGAGCGGGTGCTGCGCAACCTCGTCGTCAACGCGGTCGAGCACGGCGAGGGCCGGGACGTCGTCGTCCGGCTCGCCGCCGCCGGCGGCGCGGTCGCGGTCGCGGTGCGGGACTACGGCGTCGGGCTCAAGCCCGGCGAGGCGACACGGGTCTTCAGCCGGTTCTGGCGGGCCGACCCGGCACGCGCGCGTACCACGGGCGGTACGGGACTGGGGCTGTCGATCGCCCTGGAGGACGCGCGGCTGCACGGAGGCTGGCTCCAGGCGTGGGGCGAGCCCGGCGGGGGGTCGCAGTTCCGGCTGACACTGCCCAGGACGGCGGACGAACCGCTGCGGGGTTCGCCGATACCGCTGGAGCCCGCCGACTCGCGGCGCAACCGCGGACTGGACGACGCCGGCCCGTCGGGCGCCGGGGACAAGGGCGCGCGGGAACAGGGCGCGGACAAGGGCGCCGTCGTCCCGGCGCAGGCGACGGCCGGGCAGGTGCCCGGGGCCAGGAACCGGGACCCGATACCGCCGAGGGGTGCCGCCGTGTCCGCCGACCCGACGGCACTGCCCGGCAACGGCGCGCGCGTGGTGCCGCGGCCCGTGTCGGGCGCCCGCGCGCAGGACGCTCCGTCGGCGACGGGAGCCCCGTCCGCGGCGGAGGCGCAGTCCATGGCGGGGGCGCAGTCGGCGGCGGAGACTCAGTCCGTGGCGGAGGCGCAGTCCGCGAGGGAGGCCCGGGACCGCCGGGGCGGCACCGGGCCGGAGGAGTCGAACAGGCAAGGGGAGGCATCTCGTGGGCGCTGACCGCGAGGGGGGCGGCCGGCGCCGACCGGTGCGCGCGGTGGTGTACGGGACCTGCGGCGTCGTCCTGCTGGCGGGCTGCGCGTCCATGCCCGACAGCGGGGACCTGCGGGGCGTGGAGTCGACGCCCAGGCAGGACGCGCAGGTGCGGGTGTTCGCCATGCCGCCGCCGGAGGACGGCTCGCCGACGGAGATCGTGCAGGGCTTTCTGGAGGCGCTGACCAGCGACGATCCCAATTACGAGATCGCGCGCAAGTATCTGACGGGCGCGGCGGCGAAGACCTGGCGGCCGGAGCGGTCCACGACCGTGCTCGCGGGCGGCCCGGGCCCGGCGTCGGGTCCCTCGGTGCTCCGCGACGACACGCGCGAGTACTCGCTCACCCTGACCGGCCTCAAGGTGGCCACGGTGGACGCGCAACGCTCGTACACGCCCGCCGAGGGGCAGTACCGGGAGTCGGTGCACCTGGTCCGGGACGCCAAGAGCGGGCAGTGGCGCATCGACGCGCTGCCGCAGGGTGTCGTCATGGGGCAGTCCGACTTCCAGCGCAACTACCTGTCCGTCAACAAGTACTACCTCGCCTCCGACACCCCGGCGGAGGACCGGGCCGGCACGGGCGGGCAGCCCGCGGCCGTCGCCGACCCGGTGTACGTCCGGCGGCGGGTGGAACCGATGACGCAGGTCGTGCGTTCCCTCTTCGCCGGTCCGTCGAGCCTGCTGGGCCCGGTCGTCCGGTCGAGCTTCCCCACGGGCACGGCGCTGGCGAAGGGGGCGACACCGCTGGTCCCCGACGACAGCAGCAAGGTGACGGTGCCGCTGAACGACAGGGCCGCCCGGGTCGGCGCGGACAAGTGCAAGGAGATGGCGGCCCAGCTGCTGTACACCGTGCAGAGCCTGACCCCGGCGGTGGAGAAGGTCGAGCTGCGGGCGGGCGGCGACTCGCTGTGCTCGCTCACCGGCGACCAGGCCGCGGCGGTCGCCGCGCGCGGCTCGGCGCAGCACCCGGACTTCCTGTACTTCCTGGACGACGAGCACCGCCTGGTGCGGATCCCCTCCAGCAGCGACTCCACCAGGCTGCACCCGAGCCCCGCCCCGGGCGCGCTGGGCGAGGGGCAGACGGCCCTGCGGTCGGTGGCGGTGTCGCGCGACGAGCACACCGCGGCCGGGGTCGGGCTCGACGGCAGGACGCTGTACGTCGGGTCGCTGGTGTCGGGTGGTTCGCTCGGCGAGCCGGTGCTGCTCAGCCGGGGCAGGACCGAGCAGGACCGGCTCACCCCGCCCAGCTGGGACACGCACGGCGACCTGTGGATCGCCGACCGCAACCCGGACGAACCACGCCTGCTGATGCTGCGTCAGGGCGCCGGCGATCCGGTGGAGGTGCGGGTCCCGCAGCTCGACGGTCGGATCGAGGCCGTGCGGGTGGCCGCCGACGGGGTGCGGATCGCGCTCATCGTGGAGAAGGACGGCGACCGTTCGCTGCTCATCGGCCGGATCGAGCGCGGCGAGAAGGGCGGCGAACAGCCGGCGGTTCTCGAACTGCGCTCCGCCACCCCTGGGTTGGAAGAGGTCAGGGCCATGTCCTGGGCGGGCGACAGCCGCCTGGTGGTGGTCGGCCGCGAGCGCGGGGGTGTGCAGCAGATCGGCTACGTCCAGGTCGACGGCTCCACGCCGGAGGCCGCGGTGCCCGCGGCGCTGACCGGGGTGCAGGAGATCGCCGCGTCCGAGGACGAGCGGCTGCCGCTGGTGGCGTACTCCAAGGACTCGGAGAACGGGATCGTCCGGCTGCCGACCGGGATGCAGTGGCAGAAGGTCACGGAGGGGACGGCACCGGTCTATCCGGGGTGACCCGGGCGCAGCGAGCCCTCCGGGGTGTTCGCCGTGCTCGCTGACCCGGCCGCCGCCGGAGGGTGTGCGCTCGTGTGGGGGACGTCCGTCGGCCGACGGCCGGAGTTGTCCACAGGGCGTTGTCCACAGGGGTGGTCGTGAGAGGGCCGCGGCGGCACAGTGGTGGACATGCGGGGGTGGTGGCAGGACCTCACCGACCTGGTGCTTCCGGCCGACTGCGGAGGCTGCGGCAGGGCGCGCACCGTGCTCTGCGCACGGTGCCGTGCCGTGCTCAGCGGGGCCGCGCCGCGGCGGGTGCGACCGGCGCCGGAGCCGCCCGGGCTGCCGGTGGTGCACGCCTCGGCCCGGTACGCGGACGAGGTGCGGGCCGTGCTCCTGGCCCACAAGGAGCGCGGCGCGCTGGCACTGGCGGGTCCGCTCGGTGCCGCCCTGGCCGGGGCGGTACGGGCCGGGCTGGCGGCGGCGTCGCCGCCCGGCGGGCCGTGCGGGGTGCCGTCGGGTGGCGGGTGCGGAACCGTGCGGGGTCCGGGGCCGGCGCCCGGGCCGTCGCGGAGGGCTCCGCTGGTGCTGGTGCCGGTGCCGTCCGCGCGGCGGGCCGTGCGGGCCCGGGGGCATGATCCGGCGCGGCGGATCGCGCTCGCGGCCGCGGGCGAGCTGCGGCGGGCGGGGACCCCTGCCCGGGTGCTCGCCGTGCTGCGGCAACGACGCCCCGTGGCCGACCAGTCGGGGCTCGACGCCCGGCAGCGGCTGGACAACGTGGCCGGGGCGCTGACCGTGGCCGCGGGCGGTGGCGGGCTGCTCCGCGACGCCGGTCCGGTCGTGCTCGTCGACGACCTCATGACGACCGGGGCTTCCCTGGCGGAGGCGGCCCGGGCGGTGCGGGCGGCGGTCGGGGAGAACGGCACGTCGCCTGAGGCGGAGACGGGGGGTGGTACGTACAGAACGGGGGTGCTGCCCGTGTATCCGCGAGCAGCATGGGAAGGCAGAGAAGAACGGAAGGCCGCGACAACGGAAGCGAGGGTCGACCGGGCGCCGGGCGGGCGCGGAACGGCGGACGCGAAGAGCGGCGGCGACATGATCCACGACATGACGGTCGTGATCGGCGCTGCCGTGGTGGCCGCATCTCCAGATGCTTTTGAAATAAACCGGAACTGATCGAGATCTTGCAACGTTCCAGGTAATAAGAGGCCCAATTCACCTGAACGGAGGTACGCCGCGGTAGAGGGTGACGACTTCCGCCCGGGCGAGATATGTTCGGTTGTGAGGGAAAGCCGCAGGCCACACCTCTTGTATCCGAATGCCGTGCAGCGGGTTTTTCCCATCACCCGTGCCGGTGGAGTGGAGAACTCGCCCACGGGGGAGGAGGTGGAAGTCACCGAGTCCGAGGTTCCGGGGCTCACCGGAGCCTGGTGCGAAAGGGAGATGCTCCGCCACCGAAGCGGGGCGATCCGGGAACGGAGTTCTGCGTGGACATCGTCGTCAAGGGCCGCAAGACCGAGGTGCCCGAGCGGTTCCGGAAGCACGTGGCCGAGAAGCTGAAGCTGGAGAAGATCCAGAAGCTCGATGGCAAGGTGATCAGCCTCGACGTCGAGGTGTCCAAGGAGCCCAACCCCCGACAGGCCGACCGCAGTGACCGAGTGGAGATCACGCTCCGCTCGCGCGGGCCGGTGATCCGGGCGGAGGCTGCGGCGAGCGATCCGTACGCGGCGCTCGACCTGGCGGCGGAGAAACTCGAAGCCCGGCTGCGCAAGCAGCACGACAAGCGCTTCTCGCGACGCGGCGCACGCCGGATCTCGGCAGCCGAGGTCCCCCACCACGTCCCGGGCGCGGCGACGCTCAACGGGACCGGAGGCGTCGCTCCCCAGGAGGAGCAGGAAAGCGTGCCGACGAAGAAGATCGGTTCGCTGGAGGTGCAGGGCGACGGGCCGCTCGTCGTCCGCGAGAAGACCCACTCGGCCGCGCCGATGACCCTCGACCAGGCTCTCTACGAGATGGAGCTGGTGGGGCACGACTTCTACCTGTTCATCGACTCCGAGACCAAGGAGCCGAGTGTCGTCTACCGGCGGCACGCGTACGACTACGGCGTGATCCACCTCCAGACGGACACGATGGTGACCCAGGCGCACTCGGCCGAGGCGGGCGGTGCGCTCGGCGGCTGACCGGGCCGGCCGACAGCAGAGGCGGTGCCCCTGGAGCGCGTGTGCGCCCCCAGGGGCACCGGTGTGCGACGGTGTGCGACCCCTTCGCGCACCGCTCCGTCACCCCGGTGTCGCCCGGGCATGGAATCATGGCCGCAGCGGCCCAACCGTTGGGTCGTTGCCTTGGGTTGGCGATGGCTCAGGAGCACAGGCAGGCCACAGCCGTCAGGGGGAGGAACGATGGCGGACAGCTTCGGACCGATGCGGGACGACGACGCCGACGACGGCGTCGGCGGCATGGGCCCGGACGCGGGCGCTCCACGCAAGGAGCCGATCAGAGTCCTGGTCGTGGACGACCACGCCCTGTTCCGCCGTGGTCTGGAGATCGTGCTCGCGGCCGAGGAGGACATCCAGGTCGTCGGGGAGGCGGGCGACGGCGCCGAGGCCGTGGAGAAGGCGGCCGACCTGCTGCCGGACATCGTGCTGATGGACGTGCGGATGCCCAGGCGTGGCGGTATCGAGGCCTGCACCTCCATCAAGGAGGTGGCTCCCAGCGCGAAGATCATCATGCTGACGATCAGCGACGAGGAGGCCGACCTCTACGACGCGATCAAGGCGGGCGCCACCGGCTATCTGCTCAAGGAGATCTCCACGGACGAGGTGGCCACCGCCATCCGTGCGGTGGCCGACGGGCAGTCGCAGATCAGCCCCTCCATGGCGTCGAAGCTGCTCACCGAGTTCAAGTCGATGATCCAGCGGACCGACGAACGCCGGCTCGTGCCCGCGCCGCGGCTCACGGACCGCGAACTGGAAGTCCTCAAGCTCGTCGCGACGGGCATGAACAACCGGGACATCGCCAAGGAACTGTTCATCTCCGAGAACACCGTGAAGAACCACGTGCGCAACATCCTGGAGAAGCTCCAGCTGCACTCCCGGATGGAGGCCGTGGTCTACGCGATGCGGGAGAAGATCCTCGAGATCCGCTGAACCGGCCGGCCGGTCCGCCAGTGGGCCGGCTCAACCGGTCGGCCGGTCAGCCGAGTATGCGGCTCAGCTCCCGGGTGAGCGGCTCGTGCAGCGCCGGATCGTCGATCCGTTCCACGCGTACGTCGGTGCAGTCGACCCAGCTCGCGGCCTCGGCCAGGGCCTGGGCCGTCGCCGGGACCGCCTTCGGGCCGTCCAGCGTGACCTGCTTGGCCACCAGCGTGCGCCCCTGACGGGCCGGGTCGACGCGGCCGACGAGCCGGCCACCGGCGAGGACGGGCATCGCGAAGTAGCCGTGCACCCGCTTCTGCCTGGGGACGTAGGCCTCCAGGCGGTGGGTGAAGCCGAAGATCCGCTCGGTGCGTGCCCGCTCCCAGATCAGGGAGTCGAAGGGGGACAGCAGCGTGGTGCGGTGGCGGCCTCGCGGAGGGGTCTCCAGGGCCGCGGGGTCGGCCCAGGCCGGCTTGCCGCCCCAGCCCGCGACCGTCACCGGGACCAGGCCCGAGTCGGCGATCACCGCGTCGACCTGCTCGGCCTTGAGGCGGTGGTAGTCCGCGATGTCCGCGCGCGTGCCGACGCCCAGGGACTGGCCGGCCAGACGGACCAGACGGCGCAGGCACTCGGAGTCGTCCAGCTCGTCGTGGAGCAGGTCGGCCGGGATCGCGCGTTCGGCCAGGTCGTAGACCCGCTTCCAGCCGCGCCGCTCCACGCAGACCACCTCGCCGTACATCAGCGCGCGCTCGACGGCGACCTTCGTGCCGGACCAGTCCCACCACTCGCTGGTCCGCTTCGCCCCGCCCAGCTCGGTGGCCGTCAGGGGGCCTTCCGCGCGGAGCTGCTTGACGACCTGGTCGTAGACGCCGTCGGGCAGCTCGTGGTTCCAGTGCGGGCGGTCGCGGTAGGCGCGGCGGCGGAAGGCGAAGTGGGGCCACTCCTCGATGGGGAGGATGCAGGCGGCGTGGGACCAGTACTCGAAGGCGTGGGTGTCCTTCCAGTAGGCGTCCTCCACCGTTCTGCGGCCGACCGCGCCCAGGCGGGCGTAGGGGACGAGTTCGTGCGAGCGGGCGAGGACGGAGATGGTGTCCAGCTGGACCGCGCCGAGGTGGCGGAGTATGCCGCGGACGCCGGCACGGCGGTCGGGGGCGCCGAGGAGGCCCTGCGCGCGGAGGGCGATGCGGCGGGCGTCGGCGGCCGAGAGCTCCGTGGCGGGGCGCGGGAGGGTCGTCATACGTCCGCACGATAGAGGGTGGCACTGACAGCGGGGTGGGCGATGGGGAGGGACGGCCGGCCGTGGCTAGGAGGGGGCCGGCACATAGGGGGCCGTCGAGGGGAGGGAGAGGTCCGAGGGGAGCAGGGAGCCGATCCAGCAGTCGCGGCGGGTGCCCTTGTTGTTGATGCCCGCGCGCAGGGTGCCCTCCAGGGTGAAGCCGGCGCGTTCCGCGACCGCGCGGGAGGCCGTGTTGCCGGTCTCGGCGCGCCACTCCACGCGGTCGATCTTCAGCTCGGTGAACGCCCAGCGGCAGGCGGCCTCGGCGGCCTCGGTGACGTAGCCGTTGCCGCGGTGCTCCGCGGCGGCCCAGAAGCCGATCTCCGCGACGCCCAGGGAGAGCATCGTCAGGCCGAGCATGCCCACCAGATCGCCACCGGGCAGGAAGACACCGAAGGTGAACATGGTGCCGCTCGCCCAGCCGTCGGGGACCATCTGCTCCGTGAAGCCACGCGCGTGCTCGGGGTGGTAGGGCGAGGGGATCGTGGTCCAGCGCTGGATGGCGGGGTCCTGGCAGGCGGCGTACACCGCGTCGGTGTCCTGCGGGCCGACCGTGCGCAGGACCAGGCGGTCGGTGGTGAGCGTGACGGGTTCCATCGGCCGATTCTGCTGGGCGGCCCGCACCGGATGCCAAATCTTTCGCCGAACGTGCTCGCATGATCACGTTTCGCGCAATTCGGCGGCCGGACGCGGCACCATCCACGGGCCGTGGACGTTGTCCTCATTGACAGCAGTCTGGAGCAGACTGGAAGCAAAAAGCAGCAGCGGACCGTCGCCGCGACAGCAGGCCTCCCGGGGCGGCCGGGTCCTCGCTTACGATGGCCGTTGCTCAGTCACGTCAAGAAGCGGAAAACCGACCGTCCCAGGCCCGACCGGCAAGGAGACCAACCCCCGTGTCCGTCCTCTCGAAGATCATGCGTGCAGGCGAAGGCAAGATCCTGCGCAAGCTGCACCGCATCGCGGACCAGGTCAACTCCATCGAAGAGGACTTCGTCGACCTCTCCGACGCCGAGCTGCGGGCCCTCACCGATGAGTACAAGCAGCGCTACGCCGACGGTGAGAGCCTGGACGACCTGCTGCCCGAGGCGTTCGCCACCGTCCGCGAGGCCGCCAAGCGCGTCCTCGGCCAGCGGCACTACGACGTGCAGCTGATGGGCGGCGCCGCCCTCCACATGGGGTATGTGGCCGAGATGAAGACCGGTGAGGGCAAGACGCTCGTCGGCACCCTGCCCGCCTATCTCAACGCCCTGTCGGGCGACGGCGTGCACATCGTCACGGTCAACGACTACCTGGCCGAGCGCGACTCCGAGATGATGGGCCGCGTCCACAAGTTCCTGGGGCTGGACGTCGGCTGCATCCTGGCCAACATGACGCCGGCCCAGCGCCGCGAGATGTACGGCTGCGACATCACCTACGGCACGAACAACGAGTTCGGCTTCGACTACCTGCGCGACAACATGGCGTGGTCCAAGGACGAACTCGTCCAGCGTGGCCACAACTTCGCCATCGTCGACGAGGTCGACTCCATCCTCATCGACGAGGCCCGTACGCCGCTGATCATCTCCGGCCCCGCCGACCAGGCCACCAAGTGGTACGGCGACTTCGCCAAGCTGGTCAAGCGCCTCAAGCGCGGCGAGGCCGGCCAGCCGCTGAAGGGCATCGAGGAGACCGGCGACTACGACGTCGACGAGAAGAAGCGCACGGTCGCCATCCACGAGTCCGGCGTCGCCAAGGTCGAGGACTGGCTGGGCATCGACAACCTCTACGAGTCGGTGAACACGCCGCTGGTGGGCTACCTGAACAACGCCATCAAGGCCAAGGAGCTGTTCAAGAAGGACAAGGACTACGTCGTCATCGACGGCGAAGTCATGATCGTCGACGAGCACACCGGCCGTATCCTCGCCGGCCGCCGCTACAACGAGGGCATGCACCAGGCGATCGAGGCGAAGGAAGGGGTGGACATCAAGGACGAGAACCAGACGCTCGCCACCATCACCCTCCAGAACTTCTTCCGCCTCTACAACAAGCTCTCCGGCATGACCGGTACGGCGATGACCGAGGCCGCCGAGTTCCACCAGATCTACAAGCTCGGCGTGGTCCCGATCCCGACCAACCGGCCGATGGTCCGCAAGGACCAGTCCGACCTGATCTACCGCACCGAGGTCGCCAAGTTCGAGGCGGTCGTCGACGACATCGCCGAGAAGCACGAGAAGGGCCAGCCGATCCTGGTCGGCACCACCTCGGTCGAGAAGTCCGAGTACCTCTCGCAGCAGCTCAGCAAGCGCGGCATCCAGCACGAGGTGCTCAACGCCAAGCAGCACGACCGGGAGGCGACGATCGTCGCGCAGGCCGGCCGCAAGGGCTCCGTGACGGTGGCCACCAACATGGCCGGCCGTGGTACGGACATCAAGCTCGGCGGCAACCCCGAGGACCTCGCCGAGGCGGAGCTGCGCCAGCGCGGCCTCGACCCGGAGGAGCACATCGAGGAGTGGGCCGCGGCGCTGCCCGACGCGCTCAAGCGCGCCGAGGAGGCGGTCAAGGCCGAGAAGGAGGAGGTCGAGAAGCTCGGCGGCCTCTACGTTCTCGGCACCGAGCGGCACGAGTCGCGCCGGATCGACAACCAGCTGCGCGGTCGTTCCGGCCGTCAGGGCGACCCCGGCGAGTCCCGGTTCTACCTCTCGCTCGGCGACGACCTGATGCGGCTGTTCAAGGCCCAGATGGTCGAGCGCGTGATGTCGATGGCGAACGTCCCGGACGACGTGCCGATCGAGAACAAGATGGTCACGCGCGCGATCGCGTCCGCCCAGTCGCAGGTCGAGCAGCAGAACTTCGAGACCCGTAAGAACGTCTTGAAGTACGACGAGGTCCTCAACCGGCAGCGCGAGGTCATCTACGGCGAGCGGCGCCGCGTCCTGGAGGGCGAGGACCTGCACGAGCAGATCCAGCACTTCATGGACGACACGATCGACGCCTATGTGCAGGCCGAGACCGCCGAGGGCTTCCCCGAGGACTGGGACCTGGACCGGCTGTGGGGCGCCTTCAAGCAGCTCTACCCGGTGAAGGTCACCGTCGAGGAGCTGGAGGAGGCGGCCGGCGACCGGGCCGGTCTGACCGCCGAGTACATCGCCGAGTCCATCAAGGACGACATCCACGAGCAGTACGAGGCGCGTGAGAAGCAGCTCGGCTCCGAGATCATGCGGGAGCTGGAGCGCCGGGTCGTGCTGTCGGTGCTGGACCGCAAGTGGCGCGAGCACCTCTACGAGATGGACTACCTCCAGGAGGGCATCGGCCTGCGCGCGATGGCGCAGAAGGACCCGCTGGTCGAGTACCAGCGTGAGGGCTTCGACATGTTCACCGCGATGATGGAGGGCATCAAGGAGGAGTCCGTCGGCTACCTGTTCAACCTGGAGGTGCAGGTCGAGCAGCAGGTCGAGGAGGTCCCGGTCGAGGACGCCAAGCCCGCCCCGTCGCTGGAGAAGGGTGCCCCCCAGGACGCGGTGCCGGCGCAGGCGACGGCGCGCCCGGAGATCCGGGCCAAGGGCCTCGACGCCCCGCAGCGGCGCAACCTCCATCTGACCGCACCCACCGTGGACGGCGAGGGCGGTGTCATCGAGCGCGACGTCAGCGAGGACGGCGAGCCCGTGCGCTCCCCGGCCGACGGGCTCACGCGCGCGGAGCGCCGCAAGCAGGCCAAGGGCGGGCGGCGCCGCAAGAAGTGACGGCGGCTGCCGGGTGTCTGCGGCACCTCGGCGGCAGGGCGGGCTGAGGCCCGGCTGAGACCGGGTGGGGCCGGGTCACCTCATGGGTGGCCCGGCCCCGCCGTTTGCTTGTGCGGGTCGGTGCCCTCTCGCTCGGGCGGGCGTCCGGTGCGGTGGGCGTCCAGTCGTCCGGTGGGGTGGTGCTCAGTCGTCGTCGCGTGGCATGCGCGGGCCGCCCAGTTCCACGGCCGAGCAGCGCCAGCGCAGGTCCGCGCCGCGTTCCAGGCGGAAGGCCATCGCGCGCAGCCTGCCGCCCGCGCCGATCCTGGCGAAGACCTCCAGGGCGCCGGGGCGCGGGGCGAAGTAGCCGATGTCGTGGACGACGGGCTGGGGGCCGTGGGTGCGCAGGGCACCGCGTTCGGCGAGCCAGGCCAGCTCGTCGTAGGCGCGGCCGACGGTGTGGCGGAGCATCGAGTGCACCGGGCGGCGTCCGCAGAGCACGGCCAGCAGCCGCTCGGCGAAGACGTCGGTGGGGCGGGGCTGGGGAGGGGGTACCGGGCGCCGGGGGGTCTGGGTGGGGACGACCGGGGTGGCGGGGTTCCGGGCCGCCGCGGTGGTCGGGGTGGCGGGGTTCCGGGCGGCCGTGGTCGTCGGGGTGGTGGCGTTCCGGGGTGTGGTGGTCGGGGCGGTCGTGCGGGTGGTGGGCGGGCGGCGGGTCGGGCCGGTCGGCGGGCGGTTGTCCGCGGGGCGGGTGCGGGAGCGCGAGCGCTGTGCGGACGGGCCCGCGGGCGGACGGCCGCCTGCCGCGGTGCTGCGCGGGGCGCCGGCGCCGGGGCCGCGGGGAGGTGCCGCGGGCGTCGTGGGCGGCCTCGTCGCGGCCGGACCGGCGGTGGAGCGGCGCTGGGCGCTGGACATGACCTTGTGCATGGGGTCCCCGTTCGGAAGCCCGGGAGATACCGGGCAGTAACTTGTGGTCGGGGATCTTGTTACGGGGAGGAGGGCGGCGGCGGCAAGGACATGGCCTGCCGCGTCGAGGGGCGGGAGGATTCACCTATCCGGGTGGAGCCGTCGTGGACGGAGGCCTGAGTCGGCGGCCGTGGAGGGTGAATGCGTGGCCGCGGGTGGACGCCTTCGGCGTCACGGGCGGGAACTCGAAAGGGGACACCCCCGCGTATCCTGAGAGCCCGTTCACAGCCGAGCCCGACCACGAAAGCGGCCAGCATGCGCGTCTACGTCCCCCTGACCCTGCCCGGTCTCGCCGAGGCGCACCGGACGGGTGAGCTGGGCGCCGCGCCGTTCGTGGCGTACGCCGTCACGCCCGCGTTGCGCGAGTGGTACCTCTCGGAGGACGTCGAGGAGCTGGAGTACGCCGCGTTGAACCGGGCCGCGGTGGCCTCCCTGCGGCTGCTGGCGGCGGACGCCGGCGCCGCGCGGCGCCGGGTCGTGGTGGCCGCCGACGTCCCCGACGGTGTGGCGAGCGCCGATCCCGGCCGGGGGCTCGATCCGGCCGCGCTCGGCGAGGTGCGGGTCACCGCGGACGTACCGCTGGCCAAGGCGGCGTCCGTGCACGTCGACTCCGCCGACGCCGAGGCGGACGTCGCCGCCGCGGTCGAGGCGCTCGCGGCGGCGGACGGCGGGGACGACGACGCCCAGTTCGTGGTGGACGGGGCCGAGGACCACGAGCTGCTGTGGTACGCGACGCAGGAGATCCCGAACCTGCTCGGGGGCGAGGGCTGAGCCCGGCTCCTCGCGGCCCGCGCCGCTGTGGCTGTCAGTGGCGGCGGGTACGTTCTTGGGCATGGGGATGCAGACAGGGCTGACAGGGGCGCACATCGTCTGGGACTGGAACGGCACGCTGTTCCATGACAACGACGCGATCATCGGGGCGACGAACGCGGCCTTCGCCGAGCTGGGGCTGGAGCCGCTGACGCTGGAGCAGTACCGGGCGATGTACTGCGTGCCGGTGCCCAAGTTCTACGAGCGGCTGCTGGGGCGGCTGCCCACGGACGCCGAGTGGGAGCTCATGGACGAGACCTTCCACCGGCACTACAGCGAGCACCGGGTGCGGTGCGGGCTCGCCGAGGGTGTGGCCGAACTGCTCGCGGGGTGGCGGGCGGCGGGGCGCAGTCAGTCGATCCTCAGCATGTACGGGCACGAGGAGCTGGTGCCGTTGGTCCGCGGGTTCGGGATCGACGCGCACTTCGTGCGGGTCGACGGGCGGACCGGGCCCTCCGGGGGGAGCAAGGCCGAGCACATGGTGCGGCATCTCGCGGCGTTGTCGGGTGTGGAGCCGGCGCGGACCGTGGTGATCGGGGATGCCGCGGACGACGCGGTGGCGGCTCGGCATGTGGGGGCGCGGGCTGTGCTGTACACCGGGGGGTCGCACAGTCGGGCCAGTCTTGAGGGGGTCGGGGTGCCGGTGGTGGATTCGTTGGCGGAGGCCGTGGAGGTGGCGGAGCGGTTGGCGGCGTGACGGTAACGGTTTCGGGGCGTCTGTGTTGCCGGTGTTGTTGAGGTGGCCGGGGTTGCAGTGACCCACGTGTTTCGCAGCCCGGCGTGACGGGGTGCCTCCCCCAGAGGGGGTACCCCCAGCGCCCACCCTCCCCCACTCTCGGCTTCGCTCGAGCGGGAGGCACCCCCATCGCCCTGGGGGCACCTCCCAGGCCGTTCGGGCACTGGGGGAGGCACGACTGCCCGCAGCTGCGGGCAGCCTCACGCAGCCCAAGCGGGGGTGCGTCTCTGTGCAGAACGTCAAAGTTCCGGTCCCGGTTTTGTACACATACGGCTCATGACGGGCCCCCTGTGAAGAGCGATAGCCTTATGGCGTGATCAGCGCGATAGCTCGCGGGGGCACCGGTGCCTCCGCCCTGCGCCCGGTGAGCACGGAACACATCCGTGACCGGGCGGCGGTCGCTGGTCTTCGCGGGCGGGACGGGGCATCGAGGGCATCGAACACCCCGGGGACGCCGAGCACCCCCCGGACGGCGCCGCACGGAGCGGCGTCACATCCGGCGGGCGTGTCGAGAACGGCTGATGTGCCCCCGCTCGTCTCACCTCGCGGCATAGCGTCTGAGCGGACCGGAAACCCCGTGTCCGGGCGTGACGCCGTGAGGCAGGAGACCGTACTTCCTTCAACGTCACGCAACGGCGCGCGACAGGAGCCAGAGGACAATGCAGACCAAGCTGGACGAAGCAAAGGCCGAGCTGCTCGAAAGGGCTGCCCGGGTAGCTGAGAACAGCCCGGTCGGGGGGCACCTCTCGACCGGGACGGCGGACGAGGCCGCTCCGGACACCCCGGACCGCGAGTCCGTGCTCGCGTTCCTCCAGCGCTACTACCGGCACACCGCTCCGGAGGACCTCACCGACCGGGACCCGGTCGACGTCTTCGGGGCCGCCGTCTCGCACTACCGACTGGCCGAGAACCGCCCCCAGGGCACGGCCAACGTGCGCGTGCACACCCCGACGGTGGAGGAGAACGGCTGGACGTGCAGCCACTCCGTCGTGGAGGTGGTCACGGACGACATGCCCTTCCTCGTCGACTCCGTGACCAACGAGCTGACCCGGCAGGGACGCGGCATCCACGTCGTGATCCACCCGCAGTTCGTGGTGCGCCGCGACGTCACCGGCAAGCTGATCGAGGTGCTCGCCACCCCGCCCGCCGGCGACCTGCCGCACGACGCGCACGTGGAGTCGTGGATCCACGTCGAGATCGACCGGGAGACCGACCGCGCCGACCTCAAGCAGATCACCGCCGATCTGCTGCGCGTCCTGTCCGACGTCCGCGAGGCCGTCGAGGACTGGGGCAAGATGCGGGACGCCGCCGTCCGCCTGGCCGACGGCCTGCCCGACGAGCCCGCCCCCGACGACCTGAACGGGCAGGAAGTGGAGGAGGCCCGCGAGCTGCTGCGCTGGCTGGCCGACGACCACTTCACCTTCCTCGGCTACCGCGAGTACCAGCTGCGCGGCGACGACTCCCTCGCCGCCGTCGCCGGCACCGGCCTGGGCATCCTGCGCTCCGACCCGCAGCACCACGCGGCCGACGACCACCCGGTCAGCCCGTCCTTCGAGCGGCTGCCCGCCGACGCCCGCGCCAAGGCGCGCGAGCACAAGCTGCTGGTGCTGACCAAGGCCAACAGCCGGGCGACGGTGCACCGGCCGTCGTACCTGGACTACATCGGCGTGAAGAAGTTCGACGCCGACGGCAACGTCGTCGGTGAGCGGCGCTTCCTCGGCCTGTTCTCCTCCGCCGCCTACACCGAGTCCGTCCGCCGGGTCCCCGTCATCCGGCGCAAGGTCGCCGAGGTGCTGGAGCGGGCCGGATTCTCGCCCAACAGCCACGACGGCCGGGACCTGCTCCAGATCCTCGAGACCTACCCGCGCGACGAACTGTTCCAGACGCCGGTCGGTGAACTCCAGTCCATCGTCACCTCCGTGCTCTACCTCCAGGAGCGCCGCCGCCTCAGGCTCTACCTGCGCCAGGACGAGTACGGCCGCTACTACTCCGCCCTCGTCTACCTCCCCCGGGACCGCTACACCACCGGTGTCCGGCTGCGGATCATCGACATCCTCAAGGAGGAACTCGGCGGCGTCAGCGTCGACTTCACCGCCTGGAACACCGAGTCGATCCTCTCCCGGCTGCACTTCGTCGTCCGCGTGCCGCCGGGCACCGAGCTGCCGCACCTGTCCGACCTGGACAAGGAGCGCATCGAGGCCCGTCTCGTCGAGGCCGCCCGCTCCTGGGCCGACGGGTTCGCGGAGGCGCTGCACGCCGAGTTCGGCGAGGAGCACACCGCGGAGCTGCTGCGCCGCTACGGCAGCGCCTTCCCCGAGGGCTACAAGGCCGACCACGGCCCCCGTTCCGCCGTCGCCGACCTGGGCCACCTGGAACGCCTCGACGCCGACCGGACGTTCGCGCTCAGCCTGTACGAGCCGGTCGGGGCCGCGCCCGAGGAGCGCCGCTTCAAGATCTACCAGAAGGGCGGCTCGGTCTCCCTCTCGCAGGTCCTGCCGGTGCTCAGCCGGCTCGGCGTGGAGGTCACCGACGAGCGGCCCTACGAGCTGAAGTGCTCGGACCGCAGCACGGCCTGGATCTACGACTTCGGCCTGCGCATGCCCAAGGCCACGGCCGGCGCCGCCGACTACCTCGGCGACGACGCCCGCGAGCGCTTCCAGGACGCCTTCGCCGCGACCTGGACCGGCCAGGCGGAGAACGACGGCTTCAACGCCCTCGTGCTCAGCGCCGGGCTGACCTGGCGGCAGGCGATGGTGCTGCGGGCGTACGCCAAGTATCTGCGGCAGGCGGGCTCCACGTTCAGCCAGGACTACATGGAGGACACCCTCCGCAACAACGTCCACACCACCCGGCTGCTGGTCTCGCTGTTCGAGGCGCGGCTGTCCCCGGACCGCCAGCGCGCCGGGCACGAGATCGTCGACGCCCTCCTCGAGGAGCTCGAGGCGGCCCTCGACCAGGTGGCGTCGCTCGACGAGGACCGCATCCTGCGCTCGTTCCTCACCGTCATCAAGGCGACCCTGCGCACCAACTTCTTCCAGGAGGCGGCCGGCGGCAGGCCGCACGAGTACGTCTCCATGAAGTTCGACCCGCAGGCCATCCCGGACCTGCCCGCGCCGCGCCCGGCGTTCGAGATCTGGGTGTACTCCCCGCGGGTGGAGGGCGTGCACCTGCGCTTCGGCAAGGTCGCGCGCGGCGGTCTGCGCTGGTCCGACCGGCGCGAGGACTTCCGCACCGAGATCCTCGGCCTGGTCAAGGCGCAGATGGTGAAGAACACCGTCATCGTCCCGGTCGGCGCCAAGGGCGGCTTCGTCGCCAAGCAGCTCCCGGACCCGAGCGTCGACCGCGACGCGTGGATGGCCGAGGGCATCGCCAGCTACAAGACGTTCATCTCGGCGCTGCTGGACATCACCGACAACATGGTGGCCGGCGAGGTCGTGCCCCCGGCCGACGTGGTCCGGCACGACGAGGACGACACCTACCTGGTCGTCGCCGCCGACAAGGGCACCGCGACGTTCTCGGACATCGCCAACGAGGTCGCCGAGAGCTACAACTTCTGGCTCGGCGACGCCTTCGCCTCCGGCGGCTCGGCCGGCTACGACCACAAGGGCATGGGCATCACCGCCCGCGGCGCCTGGGAGTCCGTCAAGCGGCACTTCCGGGAACTGGGCGTGGACACCCAGAGCGAGGACTTCACGGTCGTCGGCATCGGCGACATGTCCGGTGACGTGTTCGGCAACGGCATGCTGCTCAGCGAGCACATCCGCCTGGTCGCGGCCTTCGACCACCGGCACATCTTCCTCGACCCGACCCCCGACGCGGCCGTCTCCTACGCCGAGCGGCGCCGCCTGTTCGAGCTGCCCCGCAGCTCCTGGGAGGACTACGACACCGGGCTGCTGTCGCCCGGCGGCGGGATCTTCCCGCGCACGGCCAAGGCGATCCCGGTCAACGCCCACGTCCGCGAGGCCCTCGGCATCGAGGAGAAGGTCACCAAGATGACCCCCGCGGACCTGATGCGGGCGATCCTCAAGGCGCCGGTCGACCTGCTGTGGAACGGCGGCATCGGCACGTACGTCAAGGCCTCCACCGAGTCGCACGCCGACGTCGGCGACAAGGCCAACGACGCCATCCGCGTCGACGGCGCCGACCTGCGCGTGCGGGTGGTCGGCGAGGGCGGCAACCTGGGCCTGACCCAGCTCGGCCGGATCGAGTTCGCGCTGCACGGCGGACGGATCAACACCGACGCCATCGACAACAGCGCGGGCGTGGACACCTCCGACCACGAGGTGAACATCAAGATCCTGCTCAACGGGCTGGTCGCGGACGGCGACATGACGGTCAAGCAGCGCAACAAGCTGCTCGCCGAGATGACCGACGAGGTCGGCCGGCTGGTGCTGCGCAACAACTACGCGCAGAACACGGCCATCGCCAACGCGCTCGCCCAGTCCAGCGACATGCTCCACGCCCAGCAGCGCTTCATGAAGCACCTGGTGCGCGAGGGCCATCTGAACCGGGCGCTGGAGTTCCTGCCCACCGACCGCCAGATCCGCGAGCGGCTGTCCGCCGGGCACGGCCTGACCGGCCCGGAGACGGCGGTGCTGCTGGCGTACACGAAGATCACGGTCGCCGAGGAGCTGCTGCACACCTCGCTGCCCGACGATCCGTACCTCAAGGGCCTGCTGCACGCCTACTTCCCGACGGCGCTGCGCGAGCAGTTCCTCGACCGCATCGAGAGCCACCCGCTGCGCCGTGAGATCACCACGACGGTGCTGGTCAACGACACGGTCAACACGGGCGGTACGACGTATCTGCACCGGCTGCGCGAGGAGACCGGCGCGTCGCTGGAGGAGATCGTGCGGGCGCAGACCGCGGCCCGCGCCATCTTCCGGTCCTCGCCGGTGTGGGACGCGGTGGAGGCGCTGGACAACAAGGTCGACGCCGCCGTGCAGACCCGGATCCGGCTGCACTCGCGCCGACTGGTCGAGCGCGGCACGCGCTGGCTGCTCAACAACCGGCCGCAGCCGCTCCAGCTCGCCGAGACGGTCGACTTCTTCGCCGAGCGGGTCGAGCAGGTCTGGTCCCAGCTGCCCAAGCTGCTGCGCGGCGCGGACGCGGAGTGGTACCAGAAGATCTACGACGAGCTGTCCGCGGCCGGTGTACCGGACGACGTGGCCACGCGGGTGGCCGGGTTCTCCTCCGCCTTCCCGACGCTCGACATCGTGTCGGTGGCCGACCGCATGGGCAAGGAGCCGCTGGAGGTCGCCGAGGTCTACTACGACCTCGCCGACCGGCTGTCCATCACCCAGCTGATGGACCGCATCAGCGACCTGCCCCGCACCGACCGCTGGAAGTCGATGGCCCGCGCGGCGATCCGCGAGGACCTGTACGCGGCGCACGCGGCCCTCACGGCGGACGTCCTGGCGGCGGGCAACGGCTCGGCGACTCCGCAGGAGCGGTTCACGGTCTGGGAGCAGAAGAACGCGGCGATCCTGGGCCGGGCCCGCACCACGCTGGAGGAGATCCAGGGCTCGGAGGCGTTCGACCTGGCGAACCTGTCGGTGGCGATGCGGACGATGCGCACCCTGCTGCGGACGCACTCGTGACGCGGTGAGCGCGGACGCCGCGGTGACGCGGTGAGTGCGAGGGCGCCCCGGCCGGTGACGGTCCGGGGCGCCTTACTGTTCGGGCACCTCACTATTCGGACAATCGCGGATAAGTTGGGTGGGTGACTGAGCGTCTCCCCCGACTGGCCGCCGCACTGGTCCTCCTCCTGCTGCTCCTGGTCGTCGTCCGGCTCCCGTGGGCAGGTGACCTCGGGCTGCACGCGGCGACCGTCGACCGGCTGCGGCACAGCCTCACCGACCCCGGCAACCCGCTGGTCGACGCGGACACCCCGAGCCCCTACTACTCGCCGTGGATGGTCCTGCTGGGCCTGCTGGCGCGGATCGGCGACCCGTCGGTCTTCGTCGTCCTGCGGATCGGCGCGCTGGTCGCCCTCGGTGTCCTGGTGACGGGGGTGTGGGCCTACGTCCGCACGCTGAGCGCCCACCGGGCCGCGCCCCCGTCGGCCCTGCTGTGCCTGCTGCTGCTGTGGGGGACCACGCCCATGGCCTGGAGCGGCTTCCTCGGCCTGAACTCCCTTGCGCTGACGGTGGCGTACCCGAGCGTGCTCGCGCTCGGGCTCGCCTTCCACCTCTGGGCGTGGCTGACCCGGGCGCTGCGCGCGGCGGAGCCGGCCGGGTGGGGGACGTGGGCGGGGCTCGGGGTGCTGTGGGCGGTGGTTCTGCTGTGCCACCAGTTCTCCGGGGTCGTCGCCTCGCTGGGCGCCCTCGCCGTGGTTCTCGCGACGCGCGGCGGACGCCGGCGGGTGGTGTGGGCGCGGCTCGCGGCCGGGGCGGTGCTCGGTGTGGTGGTGCTGTGGGCGTGGCCGTACTACGACTTCTTCGCGCTGCTCGGTGCCGGGGACGGGCTGGAGGGGGTGCACCGGCCGCTGTACCGGGACCTGGCCGGGCGGTACTGGCTGGTGCTGGTGGGGCTGGCGGCGCTGGTGCCGCGGTGGCGGCGGGACCGGTGGGACGTGCTGGTGCTGTTCTGTGCGCTGGGGGCGCTGGTCGTCGTGGCGGGCGGGGTGACCGGGCACTGGTCATGGGGCCGGGCGCTGCCCGCCGCGCTGATCCCGGCGCAGCTCGCGGCGGCGCTGGAGGTGGCCGGGGCGGGGCGGCGGGCGGTGCGGGCCGGGTGGGCGGCTGTGCTCGCCGGGGCGCTGGCCGTGGGGGCGTGGGCGCAGGCGGGGACGGTGGGGTACGTGGTCGACCGGGGGGTGCTGCCGGCGGCGGTGGCGGAGAAGTACCGGCGGCCGTGGGCGGGCTACCACTGGATCACTCCGTGGGTGGGGTACGGGGACGTGGTCATGGCGCGGGTGCCGATGCCGTCGCGGCAGATCCCGGCGTACGGGGCGTACACCGTGGCGCCGGGGTATCCCGACTTCTTCCTCGCGGACGAGGGGGCGCGGAGGGAGGCGGTGCGGCGGTTCTTCGCGGAGGGGACTGCCGAGAGCGTGCGGCGGGGCGTTCTCCGGGAGTACGGGGTGCGGTGGGTGGTGGACCGGGGGCCGGGGCTGCGGGGGACGGAGGGGGTGCGGGCCGTGGCGCGGGGGCCGGACGGGCAGGTGCTGTACGAGGTGATGCCTGCCGTGCGGGCCGGCTAGCGCAGCACACCGGCCGCCAGGCGGGCCGCCCGCCGCACTCCTGGCCGGGCCAGGCGTCGTGCCAGCGGCCTGGTCAGCCGCGCGGTCGTCCCCACCGGCTGCCAGCGGATCTGGAGACGGCCCGGGTTGTGGCCCTCCGGTTCCACCGTCACCTGGTGGGGGGCGGTGCCCGCGCGGTAGGGGACGCGGGCGGTGAGGGACGGGAAGGACAGGGGGGCCAGCAGGACGCCCGAGTGGGACTGGGACTGGTGGCGCAGGCGGAGCACCGGGTGGCGTACGCCGTCGAAGCCGTGGAACGGCAGCCGGGCCGCCGTCAGGTCCAGGCGGACGCGGCCCTCGAAGACGCCGGGGCGGACCGGGGACAGGCGGAAGGGCACCGCCATCCGGTGCCGGCCGGGGCTCAGCAGCAGCGTGGCGCGTTGCGGGCCGACCGGGAGCCGCAGCGCCGGGTCGTAGGTGCGGACGGTCAGGTCCACCGAGGCACCGTGGGCCCGGGACACGGAGGTGATCTCGTGCCGGAACTGCGCCGCGAAGAACGGGCGGGTGTCCAGCCCCAGGTCCGTGACGTCCAGCTCGCGGCGGGCCTCCTCTGACGCCGGGACCTCCTCGCCCCAGTACGTCCGCCCCGTCTCCGCCTCGGCCGTCACCCGGCGCGGCGCGACCCCGTGGCCCAGGCCGCGGGCCGCGGTCCGGGCGTCGGACAGCCGCCGGTCGCGCACCAGTTGGAGGACGACCCGCTCGGCGCGCGGCAGCCGGGCGTAGGCGCCGGGGGAGAGCGTGCCGAGGTAGGGGGTGACGATGTCCGCGAAACCGGCCAGCCACTCCTCGTCGCGGTAGGGCAGATCACCGGCGTACATGCGGAAGTCGTGCTTGAGGAACTTGAAGTCCTTGTCCTCCCGCAGCCCCTCGTGCCCGCTCTCGGCGAGGAAGGCGTCGATGAGCCGCTGGACGTGGACGCGGTCGCGGACGTTGGACAGCCTGTCGCGCTGGTTGGATATGGAGGCGCTGCCGGCCGCGGCGTAGGGGGCCACGTACCAGTGGTAGACCGGGTCGGGGACGATCGTGAACGTCTTGGCCAGGCAGTACGCCTGCGCCGTGAAGAGCTGGTCCTCGTAGTGGATGCCCTCGGGGAAGCGCAGGTCGTGCCGGTCGAGGAAGGCGCGGGCGTACATCTTGCTCGTCGACAGGTGCTCGAAGAACAGCCGCGGATCGGCCTCGACGCCGTCCAGCGTGCGGCGCTCCGCGACCAGGTGCGGCATCCAGGTCGAGCGGCGGCCGTTGTCCACCCGGATCCGCCGCACCGCGCCCATCGCGAAGTCGAGGTCGCGTTCGCGGTGGGCGGCGAGCAGCGACTCGACAGCGCGTTCGGGGAGTTCGTCGTCGCTGTCGAGGAACATCAGGTACGGCGCCGTGGCGATCTCCAGAGCACGGTTGCGCGGGGCGCTGCACCCGCCGCTGTTCTCCTCCAGCCGCAGGTGGACGATCCGGGGGTCCTCGGCCGCCAGCCGGCGCGCCACCCGGGGGGTGTCGTCCGTGGAGTGGTCGTCGCTGATGATGATCTCGATGTTCGCGTGCGTCTGGCGGCGGACCGAGTCGACGGCGCGCGGGAGGCGTTCGGCGTCGTTGTAGACGATGACCGTGACGGTGACGTCGGGCGTGCCGGTGGTCATGCGCAGGCCTCCTCGGGACTCGGGGCCGGGGTGCGTTCCTCCAGCGGCAGCACCGGCGGCAGGGACCGCTCGTCCTGGCCCAGGAAGACCCGGCGTACGACGCGCTCGGCGGCGCGTCCGTCGTCGTACTCGCAGAACCGGCGCCGGAAGGCGGCCCGTGCCTTCGTCGCGCGCTCGTCCCGCCAGGCGTCCGTGGTGAGGATCTCCGTCAGCTCCTCCTGGGTGCGGGCCACCGGGCCCGGAGCCTCGGCCATGAGGTCGAAGTAGACGCCGCGGGTGGTGCGGTACGTCTCCCAGTCGTCGGCGTGGATCACGATCGGGCGGTCGAGGTTGGCGTAGTCGAACATGATCGACGAGTAGTCGGTGACCAGCGCGTCGGCCGCCAGGCAGAGTTCCTCCACGGGGTCGTAGGCGGAGACGTCCACGATCCGGCCGGTGCGGCGCAGGCCGGTCAGCGGGGAGGCGGCGCCCTCGTAGAAGTAGTGGCCGCGCACCAGCAGGACCGTTTCCTCGCCGAGCCGGTCGGCCAGCGCGGCCAGGTCCAGGCGCGGCGTCCAGCCGGCCTCGTAGTCGCGGTGCGTCGGCGCGTACAGCACGGCCCGGCGGCCGGGCGCGATGCCGAGGCGCTCGCGGACCGCGCGCACCTCGGGCGCACCGGCCGTGTAGTAGACGTCGTTGCGCGGATAGCCGTGGTCCAGGGAGACCCAGCGGGAGGGGTACGCGCGCTGCCACATGCGCGTGGAGTGGCTGTTGGCGGAGACGCTGAAGTCCCACTTGTCGACGCGTTCCAGCAGCGCGGCGAAGTCCAGGCCGCGGGCGGCGGCGGGGTAGGGCATCTGGTCCAGGCCCATGCGTTTGAGCGGGGTGCCGTGGTGGGTCTGGAGGTGGATGGCGCCGGGGCGTTTGACCACGGCGTTGGGGAAGTTGACGTTGTTGACCAGGTACCTGGCGCGGGCCAGCACCTCCCAGTAGCGGCGGGTGCCGGGGACGACGTGGTCGGTGCCGGGCGGCAGCAGGGACGCGTTCTCGGCGCCCACCACCCACACCGGGCGGATGTGCGGGGCGAGTTCGCCGAGCTTGGCGGCGATCGCGGCCGGATTGCACGCCACGCCGCGGTTCCAGTACGCGGAGAAGACCGCCAGCTCCGGGTCGGCCGGCCCGGCGAGCGCCCTGCGGTACTGGAGGTCGCGCAGCCGGGTGCCGGCCTGGTGCCTGGTCCGCCTCAGGGTCCTGCGGAGGGTGCGGCGCGTGCGGTTGGCCGTCTGGAAGGCGCGGTACCGGGTGTAGGCGCCGTCCTCCAGCAGCGACCGGCGCACGCCCTCCAGGCCGCCGGGGCGCCGGTGGGCGTCCGGCCGGTGGCGGACGGCGGCCAGCGAGGCACGGCGGAAGAACTCCCGGGCGACGGGTTCGGGCATCGGGGCGCGGACGAACGTGCGCAGGCAGTCGCGGACCATGAGGTCGTACAGGACGGACCGCGCGGCCGGCCGGTCGTGGGCCAGGCCGAGCAGCATCTCGTAGCGGTCGATCAGGGCGTGGTGCTGTTCGGGGGCGGTCGGCGGGAGGCTCTCGGCGCGCAGCCGGCGGTCCTCGTACGCCGGGTGCGGCAGGCAGGCGAGGCGGTCGGCGAGCAGGAGGGCGGACTGGGCGGCGAAGGCCTCGTCGTCGGTGGTCAGGCGGCGTTCGTGCGCCCGCCAGAAGCCGGCGCGTATCACGCGGTTGCCGAGCAGCGGGGTCACCCGCAGCAGGCGCGCCATGTCGTCCAGGGCGAGGTCGGCGCCGCCCGCGCGGGCGAGCAGCGGGCCGTCCGGGGAGGGCAGGGCCGAGGCGCGCCAGGTGCTGCGGACGTGGTCGACGAGGAGGACGTCCACCGTGTCCGGGAGGGCGGCGGTGTGCTCGGCGAGGGTGTGCGGGGCGCCCGGGGGCAGTCCGTCCTTGGCGCGGACGAAGTGCAGCCAGCGGCCGGAGGCGTGCGCCGCCCCCGCCGTACGGGCCGCCGCGTCGCCGGCGCCCTCCGGCAGGGGCAGCACCCGGAAGTCCGGTGCGTGCCGCTCGGCCGTCTCCCGGGCCCAGTCGCCGACCGCGGCGACGATCACCTCGGTGCCGGGGAGGGGATGGGCGGCCAGGGAGTCGAGGAGGGAGGTGAGGTGGTCCTGCGCGTTGGGTCCGTGGACGACGACGCTGAGTTCGGGTGTCTCGGACATCGCGGTGGACTCCTCACCTCATCGCACCGGGCCGTGGCCTGTCCGGCCATAGTGGCACCGATCGGGCGAAAGGGTTAACCGCGGCTGCGCCTCACGAGGGAAGGGTGACGTCGGGGCGGGGCGCGGCCGGGGGCGAGGCGGGCGTGGTCTCCTGGTCCGCGCTCGGCGTGGGCTGGGGCGCCGGCTTCGGTTCGGGCTTGGGTCTGGGCTTGGGCTTGGGCTTCGGTGCCCGGTCGGGGCCGCCCGTGAAGGCCTCGTACTCCTTGAGGACCTCCTCCGTCGGCCCGTCCATGCGCAGTTCGCCGCGCTCCAGCCACAGCACGCGGTCGCAGGTGTCGCGGATGGACTTGTTGCTGTGGCTCACCAGGAACACCGTGCCCGCGTGCTTGCGCAGCTCGCGGATGCGGGCCTCGGAGCGCTTCTGGAAGGACCGGTCGCCGGTGGCCAGCGCCTCGTCGATGAGGAGGACGTCGTGGTCCTTGGCGGCGGCGATGGAGAACCGCAGCCGGGCGGCCATGCCGGAGGAGTACGTGCGCATCGGCAGGGTGATGAAGTCGCCCTTGTCGTTGATGCCGGAGAAGTCGACGATCTCCTGGTAGCGCGTCTTGACCTGCTCCCGGGACATGCCCATGGCCAGACCGCCGAGGTGCACGTTGCGCTCGCCGGTGAGGTCGTTCATCAGGGCCGCGTTGACGCCGAGCAGGGAGGGCTGGCCGTCGGTGTAGATCCGGCCGTTCTCCACCGGCAGCAGTCCCGCGACCGCCTTGAGCAGGGTCGACTTCCCGGAGCCGTTGGTGCCGATCAGTCCGATCGCCTCCCCCCGGTACGCGACGAAGGACACGTTCTTCACCGCGTGCACCCGGCGCACGCCCGCCGCCTTCTCGGCCTTCCCGCGGCGCAGCATGCGGTGGAGCGCCGCGGTCGCCGAGCCGCGTCCCGCGCCGGTGCCGTTGACCCGGTAGACGATGTCGACACCGTCGGCGATGACGGTGGGGGGCCGCTCGCCGGTCTTCCCGTATCCGTTGTCAGCCACGGCCGTAGGTCTCCTCAGCCTTCCAGAAGTAGATGAACCCGCCGACGCCGGCGAGCAGCGCCCAGCCCCCCGCGAGCAGCCACACGTGGTCGGGGAGCCGGCTCGCGTCGAAGCTGTCGATCAGGGCGAAGCGCATCAGGTCGATGTAGACGGCGGCGGGGTTGGCCTGGAGGACCGGGGCCACCCAGGACGGCAGGCCGCTGTGCGCGCCCGCCATGTGGGGGATGCTGTACATCACGCCCGAGGCGTACATCCACGTGCGCAGCAGGAACGGCATCAGCTGGGACAGGTCGGGGATCTTGGACCCCAGGCGGGCCAGGACCATCGACGCGCCCGCGTTGAAGAGGAACTGGAGCACCAGGGCCGGGATCGCCAGCACCCAGGACGCGGCGGGCGGCACGCCGAAGGCGAGCAGGATGACCACCAGCGCGCCCATGGAGAACAGCAGCTGCTGGAGCTGCTGGAGGCAGAAGGAGACGGGCAGCGCGGCGCGCGGGAAGTGCAGGGCGCGGACCAGGCCGAGGTTGCCGGATATGGCCCGGGTGCCCGCCATGAGCGAGCTCTGCGTGAACGTCCACACGAACACGCCCGTGACCAGGAACGGGACGTAGTCCGCGACGCCCCGGCTGGTCTGCATCAGCACGCCGAAGATCAGGTAGTACACCGCCGCGTTGAGCAGCGGGGTCATCACCTGCCAGACCTGGCCCAGCTTCGCCTGGCTGTACTGGGCGGTGAGCTTGGCGGTGGCGAAGGCGCCGATGAAGTGGCGGCGCGCCCACAGGCGGCGGACGTACCGGGGCAGCGAGGGGCGGGCGCCGCTGACCGAGAGGCCGTGCCGGGCGGCGAGCGCGGCGAGGTCCTCGCGGGCCGGTGCCGCGGGCTGCGGCGGGGCGGGAGTGGGGGGCGGTGTGTGGAGTACCTGGCTCACATCCGCTGCTTTCGGCTCGGGGGGTGGGCGAGGGGCGGGGCGACGGGCGGCGGGGCGGGGGGTGCACGGCGCCTGCGCCGGGACGGCACCGTGACGTCGCGACGTGGGCGTGGGCTCGCGGCATGCGTCGGGACGGGACCGTATCGTCGCATCGCGAGCGCAGACCCGACCCACGTCGGGACGGCACCGTATCGTCGCAACGTGAGCGTAGATCCCATGTACGTCGGGACGCAACCGTTTCGTCGTAACGCCACCGCCCCTATGCTTGGGCCGCATGACGACGAACGCCGACGCTTCCCAGCCGCGCCCGCGGCGCCGGGCCCCCGCCGGAGCGGCCGTGCTCCGGCAGGACGTGACGGAGGCCATCCGGGCGGCCGTCTTCGAGGAACTCGCGGCCGTCGGCTATGCGCGGATGTCCATCGAGGGGATCGCCCGCCGTGCCGGCGTGGGCAAGACGGCGGTGTACCGGCGCTGGCGCTCCAAGCTGCACCTGGTGCTCGACATCGTCTCGGCGCTGGCGGTGCGGGGCCTGCCCACGCCGGACACGGGCGCGCTGGAGAGCGACCTGCGGCTGCTGTACGAGGTGACGGCGCGCGCCCTGCGCCATCCGGTGGCCTCGCAGATCATCCCCGACCTCCAGGCGGAGGCGGCCCGCAACCCGGACATCGCCGAGGCCCTGCGGAAGGCGCTGCGGGAGGGGCAGGAGGGCGTCGCCAGCAAGATCCTGGCGGCGGCGGAGCAGCGCGGGGAGCTCCGCTCCGGGTTCGACGACGAACTGGCCCTGGATCTGATCTCGGGTCCGCTCTACTGGCGTTCGGTGGTGATCCGCGGCGGGGGGCTGCCGCCCGGCTATCTGGACCTGCTGACGCGGGCGACGGCGGCGGCGCTGAAGGCGCTGTGACGCGGGGGCGCCCTTGAGGAAGGCAGTCGGTTGTTCTTCGGGTGGCGACAGGCGGGGGCTGGTCGCGCAGTTCCCCGAGCCCCTGGGGCGTCACCCGGAGCCGGGTCGGCCGGGTCAGCCCCGGGGAGCCTCCGGGTGCAGGCGGACCCAGCCCGCCCACGCCGACGTGATCATGTCCTGGACGTCGTACTTGGCCTTCCAGTCCAGCTCGGTGGCGGCGCGGTCGGACGAGGCCACCACGCGGGCCGGGTCGCCGGGGCGGCGCACCGTGACCGTCGGGGGGCGGTCGTAGCCGGTGACGGCGTTGATGAGGTCGATCATCTCGCGGACGGAGACGCCCTCGCCCCGGCCGATGTTGAGGGTGAGGTCCCGGCCCGGGGACGCCTGGAGCGCGCGGGCCGCCGCCACATGGGCCTCGGCCAGGTCCACCACGTGGATGTAGTCCCGCACGCAGGTGCCGTCCGGGGTCGGGTAGTCGTCGCCGAAGATCCGCGGGGCCTGGCCCTCGGTGAGCTTCTCGAAGACCATCGGGATCAGGTTGAAGACGCCGGTGTCGGCGAGCTCGGGGGCGGCCGCGCCGGCCACGTTGAAGTAGCGCAGGGACGCCGTGGACAGGCCCGTCGCCCGGCCCGTGGCCCGGACCAGCCACTCGCCCGCGAGCTTGGTCTCGCCGTAGGGCGACATGGGCGCGCAGGGGGTCTCCTCCGTGACCAGGTCCACGTCGGTCATGCCGTAGACCGCCGCCGAGGACGAGAAGACGAAGGACGGCACCTCCGCGTCCGTCACCGCCTCCAGCAGCACGCGCAGCCCTTCGACGTTCTCCCGGTAGTAGTGCAGCGGCAGGTCCACCGACTCGCCGACCTGCTTCTTCGCCGCGAGGTGGACGACGCCGACGACGTCGTGGTCGGCGAGGGCCCGGCGGACCCGCTCGCCGTCCAGGATCGAGCCCACGACCAGCGGCACGCCGTCGGGCACCCGCTCGGCGATCCCGCTGGACAGGTCGTCGTAGACCACCGCCCGCTCGCCCGCCTCGGTCATCGCCCGTACGACATGCGCTCCGATGTAGCCGGCGCCGCCGGTGATCAGCCAGGTCATGTGCGGCCGTCCCCTCGTTCCGTTGCCCCTCAGTGGTCGCCTCTCAGTGAAGCAGGCGCCGGGCCCTGCCGCGCACCACGCCCGCGATCCCGCGTGGGCCGGACGCCGTCCGCAGGGCCAGTGCGCCGGAGTGCGTGGCGTACGGCTGGACCAGGAGCAGGCCGCGCCGGGCGCTCGGCACGGCGCGACGGCGCAGCAGTCCCGGCCCGCCGCGCGCGTGCGCCGTCACCTCACAACACGCGCCGTCCCGGAAGCGGACGCGCAGGTACAGGTCCCAGGTGCTCGCGCCGGGCGCCGCCAGCGCGGCCAGGTCCACCGGCGCCGCCGCCCACCAGCCGTCCGGCGCCGGCACGAGAGGCACCGTGCGGCACGCGGCCGTGTGCCCGTCGTCCCGGTGACGCCACTCCACCTCCGCCTCCAGCGGGCCCGCCTCCGCGACGCGCCCGTACAGCTCGTGCAGGCGCAGCCGCAGCAGGGTGCCGCGCGCGCGGGGGCGCAGTTCCGCGTCGACGGCCAGCGGCAGCTCGCCCACCGGAACGGCCAGCAGGGCTTCCAGGGACACCTCGGGCAGGTCGTCCGACCAGACCGGTGTGCCGTCGGCGTCGCGTGCGTAGGGCGGGAGCAGCCGGGCCGGGCGGGCCGCCAGGTCCCGCAGGCGCGGCAGGTCGCGCGGCTCCGGGCAGGCCAGCACGACCTGCCCGAGCAGGCTGCCCGGGGCGGCCGGTGAGCGCGCCCAGTCCGCCGCGTCGTACTCCGCGAGGCACTCCCGGGTCCGTGCCCACCAGGTGCGCCGGTAGCGCGTGTCCCGCAGACCCAGCTCGTGCAGGTACAGGCGCAGCTCGTGGTCGAGGAACCGGGCGCGCGCCGCCCGCGCCAGCTCCTTCTGCCCGGCGGCGAGCAGGATGTCGTGGGCCGTGCGGCACGCGTGCGTGCGTGCCCGCCAGTTGCCGAGGCCGCCGCGGTCCAGCGAGATGGACAGCCGCTCGGCGGACCGGCGCACGTGCCACAGGTAGACCCGGTCCGGGACGAGGGCGACGCGCGGACCGGCGGCCAGGACGCGCGCGGCGAAGACGATGTCCTCGTAGGGGAAGCGGCCGTCGGGGAAGCGGATGGCGTGTTCCCGCAGGAAGTCGGTGCGGTAGAGCTTGTTGACGCACAGGGCGTCGTGCACGAGGCGGGGGCACTGCGCGGGATGGTCGACGACGGTGCGCGTCCCGTAGAGCGCCGGCTGCCACGGCACCTCGCGTCCCGACGGCAGCTCCCGGCGCACGCACAGCCCGCTCGCGACCTCCGCGCGCCCCGTGGTCGCCGCTGTGAGCAGCGCCTCCACCCCGCCGGGGGCCAGGACGTCGTCGCTGTCCAGGAACATCACGTACGGCGTCGTGACCGCGTCCAGCCCGGTGTTGCGCGGAGTGCCGCAGCCGCCGCTGTTGGCCGTGCGGCGGATCACCGTCAGGCGGGGTTCCGCCTCGGCCATGCGGGCGAGCAGCTCGGCGCTGCCGTCGGTCGAGCCGTCGTCCACGGCGACGACCTGCCGGACGGCGGTGCCCTGCGCCAGCGCGGAGCGCACGGCGTCCGCCACGTGGGCCGCGTCCTGGTACCCGATGACGACCACGCCGACCGGGGCGCGCGGATTGACTCGGGGTGTACGTCTCATCGCAAGGATCGTAAGCCGTACGAAAGTCATATGGATGCCCGTAATCGGACATCCGGCGTAGGCCCCGGTCCCCGGTCTCCGGCCCGTGGCCCGCCCCCGGTCTCCGGAGTCCCGCCCTCGGGCTCGGGTCCCCGCGGCGGCTACTGCCGGTCGGCCGGCGCGGGACGCGGTCCGGTCGGGGTCGCTGCGTCCAGGATTGCCGTGTCCAGGACTGCCGTGTCCAGGGCGGTCGTGAGCCGGTCGAGGCGGGAGCGCAGGTCCTCGATCTCGTCGAGGCCGAACCCGGTCGCGGCGGCGATCCGGCGCGGCACCTCCAGTGCCCGCTCGCGCAGCGCGACCCCCTCCTCGGTGGGCCGCACCCGCACCGACCGCTCGTCGCGGGCGCTGCGCTCCCGGCGCACCAGGCCCGCCGCCTCCAGTCGTTTGAGCAGTGGCGACAGCGTGCCGGAGTCGAGCCGCAGCTGTTCGCCGAGCCGCTTGACCGGCAGTTCGCCGTGCTCCCACAGCACCAGCATCACCAAGTACTGCGGGTAGGTGAGCCCGAGGTCCTTCAGGAGTACCCGGTAGACGCCGCCGAAGGCGCGGGAGGCGGCGTTCAGGGAGAAGCAGATCTGCCGGTCGAGGCGGAGCCAGTCGGCTGCGGGCGTGGTCATGCCTCCAGGGTAGTCGATGCGCCCAACTTGGTTGTGCGCAATTTAATTGTGTGCTCTACTCAGGGGGGTCAGGCAGTCACCAGGCCGCTCCGGACGACCGGACCGGCCCCGTTCCCTCACGGAGGGCCTCCATGAACGCGCTCTACACCGCCGTCGCCACCGCCACCCACGGGCGCGAGGGCCGTGCCGTCAGCTCCGACGGCACCCTCGACCTCCAGCTCGGCATCCCGGCGGAGATGGGCGGCAACGGTCGGGGCACCAACCCGGAGCAGCTGTTCGCCGCCGGTTACTCCGCCTGTTTCGCCAGCGCCCTCGGCCTCGTCGGCCGGCAGGCGAAGGTCGACGTCGCCGACGCCGCGGTGACCGCCGAGGTCGGCATCGGCAAGCAGGGCGAGGGCTTCGGGCTCGCCGTCACCCTCCGGGTCGAGCTGCCCGAGGGTGTGGACGAGGCGACCGGCCGCAAGCTGGTCGAGCAGGCCCACCAGGTGTGCCCGTACTCCAACGCCACCCGCGGCAACATCCCCGTCGACCTCGTCATCGAGTAGGCGTCCCGGGCGACGTCGTCATGGAGCAGGCGCCGCGGGCGGCCTCGTCATCGAGCAGGCGTCCCGGGTGCGCCCACCCGGGCCAGCACCTCGCCGGTCCGCTCGCTCCAGGCCACCACCACCGCCTCCTCGGGCACCGGCTGCCAGCGCGTCAGCAGCAGCCAGCGCACGTCGTAGCGGCGTACGATGGCGGCGCGCTCGGCGCGGGTCGAGCCGGGCGCGAGATACGCCTCGACGTCGGCCACGCGCCGCCGCCGCTCCCGCTCGTCCAGGGACGGGTCCGGCCAGGCGGGCGCGGCCAGATCGGGGCCGTACCCGGCGATCGCGTGGACGGCGTAGTACCCGTCGGTGATGACCGCCTCGCCGGGGGCGATGTGGCGCGCCGCCCAGGCGTACGTCGGCCAGTGGGGCGGCTGCTCGAAACCGACCGGGTCCAGGGCGCGCGGCACCACGGCCCCCGCGTGCACGGTGAGGAAGCCCAGACAGGCGCCCGCGGCCGCCGCCCCGCCCAGCAGCCGCCGCCACGGCCGCCAGGGGCGGGGCGCCGCCAGCTCCACCGCCAGCGCGAACTGAAGCGGCACCAGGGTGAGCCCGAGGATCCGGCCGTAGGTGTAGTGGCCGCTGACCCAGCCGTACGCCACCACCAGGCAGTCCAGGGCGAACAGCAGCACCAGTGGGTCCCGGGCCGAGCGCCGCCCGCGCAGCCACAGCGCCGGCAGCCCGAGCAGCGCCAGCCAGAACTGCCCCGGCAGATTCAGGTACAGCACCCGGTGCATGCCGTCGACGCTGTCGTCCCCGGCCAGGGCGAACACGTCGAAGTACGGCCAGGCCGCGGCCGTTACCCCCGCCACCGAGGCGGTCAGCGCCCAGCGTCCGGCGACCGCCCCGCGCCACCCGCGCTGCGTGCCGGCGACGAACGCCACCGCGCCCAGCGCCGCCGCCACCGACGTGATGGGGTGCACCAGCAGGATCAGCCCGTACAGCACGCCGAGTCCGGCGTAGCCCGCGAAGCCGCGCAGGCCGCTCGGCCCGACGTAGCGCACCCGGCGCACGTCCCGGGCCCGCTCCGCGGTCAGCGCCCACGCCCAGAACGTCAGCCCGATCGCGAACGCCGACGGGTAGCCGAGGTTGCCGGTCATCGACATCAGCCCGAGGTAGCCGCTCCACCACGCCCGCTCGGTGCCCCACAGCAGCGTCATCGCCGCCAGCGCCAGGACCGGCGCCCACGGCCGGGGCGTCAGCACCCGCACCAGGCGCCCGATGCCGGTCAGCAGGACCAGCAGGTTCAGCGGCCCGGCGAGCCGCACCACCTCCCAGCCGCCCAGTCCCGTCAGCCGGGCGAACACGCCCTGCGCCAGCGCGTACGGCGAGTAGTAGGCGCTGCCCGCGCCCGGCAGGTCGGCCATCGGGTGGCGGGGATGGAGGAGGTCGGCCTTGAGGCGCTCGACGACGGCCGCGTGCTGCCCGGCGTCGCAGCACAGCGGCACCGCCCAGTACGCCAGCGTCATCACCAGCCAGAACAGCAGACCGACGACCTGGTACGGCGTGGGACGCCACCCACGGCCGCCGCGCAGCGCCGTCGCGCCGCGCACGGTCCGCCGGTCGAGGACTCCGGCGCTCACAGATTTGTCGGAAAGAAGTACTTTCGGGGCATTTGCCGTATGTTCCCGGGCGGATCAACGGCATGACGTCAGATCACCTGATCGAGTGATAATCGACGTGCCCCTGCGCCGGCAGCGCCACCCGGCCGGCGCGGACCACCGGCTCCAGCAGCAGCGGCAGCCCCACCACCGGCAGCAGCCACGCCAGCACGATCAGCCGCTCGCCCCAGATGTTGATGTCCGGGTGACCGGCCTGGGTGAGGAACCCGGTGAACGCCGCCGCGGCCAGGAAGCCGCCGAACGCCGGGCGGCGCAGCGCGCCCCAGGCCCCGGCGGCCAGCGCGGCCACGAACAGCGGCTCCCACAGCTGCCGGCGCAGCCACTCCAGCCAGAAGTTGCCCTGCAACTGCACGAACTCCCGCCACGGCCGCTCCCGGTCCGGCCGGGAGAAGTGGCCGGTGAGCAGGTCCTGCACGCTGTCCGTCATCGTCGGGTAGTGCAGCAGCCGCGCCATCAGCAGCGTGCCGGCCGCCGCCGCCAGCCCCACCCCCGCCACCGCCAGGACGCCCCGGCCCGCCGGCCGCCCCCGTCGGCGCCGCCGCACGGCGAGCGCCGCGCCCGCGAGCGCCATACAGCCGCCGAGGAACAGCGACTGGGAGTGCTTGACCGTGAACAGCAGCACCAGCGAACCGGCCACCAGCCCGACCCCGGCCCGCACCCGCCGACCCTCGAGCACCAGCGCGCAGCCCCACACCGCCGCCAGCGTCAGCGCCATCATCAGACCCTCGGTCATCGGACGCATGGCGGTCGTCCCGCACGGCAGGACGTAGTACAGCGCCTGCCCGGTCAGCGCGAGCGGCACCGGCACCGACAGGGTGCGCAGGACCAGGAAGGCCAGCACCCCGCCCGCCGCGGCGATGACCACGCTCGCCGCCCACACCCCCCACGTCACCCCGAGCACGGTGACGAACGGCACCAGGAACACCGGGTAGCCGGGCCGCACCTCGAAGATGCGCTGGAAGCGCTCCGGCATGAACGGCACCGTGTGCCCGGCGGTCTGCCCGGCCGCGAGCCGGGTGTCGACCAGCCGCCACTGCTCCCGGTGGCACTCGCTCATCACCCGGTCGGTGGGGTCGGCCCGGTGGAAGTGCACCACGTCCACGCTCTGGTTCCGGCGCGCCGTCGACGCGCCGCTGAGGCAGAAGTGGTCGATGGTGGCCGCCGCGGCCTCCCGCTTGGTCTCACCGGTCAGGCTCAGCGCGTACGACAGGTAGTTCTTGGTGTCGGGGGTGTCCCGTCCGGTGACGTTCGCCAGCTGGAGCACGGCGAACACCGCGGCCAGCACCAGTACCCAGCGGCGCGGGCTCATGACGAGGCCAGCGCGTCGCGGCCGGCGGGGGCGACGGAACGGGCGCCCGGGACCGTCGCGGACGGCGCGGGCATCTCCTCGCCCAGCATCAGCGTGCGCACCACCCGCTCGGCCGCCCGCCCGTCGTCGAACTCGCAGAACCGCTCCCGGAAGGCCGCCCGCAGCCGCGCCGCCTCCTCGTCCCGCCACGCCCCCGACGTGAACAGCCACGCCAGCTCCCGGTAGGACCGGGCCACATGGCCCGGCGCCTCGGCGGTGATGTCGAAGTAGGCGCCGCGGCTGGCCGCGAACGCGCCCCAGTCGTCGGCGTGGACCACGATCGGCCGGTCCAGGTTGGCGTAGTCGAACATCAGGGCGGAGTAGTCGGTGACCAGCGCGTCCGCGGCGAGCATCACCTCCTCGACGTGCGGCTCGTCCGTGGCGTCGACCAGCACCCCGCGCCGGTGCAGCTCCGCCAGGCCCAGCCCGCGCGCGTGCCCGGCGGCCAGCGACGGATGCAGCCGGACCACCAGCGTGTGCCCCTCGCCGAGGTCCCGCGCGAGACGCGCCGGGTCGAACCGGTCGACGTGCCCGCCCCGGCGGTAGTCCCGGCGGGTCGGCGCGTACAGCACCACCGTGTGGTCCTCCGGGATGCCGTACCGGAACCGGAAGGCGGCACCGTCGTCCGCCGCCGCGGTGACCAGGGCGTCGTTGCGGGGGCTGCCGCTGCGCACCGAGGCGAAGTGGCAGGGGTAGGCCCGCTCCCAGACCAGCTCGGAGTGCCGGTTGGCGACCAGGCTGTAGTCCCAGCGGTCGGCGCGGCGCAGCATCGCCGGCACGTCCGTCTGGAAGCGGGCGCCGGGCTTGCCGAGCAGGTCGGCGCCCATGAACTTCAGCGGGGTGCCCTGGTGGGTGTGGATGTGCACGCTGCCCGGCCGCTTGGGCACGGCACCGGGCCAGTTGACGTTGTTGACGAAGAACGCGGCCCGCTCCGTCACCCGGCGGTAGGCGGCGCTGCCGAGGATCACGTGCTCGGTGTCCGGGGGCAGCGCCCGGGCCGTCTCCTCGTCCCGCACCACCCACACCCCGCGCAGCTCCGGGGCGATCTCCCGGGCCTTGCGGTAGATCGCCGCCGGGTCGCCGAGCACGCCCCGGTGCGAGAACGCCGAGTACACCGCGAGGCCCGGGTCCAGCGGTCGGCGGGCGTGCACCGCCGACCGGAGCCGGCCCAGCCGTCCGGCCGCCGCACCGCGCGCCTGCCGGGTCCGCCGCCCCAGCTCCCGCCCGGCCCGGCCCGCCTGGCGGCGGACCTGGTAGGCGGCGTAGCCCCGCTCCAGCACCCGCAGCTCCGGCGGGACCGCCGCCCCCTGCGGTTTGTGCGCGCGGAACATCTCCGCGGTGCGGCGGAAGAACTCGGCCTTGTCGGACGGGGGCAGCCGGTCGGGCTTGGCGAGGATGTCCAGGCAGTGCTCGCCCATCTTGGCGTGCAGGAAGGGGCGCCAGCCGGCCAGCTCCGGGCGGGCGTCGACGAAGGCGAAGACCCGCTCGTACTGCCGGTGGATGTCGAAGTGCTTGCGGCTGGTGGTGGACAGGATGCTGCCCTGCCGCCGCTGCCGGTAGTTCAGGCAGATCCGGTCCAGCACGGCGATCCGCCCGGCGCTGAGCAGCACCGGGAACGTCCACGGCGTGTCCTCGTAGTAGCCGGGCGGGAAGACGAAGCCCTCCCGCTCGACGAAGTCGCGCCGGTAGACCTTGTTCCACACCACCATCAGCAGATCGAGGATCTCCGGGTGCTCGGCGGCGGTGAACGTGCCCTCCCCGGCCTCGGTGAGCACCCGCGCCAGGACGTTGCGGCGGGTGCCGCCCCACCAGTAGGTCCGCGCGTAGTCGAAGACCAGCACGTCCGGGTCGTCCGCCTCCGCCAGCCGGTCGGCCATCGCCCGCAGCGCGCCCGGGGTGAGGGTGTCGTCGCTGTCCAGGAAGAACAGGTAGTCGCCGGTGGCGTGCGGCATCCCGGCGTTGCGGGCGCGGCCGAGGCCGGCGTTCTCCGGCAGGTGCAGCACGCGCACCCGGTCGTCGCGGGCGGCGTAGTCGTCGAGGATCGCGCCGCAGCCGTCCGGCGAGCAGTCGTCCACGGCGATCACCTCGATGTCGCGGTAGCACTGCCCGAGAACCGAGTCGAGGCATTCGGCGAGGAACCCCTGCACCTTGAAGCAGGGGACGATGACGCTGAAGCGGGGCACTTCCGGTCAGCTCCTAACGAGGGTGGCGGCGGGGGCCGGGACGCGCTCCGCGAGCGGGGCCACGGGCGGGATCTCCTCCGGCGGCTCGCCGAGCAGCACCCGGCGCACGACGCGCTCGGCGGCCCGGCCGTCGTCGAACTCGCAGAACCGCTCCCGGAACGCCGCCCGCAGCGCCGCCGACTCCGGCCCCGCGTACGAGCCGTCGGCGAAGACCTTCGCCAGCTCCTCCGGGGTGCGCGCCACCGGGCCGGGCGGCGCCGCCATCAGGTCGAAGTACACGCCCCGGGTCTCCCGGTAGACCTCCCAGTCGTCGGCGTACACCACGATGGGCCGGTCCAGGTTGGCGTAGTCGAACATGATCGACGAGTAGTCCGTGACCAGCGCGTCGGCGGCCAGACAGACGTCCTCCGCGGAGCGGTGCGCGGTCACGTCGATGACCCGGCCGGCGCTCCGTGCCACGCCCCGGTCGTAGAAGTAGTGGGCGCGCAGCAGCACCACCACGTCCTCGCCGGCCGCCTCGCAGAACGCCTCCAGGTCGAGGGGGCCCGCGCCGAAGCCGGTCTCGTGGTCACGGTGCGTCGGCGCGTACAGCACGGCCGTCTTCCCGTCCGGAACGCCCAGCTCGCGCCGGATCCGGGCCACGTCCTCGGCGGTCGCCGTGTAGTACACGTCATTGCGCGGATAGCCGTACTCCAGCTGCTCGTAGGAGCCCGGGAAGGCGCGCTCCCACATGCGGGTGGAGTGGGAGTTGGAGGAGAGGTTGTAGTCCCAGCGGTCCACCCGGCCCAGCAGCTTGGCGAAGCTGCCGGTGGCCGCCGCCACCACCGGGTACGTCGACTGGTCGACGCCCATCGTCTTCAGCGGCGTGCCGTGCTGCGTCTGGAGGTGCACGCTGCCGGGGCGCTTGACCACGCCCTCCGCGAAGTTGGCGTTGTTGATCAGGTACTTGGCGCGGGCCAGCACCTCCCAGTAGCGCCGGCTGCCGATGACGGCGTGGTCGACGCCCTCGGGCATGGTGTGCGCCTGGTCCGCCTCGACCAGGAACACCGAGCGGATGTGCGGGGCGAGTTCGCGGGCCTTGGCGTGGATCGCGGCCGGGTTGCAGGCGTAGCCGCGGCCCCAGTAGGCGCAGTACACGGCGAGGTGCGCGTCCAGGGGGCGGCGCAGGTGGCGCCGGTAGTGCAGCCGGGTGCGCAGGCCCTCCGGGCGGGGCAGCGCCCGCAGCACCCGGCCGGCGGCCCGGTTGGTGCCGCGCAGCGCCCGGAACGCCGCGTACGAGCCGGCCGCCAGCAGCCGGTGCTGCACCCCGAGGCTGCCGCCCGGCGGCCGGAAGCCGGCGGGGCGGTGGCGCCGGTACAGCGCGCTCGCCCGGCGGAAGAAGGCGCGGCGGTGCCGGGGCGGCAGTCGGCGCGGATGCGCGGCCGTCCTCAGGACCGCCGCGAAGAGGTGCTCGAACAGCGCCCGGCGCCGCTCGTCCGGCAGGTCCGCCCCGGCGGCGTGCGTCAGCACCAGCTCGGCCTGGTCCAGCAGGTCGCCGTGGTGCGCGCCGGGCAGGTTCAGCCGGCTGCCCTGCCGTCGCGCCCGGTGCCGTACGACGACGGCGCGCAGCACCGCCATGCGGGCCGCGCCGACCGCGACCAGGCCGCCGAAGCCGACGTCGGTGAAGTGCCCGGCGGGGAAGCGCAGGCCCCGCTCGGTGAGGAACGCGCGGCGGTAGGCGGCGCTCCACGCCGGCAGCCGTACGCCGGTCAGGTGCGGGGCCCGCTCCGGCGGGAAGGACCCCTTCGGGGCGCCCGCGAGCAGCGGTGCGGCCGGGTTGCCTGGCTCGCCCTCCCACCAGGGGGTGCGCTCGTGCTCGAAGTACAGCACGTCGACGTCGTCGCCGGTCCCGGCCAGCCGTGCGTCCAGCGCCGCCAGGGCGCCCGGTACGAGGACGTCGTCGCCGTCGAGGAACAGCAGGTAGGTGCCGGTCGCCGCCGCCATCCCCGCGTTGCGCGCCCCGGCCAGGCCGTCCGACGGCGGCGAGTGCACGGGCGCCACCCGCGAGTCCCGCTCGGCGATGACGGCGGCGACGTCCGCCGCGGAGCAGTCCGGCGTCTGGCACACCGGGATCAGCTCGAAGTCGCCGAAGGACTGGGCGAGGACCGAGTCCAGCGCCTGGGACAGCCGGCCCGCGACCCCATGGGACGGGACGATGATGCTGAAGCGGGGCATTCTGTTCTTTCTGTCGTCTTCTGCTGCGGGCCCACCTGGTGCTGCCGTGGGCCCCGTGCCGCTGGACTGCCGTGGGCCCCGTGCCGCGGGGCGCCTCAGCCGAGGCGGCGACCCGGCCCTCCCGTCGGCCGTCGGGCGGGCGGCCGGGTCGGGGTGGGCCGCGAGGAGCTGCGGAGCATGTGGCCTCCCTGTGGGAAACGGCGGTCAGCGGCTCGGGGTGACGGGCTGCGGGCCGCCCGGTTGCGGAACGGACGCCAGCGGCGAGCGCGGCAGCGCCGACGCCGCGGAGGGGGCCGGGCGGCGCTCGCCGAGCGGGACGACCGGCGGCCGGCCGCTCTCGTTCAGCACCACGCGGCGCACGACCCGCTCGGCGGCGTGTCCGTCGTCGTACGGGCAGAACCGCTCGCGGAACGCCGACCTGAGCTGCGCGGAGCGCGAGCCGCGCCAGTGGCCGTCGGCGAAGATGCCGATCAGCTCGTCCTCGCCGCGCGCCACGGCGCCGGGCGGGAACGCGCGCAGGTCCAGACAGGTGCCGTGGACCGCCTCGAACGCCTCGGTCTCGTCGGCGTGCAGCACGATCGGCCGGTCCAGACCCGCGTAGTCGAACATCAGCGGCGCGTAGTCGGTCACCAGCGCGTCCGAGGCCAGGCACAGCGTCTGGACGCTCGGATGGCCGCTGACGTCGATCAGCCGCCCGGAGGTGCCCGCGTGCCGGACGTGCGGGACACGGGACAGCACCACGAAACGCGGGCCGAGGCGGCGCAGCACCCGCTCGAGGTCCAGGCCGGGGCGCTGGGCGCGGCGGTAGCCGCGGTGCGCGGGCGCGTACAGGATCGCGACCGCGCCGTCGGGGACGCCGAGCAGCTCGCGCAGCCGGGCCACGTCGGCCGCGGTGGCCGTGTGCAGGGCGTCGGTGCGCGGCTGGCCCACCTCCAGCGTGGTGTAGCCGCCGGGGAAGACCCGCTCGCAGGTCAGGGTGGAGTGACGGTTGGCGGTGACGACGTAGTCCCAGGTGTCGACGCCGCGCAGCATCCGGGCGAAGTCCGTCCCGCGGGCCGCGGCCGGGCGCTCCTGGAGATCGAGGCCGGTGCGGGTCAGCGGCGTGCCGTGCAGGGTCTGGATCAGCACCTGTCCGCGGCGCTTGACCAGCCGCGGGTCGAACTCGGTGTTGTGCACCAGGTACTTGGCGCGGGCCAGCTCCGTGAAGTACGCGGCGGTGCCGGGAACCACCCGGCGCGGACCGGGCGGCACGGTGTGCTGGTGCGCCGGCGCGGCGGCCCACGCGGTGCGGATGTGCGGGACGAACGTGCGGAACGCCTGCTCCAGGGCGCCCGGGTTGCAGCCGTGGCCCAGTCCGCCGTGGGAGGCGAAGAGGGCGCGGTCGGCGCGGACCGGCAGCAGCCGCTGCACGCGGTAGTGCAGGCGCAGCGCGGCGCCGCGCACGGTGCGCAGCAGCCCCGCGAGGTGCTTGCGGACGCCGCGGGCCAGGGCCGCCGCCAGCCGCACGGTCCGGTACGTGCGGTACAGGCCCAGCCGGACCAGCGTCAGGTGCACGCGGGTCCGGGGGGTGACGGCGGCGCCGGGGACCCGGTGGCGGCGGTAGTGGGCGCGGGCCCGGCGCAGGAACGCGGCGCGGGCCCGGCGCGGCAGGCGGTCGGGCCGGGAGTACACCGTCGCCAGGTGGTCGACCATGCGGCGGAAGAGCACCGGCCGCCAGCGCTCCAGCTCCGGGTCCGACTCCAGGAACGCGAACACCCGGTCGTACTGGTCGAAGACGTCGAAGTGCCGCTCGCTGGGCGTGCCCAGGATGCTGCCCCGCCGGCGCTGCCGGTAGTGCACGCAGACCCGGTCCAGGGTGGCGATGGACTCCGCCGTCATCAGCAGCGGGTAGGTCCACGGCGTGTCCTCGTAGAAGCCCGGCGGGAAGGCGAGGCCGGCGCGCTCGACGAACTCCCGGCGGCAGGCCTTGTTCCAGGCGACCATCAGCAGGTGCAGCAGCCCCGGCCGGTCCGTCAGCGGGAACGGTGCCGGGCCGTCCTCGGTGAGCAGGGCGGCGGCCTGGTTGCGCACCGCCTCGCCCGTCCAGTACGTCCGGGCGTAGTCGTAGACGAGCACGTCCGGCTCGTCGGTCTCCTTCAGCCGGTCGGCGATCGCCCGCAGCGCGTCGGGGGTGAGGGTGTCGTCGCCGTCCAGGAAGACCAGGTAGTCGCCGCTCGCCCGCTCCATCCCGGCGTTGCGGGCCGCGCCCAGGCCGGCGTTCTCGGGCAGGTGCACCGCACGGACGCGCGCGTCGCGGGCCGCGTACTCGTCGATGATCGCGCCGCAGGCGTCCGGCGAGCAGTCGTCGACCGCGATCAGTTCGAAGTCGGTGTACGACTGCGCCAGCACCGAATCCAGGCACTCGTGCAGATACGCCTGAACCTGGTACGCGGGGACGATGACACTGAACCGGGGCACGGGGACATCCATGGGTCGGCGCGGGCGTTCGGCCCGGGAACGGCCGGCGGAGTGACTTGGTTACGCCGCCTACGGCATTCGGGGGACCCGCACGGGCACGAAAGGGGGCGAACCGGTTGCCGCCGGTCCGCCCCCAAGCCCGTTGCGTGCGCGGCTATTTCACGGCGCCCGCCATCACGCCGGACACGAACTGCCGCTGGAACGCGAAGAACACGGCCAGCGGGATCACCATGGAGATGAACGCGCCGGGCGCCAGCACGTCGATGTTGTTGCCGAACTGCCGTACCTGCGTCTGGAGGGCGACCGTGATCGGCTGGCTCCCGGAGTCCGAGAAGATCAGCGCGACGAGCATGTCGTTCCACACCCACAGGAACTGGAAGATGCCCAGGCTGGCGATGGCCGGCCCGCCCAGCGGCATCACCACCCGGGCGAACAGCCGCAGTTCGCCCGCGCCGTCGAGGCGGGCGGCCTCCAGCAGCTCGCGCGGGATCTCCGCGAAGAAGTTCCGCAGCAGGAACACCGCGAACGGCAGACCGAAGCCGACGTGGAACAGGATCACGCCCAGCATCGACCCGAACAGGCCGACGGTGCCGAACAGTTCGGCGATCGGGATGAGCGCCACCTGCACCGGCACCACCAGCAGCCCGACCACGCCGAGGAACCACCAGTCGCGGCCCGGGAACTCCATCCAGGCGAACGCGTAGCCCGCCAGCGAGCCGATGACGACGACCAGGACCGTCGCCGGGACGGTGATCAGCACGGTGTTGACCAGGGAGTCGGTGATGTCGCCGTTGGCGAGCAGCTCGTCGTAGCTTTCGAAGGTGAGCCGGGAGGGCTCGGTGAGCACCTCCCACCAGCCGCTGCCCGCCATGTCCCGCGGGGTGCGCAGCGAGGACAGCAGCAGGCCGATCGTCGGGACCAGCCAGAACAGGCCGACCACGATCAGGAACACCCGCACCAGGCCGCCGCTGACCCCCTCGGCGAGCCGGGAGCCCAGCGACCGCTTCGGCTCGGCGGGGGCGGCCGGCGGCCTCGGCTCCGCCTTGGTGAGAGAACCCGCGTCCGCGGTCATCGCCTGACCTCCCGCCGCAGCCTACGGATGTTGAACCACATCACCGGGATCACCAGCAGCAGCAGGAACACCGCGATCGCGCTGGCGACGCCCGGCTGGTCCGCCGCGAAGCCCTTGCGGTACAGCTCCAGCGCGAGCACGTTCGCGTCGTCCTGCGAGGAGCCCGGCGCGATGATGAACACCAGGTCGAAGATCTTCAGCACGTTGATCATCAGGGTGACGACCACCACCGCGAGCACCGGCGCCAGCAGCGGCACCGTGACCCGTCTGAAGACCTGCCACTCGTTGGCCCCGTCGACCCGCGCGGCCTCCAGCAGCTCCCGGGGCACGCCCGCCAGCCCCGCCGCGATCAGCACCATCGCGAAGCCCGCCCACATCCACACGTACGCCCCGATGATCGCGGGCGTCACCAGCGACGGCCCGAGCCAGTTCAGGCCGTTGTACGGTTCCTCGAAGTTGTCCCCGGGCAGTCGCAGCAGCGCCCCGTCGGCCGCGGCGGGCAGCGTGAACGTGCCGTCGGCGGCGGCCGTCGTCGACGCCACGACCCGGCCGTCCTTCACCGCCTCGATCCGCATGCCGGCATAGCCCAGTTCGCCGCCGTCGACACCGTTGAGCTGTCCGACGCCCTTGCCCCGGGTGAAGTCCTGCCAGGTCGTGCCGGTGACCTTGCCCGGCTCGGCCTTCGGCGCCGCGGCCGTCTTCGCGTCGTCCGGCATCAGGTCGGGGGCGACGCCGACCAGCGGCAGCGCCACCGCCTCGCCGGCCCGGACCGGCTCTCTGGTGACGAACGCGCCGCCGCCGGCCGGTTCCAGCGGCGATTCCCGGCCCGGGTGGGCTTTGGGGAACGCCGACGACTGCGCGAACGTGTCGTGCACGCCGACCCACACCGCGTTGGCGACGCCCTTGTCCGGGTCCTGGTCGTAGACCAGCCGGAAGATGATGCCGGCCGCCAGCATCGAGATCGCCATCGGCATGAAGACGACCAGCTTGAACGCCGTGCCCCAGCGCACCCGTTCGGTGAGGACGGCGAAGATCAGACCGAGCGCGGTGGCCACCGTCGGCGCGAACACCACCCAGACGATGTTGTTCTTCAGCGCCGTACGGATGCCGTCGTCGGTGAACAGGGCCTGGTAGTTGTCGAGTCCGGCGAACGAGTCGCCGGACTGGTCGTAGAAGCTGCGGACGACCGAGTACCCGATCGGGTAGACCACGAGCGCGCCGAGCAGCACCAGGGCGGGCAGCAGGAACAGGGCCGCCACGGCCTTGCGGGTGCCGGTCACGCTCTTGCGCGGACGGGGAGCGGAGGGCGTCACCACGGTCTTGGCGACACCCTCCGCGGCAGCCGGTGCCATCGCCTCAGTTCCCGTAGGCGGCGGCCGCGTCGGCCTCCAGCTTCCGCTGAGCGCCCGCCACGTCCTTCGGGTTCTTCAGGAAGTCCTGGAGCGCCTTCCACTCGCCCTTGCCGGGCGTGCCGCCGAAGGCCTGCGGGGCCTGGTCGGACATGTCGAAGCGGAAGTCGTCGCCGGCCTCGATCAGCGCCTCGGCGATCCCGCGCTGCACGTCGTTGGGGTACGCGGAGGCGTCCACGTTCTTGTTCGGCGACAGGTAGCCGCCCAGCTTCGCCTGTATCGTCGCCGCGTCCGGGGAGGCCAGCCAGGTGGCCAGCGCCTGCGCCGCCTTCGAGTCCTCCAGGATCACGGCCGCGTCGCCGCCGGAGACCACCGGCGCGGTGTCACCGACCGCCGGGAACGGGAACGCCTTGGCGTCCTGCCCGACCTGCGCGTCCGTCTCGGCGATGTTCACCTGCACGAAGTCGCCCTCGAAGACCATGCCGGCCTTCGGCTGGGCACCGCCGGTGAAGGTCTGCGTCACCGAGGCGGGGAACTCCGTCTGCAACGCTCCCGACGCGCCGCCCGCGATGTAGTCCTGCTTGCCCCAGATCTCGGCGAGGGTGGTCAGCGCCTCCTTCACCGACGGGTCGGTCCATTTGATCTCGTGCTTGGCCAGCTGGTCGTACTTCTCCGGGCCCGCCTGCGAGAGATAGACGTTCTCGAACCAGTCGGTCAGGGTCCAGCCGTCCGCGCCGCCCACGGAGAACGGGGTGACGCCGGAGTCGTAGACCGTCTGCGCGGTGGTGAGCAGTTCGTCCCACGTCGTCGGCTCGCCGACGCCCGCGTTCTCGAAGACCTGCGCGTTGTACCAGATCAGCGACTTGTTGGCGGCCTTGTAGTAGACGCCGTACTGCTTGCCGTCGACCTTGCCGATGTCCTGCCAGCCCTGTGAGTAGTTCTCGCCCAGCTCCTTGAGCGCCTCGGCGCCCAGCGGTTTGGCCCAGCCCTTGTCCACGGCCTGCTTGATGGCGCCGGGCTGCGGCAGCATCGCCACGTCCGGCGGGGCGCCGCCCGCGATCTTCGAGCCGAGGAAGTTGATGATCGGGTCCTGGGCGGGAACGAAGGTCACCTTGGCGCCGGTGCGCTTCTCGAACTCCGCGAGGACCTTCTTGAAGTTCTCCTGCTCGGCGCCGGTCCACACGGCGGCGACCTCGAGCGTCTCGCCGTCCAGCTTGGGCAGGGTGACCGCGCTCTCGGTCTGCCGGTCGGCGCCGCCCTGGCCGCCGTCGCCCTTGTCGCCGCCGTCGTCGTCACCGCCGCACGCGGTGAGCGAGAGTGCCAGCGCGGCGGCGAGGGCTGTCGCGGCTCTCGTGGTCTTCCTGACGGTCCTGCGTGTCCCGATGGTGCTGCTCGTGCGCATCACTGCCCCGTTCTTCGTGCATCGTCCGTCGAACGTTCGGCGCTGTCCCGTGCGGTCTGGTGTACGCCCGGGGGGTCGGGGGCGGCAAGAGCGCGTCCCTTGTCAACCGGGGGATCGTGACCCCCTCGTGACCGGGGGTCAGGGCGGGCGCCGAGGGAGGGGGCGGGCGGGGGGTGCGGGGCGCTGTCAGAGGAGGGACGGGACCTCGGCGGCCGAGACCTCGCGGGCCGCGCGCTCCAGCGCGCTCGCCAGCAGTGCCAGGTCCGTGGGGCCGTTGCCCAGCTCCCGCACGGGGCGGCGGGTGGGCGGGTCGCCCATGCGCTGCCACTCCAGCGGGACGACCGTCGGGCGCAGGGTCGCCGTGCGGGGGATGCGCCCGGTGACGCGCCCGGCCTGAAGCGGTACGACCCGGCCGTCCGGGAGGGTGAGCCGGCCGCGTCCCGGCGCCGGTTCGTCCGGACCGGGCACCGGTGCGTCCAGGGTGACGCGCAGCGTGGCCCGGCGCGCCGGCTCCGTCTGCGCCGTACGGCCGCCGGATGCGGTCGCCGCGATCAGGTGGACGCCGAGCCGCTCGCCCTCGCGGGCCACGGCCTCCAACGCCCGCATCACGGAACCCGCCGCGGGCCGCCCCGGGGAACCGAGGGCGGGCGTGACCAGGGCGTCGAGGTCGTCGACGACCACGACGAGCCGGGGCAGCGGCGGCGCGGCCTGCGTCCGCCGACGGGAGGCGCCCGGCCGCAGCCGCAGCGTCGCACTGGGCGGAGCCTCCACGTCCGCGGCGCCCTGGGCCGGGACGGAGCCGGAGGGCGGGGTCGCCGGGGCGGGACGGGAGGGGGTGACGGGTCCGGCCGGTTCGGTGGCGCCCGCTCCGGGTCCGGGGCGGGGGGTGGTGCCCGCACCTGTGCCTGTACTCGTGCCTGCACTGGTGCCGGTGCCGGTGCCGGTGCCGGTGCCGGAGCCCGCCGTGCGCTGGGCGATCAACCGGCCGGAGATCTCGCGCCCGGTGTGCCACTCCGTGAAGGCGGAGCGGCCGAGCAGCTCGGCACGGCGCTTCAGCTCGGCGCTCAGCGACTGGGCGAACTCCCGCATGCGCACCGGGTCGTTGGCGGTCAGGTGGGTCGTGACGTGCGGAACGTCCGTGCAACCACTCAGGCCCTCGCCGGACGTCCCCCCGGAGCCGCCGGTGCCCACGCCGTCCCGGCCCTCGATCAGGACGATGCCCAGCCGGTCGGGCCGCTCGGCCGAGGCCAGGGAGGCGACGAGCGCCCGCAGCAGCTCCGTACGTCCGCTGCCCGGCGGTCCCTCGATCAGCAGGTGCGGTCCCTCGGCCGCGAGGTCCACGGTGACCGGGCCGCGCGGTCCGGCGCCCAGCACGCCCTGCGCCCGGCCGCCGAGCGCGGTGGTGTCGTCCGCCGCGTCCGCCCATCGCGCCATCAGGGACGCCGGGGTGGCCCGGGCGAGGCCCAGTTCGTCGAGGAGCCGCGCCGCCCGGGGCAGCGGTGCGGACACGCGCGGGTGCCGCCGGCCGCCGGTGCCCTCGGGGCGCAGCGGGGCCAGCGCCCGCGCGAACCGCTCGGCCCACGGCAGGGAGACGGCGTCCACCGTGCCGAGGGTGCCGTGGCCCACCGGGCCCGGCCGCGCGGCGTCGGGCCCGGTCCCGGGGACGCCGGCACGCGCGACGCGGAGCAGCCGCAGGGCCGTGGCCACGTCGCCGCTGAGCAGGGCGACGGCACCGCACTCCCGGAACACCGGCGAGACCGCGCAGGCCGCCTCGTACGTCTCCGTCACCGGGGAGGCGGGGGAGGCGGCGGACGTCTCGGCGAGGCACACCACGTGGATCCCGGCCCGCGGGCCCTCCAGCGCCAGCCGGGCCACCGCCTCGCGGACGTCGGCGCCGCCGGGGTCGCCGTCCACGACGACCACCGTGTACGGCCCCGGGAAGCCCGCCGGTTCGTCGGCCTCCCCGTCCTCCCTCGCCCAGGAGGGCCGCCGGACGGTGCCGGCGGCCGCGTCCCCCGCCGCAGTCCGCGGGGCCGGGCACTCGCCGGCCGGTGCGTCGGCCACGCCGTGCGCGACGGCCGTGGGCTGCGCGGGGACGCCGGTGGGGGAGGGGGAGCCTGCGGCGTCGGGGAAGCCGGCGGCGGAGGGGGCCGGTGCGGCCGACGGTGAGGACTCGGCGGGGGCGGGCGCGCCGGGAACCGGGGAGCCGGGCTCCGCGACGGGCGGGGCGGAGGGGCCGGGGAGGCGGGGGGCCGTGGCGCCGGGGGCCCCGGCGGACGTGGCGCCGGATGCCGTGGTGCCGGAGGAAGGGGTCCCGGAGATCAGGGCTCCGGATGCCGGCGTCCCGTCGGCCGGGGACCCGGAGGCCGGGGACCCGGGAGTCTCTCCCCCCGAGGCCGGCGACAGGGAACCGTGCGCCGCGGAGGTCGCGCCCGACGGTCGTGCCGACGGGTCGGCGGAGGCCGGCGCAGTGGGTGCCGCCGAGCCGGGGAACGCGGACGCCGGTCCCCCGGGCGAGGGCGCTCCCGCCGTCGGCTGCCCGGAGGCGGGCCCTCCCGCTCCGTCGCCGACGAGTGCCGTCGGACGGGCCCTGCCCGCGCGGGCGTCGGCCAGGTGGTCCTCCAGACGGCGGACGAGTTCCTGGACGCGCGCCGAGGCCTGCTCACGGTCGTGGGCGAGCAGGAGCCGGCAGTCCTGACCGTGCCCGGGACGCAGATGCGGCAGCCAGCCCGACCACGACCACTCGGCGGTGCGCTCCTGCACCGGACGGGAGCGGTCCGCGCTGATCAGCACGATCTCCAGCACGTCGGGGGAGTGCAGCGCGGCGAGCTGGGCCAGCACCGAACGGGCCAGCCCGGAGAGACGCTCACGGGGGCCCGCCAGCCCGAGCGCACCGGCCTCGCGCAGACCGGCGGTCACCGGCACCGCGGGCAGCGGCGTCGAACCGCCCGGCGCGACCCGGTCGGCCGTGCCCAGCCGCACCGTGAGCGCCTCGGGGTGTCCGGGCCCGCGTTCCCACAGCCGGGAGCCGGGACCCAGCGCCGTCAGCAGCAGCGCGGCCGGGTCCGGCCACCGCTCCGGCACCGCAGGCGCGGGCACCGGAGTCCCGGTCACCGGGCCGTCGGCCGGCTCCGTGTCGTACGACGGACGCCTGGCCGTGCCCGGCTCGCCGCGTCCGCCGGTCAGCCGTCGCGCCCACGCCGTGAGGCCGCCGCGCCTGCGGACGCCCTGAGGCGCGTCGGTGCCCCGCACCGGGGTGCCCTTGCGCCCGGCGGTGTGGTTGGTGTGGTTCCCCACGGCCGGCTCCTGGGCGTCCGCCTCGGGCCGGCGCCCGGCGTGCGTGGCGTCGGTGTCGGCCCCGGGAACGGACGGGCGGTCCCCGGCGCGCGACGCGGAGGCCGGCGGGTGGGTCCCGCCGTGGGGCTCGCCGTGGGTCTCGATCGACGGGGCGCCGGCCTGCCCCGGCACGGTCGGCGCCCCGTAAGCGCCGTGGCCGCGGGCACCGGGCGAGGCATCGGAGGCGCCCCAGCCCGCGGCGCCGTAGGAGTGCGCACAGGCCCCCTCAGCCGCCGGACCACCACCCCTCTCCGCCTCAGACCCTCCAGCCCCCTGCACCGCCGGGCCACCAGCCCCCTGCACCGCCGGGCCTCCACCACCCGGTGCCGCCGAACCCGAACCCCCGCGCAGCCCCTCGGCCGCGACGCCCCCGCGTCCCTCGTCCCCGGGGACGGTCACGCGAACCCCGCCCGCCTCCGCCGGCACGGCCACCCGTACGTGGCCCTCGCCGTCCGGCGTCGTCACCACCCGCTCCGCCGCCCGGCCCGGCATCAGCCGCAGCGCCGACTCGCCGATCCGGAGCAGGGCGCCCGGCGCGAAGCCGACGGGGCGGTCGCCGACCGGGGCGCCGTCCAGCGTGGTGCCGTTGGTCGAGCCGAGGTCGGCGACGGTGACGCGGCCGTCGGCGGCGACGGTCACCGCGCAGTGGAACCGGGAGACGTCCGGGTCGTCGAGGGCGACGTCGGCGTCGGCGGAGCGGCCGAGCCGGATCTGGCCGCCGTGCAGCAGGTGGACACCGCCCGCGTCGGGGCCGGCGACCACATGGAGCTGGGCCGGGGCCTCGTCCACCTCCGGATGGGGCTCCGGCTCGCCCGGGGCGCCCAGCGACAGCACGGCACCGTCGGTCAGCGGGGGCTCGCCCAGGGTGCAGCGCTGGGCGTCGAGCCGCCTGGTGCCCGCGTAGAGCACCACGGAACCGGAAGCGGAGGCGTCGCCGCCCGGGAGGGCCGAGGCCAGGGCCGAGGCGACCGCCGCGAGGGCCGTTCCGGCGGGCGCGGTGACCAGCACGTCGCAGCTCGCGGCACGGTCCGGGGCCGCTGCGGTGGACCGGCGCAGCGGGTCCTCGACGGTCAGCCGGATCTGCATCACTTCCCCCACCGCCACACGAACACGTCGGCCAGTACTGGAGGCATCCTCGCACCTGCCACTGACAGCTCGCCCGCCGCCCGCCGTCAAATGATCTTGATTGGTCGGCTGTGCCCGTAAAAGTGCCTGACCAGTGCCGCCCGGGTGATCGTTTGAGCGCCGCTTGAGATCGGTCACGTCCGAGCCCGGCAACCAACGGACCGGGTCGAGCGTCTTTCCTTCGAACACGCGCCGGAAGCGGAACGGGCGGCGCACGGGGCGCGTCTCCCGGCGGGTGTCCTGAAGATCGCCCCCCGGGCCCGGGGACGGGTCACACCACGACGACAGCCCGGTGCCGCGCACGGCGGCATTACAGTGGGTCGGAAACGCCAGCAAGCAACAGGGAGCGCATGACGTGCGGCCGGTAGGCAGCAAGTACCTCCTCGAGGAGCCGCTCGGACGCGGCGCCACGGGGACCGTCTGGCGAGCCCGCCAGCGTGAGACCGCGGGCGCCGAGGCGGCCGTGCCCGGACAGCCCGGCGAGACCGTCGCGATCAAGGTCCTCAAGGAGGAGCTCGCGAACGACGCCGACGTCGTGATGCGCTTCCTGCGGGAGCGGTCCGTGCTGCTCCGGCTGACCCACCCGAACATCGTCCGGGTCCGCGACCTGGTCGTGGAGGGCGATCTGCTGGCGCTCGTCATGGACCTCGTCGACGGTCCCGACCTGCACCGCTACCTCCGCGAGAACGGGCCGTTCACGCCCGTCGCCGCCGCGCTGCTGACCGCGCAGATCGCCGACGCGCTCGCCGCCAGCCACGCCGACGGCGTCGTGCACCGCGACCTGAAGCCGGCCAACGTGCTGCTGAAGCAGGACGGCGGCGAGATGCACCCGATGCTCACCGACTTCGGCATCGCGCGCCTCGCCGACTCGCCCGGCCTGACCCGCACCCACGAGTTCGTCGGCACGCCCGCGTACGTGGCGCCGGAGTCCGCCGAGGGCCGCCCGCAGACCTCCGCCGTCGACGTCTACGGCGCCGGCATCCTGCTGTACGAGCTGGTCACCGGCCGTCCGCCGTTCTCCGGCGGCTCCGCCCTGGAAGTCCTCCACCAGCACCTCAGCTCCGAGCCGCGCCGCCCCTCCACGGTCCCCGGCCCGCTGTGGACGGTCATCGAGCGCTGCCTGCGCAAGAACCCCGACGAGCGTCCCGCCGCCGAGAACCTCGCCCGCGGCCTGCGCACCGTCGCCGAGGGCATCGGCGTGCACGCGACCACCGCGCAGATCGCCGCCGCGGAGGGCGTCGGCGCGCTCCTCGCACCGGACCCGGCGCCCGCCCAGGTGCCCGGCACGCCCGGCGCCGCCGACCCGACGCAGGTGCTGCCCCAGGGCGCGGGGGCGTACGACCCGAACGCCGCGACCAGCGTCCTGCCGCACACCGGCGGCCCGGCCGGCGCGGCCGACCCCACCTCCGTCCTGCCGAACCGCGGCGCGGCCGACCCGACCGCCGTGATGCCCCCGGTCCCGCCGGGACAGCCCGGACAGCACGGTCAGCACGGCCAGGGCCAGGGCGGGGGCCCCGAGGATCCGCACCCCTGGCAGAACCAGCTCCGCGCCGCCCGCGACCGCAACGAGCAGACGCAGGTCCAGTACCTCGACCCCTCCCAGGACCCGCTGCGCCGCCGCCCGCAGCGCCAGGTCGCCCGGCCGCAGCAACCGCAGCAGCCCCCGCAGGGCGGGCCCCAGGGATACGGCCACCCGCCGCAGGGCCGGCCGCAGCGCTACGCCACCCCCCAGCCCCAGCAACAGCCCCAGCAGCCCCCGCAGCACCAGCCGCAGCGGTACGCCCCGGCGCCCACGCCCGAGCCGCAGCGCCCCCGGCGCGAGCCCCGGCCGCCGCGGCAGCGCAGCGCCAATCCCATGCGGATCCCCGGCCTGGGCTGCCTGAAGGGCTGCCTGTTCACGCTCGTCGTCCTCTTCGTGGCCGGCTGGCTGGTCTGGGAGCTGAGCCCGCTCCAGGACTGGATCGGCACCGGCAAGGGCTACTGGGACCAGATCACCACCTGGATCGGCGATTTCTCCTCCTGGGTCCAGGACCTGGGCGGCAGCGGCGGCGGTTCCTGAGGCGGTACCGGCACCCGGCCCGGCGGCGACCAGGTTGGGGATTTGTCGACATCCCGCGGGTGATTTCCGCCGCCTCGGTGAAGGCCGGCTCCTCGGGCGCGTAGTTTTAGCGACAACACGCGTCGGTAGGAGCAGTCTTGGCACGGAAGATCGGCAGCCGGTACACCGCCCACCAGATCCTCGGGCGGGGCAGCGCCGGCACGGTGTGGCTGGGCGAGGGACCGGAGGGTCCCGTTGCGATCAAGCTGCTCCGCGAGGACCTCGCGTCCGACCAGGAACTCGTCGGCCGCTTCGTACAGGAGCGCACCGCCCTGCTCGGCCTGGAGCACCCGAACGTCGTCTCCGTGCGCGACCTGGTCGTCGACGGCAACGACCTCGCCCTGGTCATGGACCTGGTCCGGGGCACCGACCTGCGCACCCGGCTCGACCGTGAGCGCCGGCTCGCGCCCGAGGCCGCGGTGGCGATCACCGCCGACGTCGCCGACGGGCTGGCCGCCGCGCACGCCGCCGGGGTCGTCCACCGCGACGTCAAGCCGGAGAACGTGCTGCTGGACATGCAGGGCCCGCTCGGCCCGGGCGCCTCGCACCGCGCCCTGCTGACCGACTTCGGCGTGGCCAAGCTCATCGACACGCCGCGCCGCACCCGCGCCACGAAGATCATCGGCACGCCGGACTACCTGGCCCCGGAGATCGTCGAGGGCCTGCCCCCGCGCGCGTCCGTCGACATCTACGCGCTCGCCACCGTCCTGTACGAGCTGCTGGCGGGCTTCACCCCGTTCGGCGGCGGCCACCCCGGCGCCGTCCTGCGCCGCCACGTCACCGAGACCGTCGTCCCGCTCCCGGGCATCCCGGACGAGCTGTGGCAGCTCCTCGTGCAGTGCCTGGCCAAGGCCCCGGCCTCCCGGCTGCGCGCCTCCGAGCTGGCCGCCCGGCTGCGTGAGCTGCTGCCCCTGCTGGCCGGGATGCCGCCGCTGGAGGTGGACGAGCCGGGCGCCGAGCAGCCGGACGAGGCCCCCGACGCCCAGGAGGAGCCGTCCGCGGGCCGCGGCGAGCCCGTACGCCGCCGCGGGGCGGTGCCGCTCGTGCCCGGTGCCAAGCCCGCCGGCTCCAACCGCGACACGCACACCTCCATGCGGGTGCCGGCGCCCGACGAACTGGCGGGCGGCGCCCGCGGCACCGCCCGCGCCCCGCGCGCGAGCGGCGCCCCGCGCCCCGGCTCGGCCCGCAACCGGGCCGCGACCCGCCGCCGCCGGGCGGCGCTCGGCGCCGGGGCCCTCGCCCTGGTCGCCGCGGTCGGCGCCGGTACCTGGCTGGCCACGTCGGGTGACGACCCGGGCCCCCAGCCGCAGGACACGAAGAACTCCGCCCCCGCGGCACCGTGAGGCGGCGCACCCGCCCGCTCGCCCGCACCCGGCGTGGACCGCTTGGCAGAGCCGTTACGCTGGATGCGTGGCAGTCGTCGATGTATCCGAAGAGCTCAAGTCCCTCTCCTCGACCATGGAGTCGATCGAGGCCGTTCTGGACCTCGACAAGATGAGGGCAGACATCGCCGTGCTCGAGGAGCAGGCGGCCGCGCCGTCCCTGTGGGACAACCCGGACGAGGCGCAGAAGATCACCAGCCGGCTCTCCCACCTCCAGGCCGAGGTCAGGAAGGCCGAGGCGCTGCGCGGCCGGATCGACGATCTCGCCGTGCTCTTCGAGATGGCCGAGGAGGAGGACGACCCGGACACCCGCGCCGAGGCCGAGTCCGAGCTCACGGCCGTCCGCAAGGCGCTGGACGAGATGGAGGTCCGCACGCTCCTCAGCGGTGAGTACGACGCCCGTGAGGCGGTCGTCAACATCCGCGCCGAGGCCGGCGGCGTCGACGCGGCCGACTTCGCCGAGAAGCTCCAGCGCATGTACCTGCGCTGGGCGGAGCAGCGCGGCTACAAGACGGAGATCTACGAGACGTCGTACGCGGAGGAGGCCGGCATCAAGTCGACCACCTTCGCCGTCCAGGCGCCGTACGCCTACGGCACCCTCTCCGTCGAGCAGGGCACGCACCGCCTGGTGCGCATCTCGCCCTTCGACAACCAGGGCCGCCGCCAGACCTCCTTCGCGGGCGTCGAGGTGCTCCCCGTCGTCGAGCAGTCCGACCACGTCGACATCGACGAGTCCGACCTGCGCATCGACGTCTACCGCTCCTCCGGCCCGGGTGGCCAGGGCGTGAACACCACCGACTCCGCGGTGCGCATCACGCACATCCCGACCGGCATCGTCGTCTCCTGCCAGAACGAGCGCTCCCAGATCCAGAACCGCGCCACGGCGATGAACGTTCTCCAGGCCAAGCTGCTGGAGCGGCGCCGCCAGGAGGAGCAGGCCAAGATGGACGCCCTCAAGGGCGACGGCGGCAACTCGTGGGGCAACCAGATGCGGTCCTACGTGCTGCACCCGTACCAGATGGTCAAGGACCTGCGGACCGAGCACGAAGTCGGCAACCCCGAGGCCGTGTTCAACGGTGAGATCGACGGCTTCCTGGAGGCCGGGATTCGCTGGCGCAAGCAGCAGGAGAAGTAGCCGGCCTGCGGAAACACCGCTTTGTCGACAAGGCAACTGCCGCCTTCGGGGCGGCAGTTGCCTTTTGTCTGTCGGTGATGTCCGGGTTTTACAGCACACTCACGGCCTTACGTTTCCGGCATACGCCCTGTACCTGGACATCGCGTACGCAACGACCTTGACGTTGCTGTGAAAAATCGGAAGGGTGAGGCGCGGCATGCGTATTTCCGGGGCGCATGTGAACCGGGGGATTTGACCTTCATGTCGAGCTGCCCCCGTCGATCACGGCCCCGAGCGCCGCCTCACTGACTATTCGGCTACTGGGGGTAGCAACTACATGACGAAGAAGACGCGGATCCGTGTCGCGCGCATAGCCGCGGGCGCGGTGATCGCCGCCGGCGCCTCCCTGACCGCCGCGGGCGCGGCGTCCGCCATCGGTGTCGGCGCGGGCGCGAGTCTCGGTGACGAGGGCGCCCAGGTCGGCGTGGGCATCCAGGCCGACGAGCCCGACCCCTGTGACATCGGTACCGGCCCGGACTGCGACGACGACACGACCGGTGGTGGGTCCGGCGGTGACGACTCCTCCGGCGGTGCGTCCGGTGGCGATGACTCCTCCGGTGGTGCGTCCGGTGGTGACGACTCCTCCGGCGGAGCCTCGGGCGGCGACGACTCGACCGGTGGTGGGTCCGGTGGTGACGACTCCATCGGCGGTCTGATCGGTGGCGGCATCGGCGGTGACGACTCCTCCGGTGGTGCGTCCGGTGGCGATGACTCCTCCGGTGGTGCGTCCGGTGGCGATGACTCCTCCGGTGGTGCGTCCGGTGGTGACGACTCCTCCGGTGGTGCGTCCGGTGGTGACGACTCCTCCGGTGGTGCGTCCGGTGGCGACGACTCCTCCGGCGGTGCGTCCGGCGGCAACGGCGGCGGCAACGGTGGCAACACCGGTGGCAACGGCGGGGCCACGGGTGGCAACGGTGCGACCGGCGGCAACGGCGGTGTGACCGGTGGTGACGGTGGTTCCGTCGGCGGTGGGGACAACACCGACCCCGACGGCAACAACACCGTCCCGCAGGAGGAGGGCTCCTCCGCCCTGACCGACACCGGCACGGACGCCCCGGCCTCCGACGCCTCCGCCCAGGGCAGCGGCGAGGAGCTGGCCGAGACCGGTGCCCAGGAGATGACGTTCCTGGTGATCGGCGCCGCGACGATGATCGCCGGCGGCATCGGCTTTCGCGTGCTGCCGCGCGTGATGGCCGGCCGCGGCGCGGCTGCCTGAGCGTAGCCGCACGAACACGGCGAGGGGCCCGGAGCGCACAGCGCTCCGGGCCCCTGCGTGTGTCCGTGCCCGCGTCAGGCGGTCTGGTGGGCCGCCAGCAGCGCCAGCGCCGCGATCAGCACCGCCAGCAGCGCGATCAGCGCCGTCGGGTTCAGCCCCGCGAAGAAGTTCTCCTGCTGCAACCGCTCGCGGTTGGCCCGGCACACCGGGCACCGGCCCTCGCTCACGGGCGCCGCGCAGTTCGCGCACACCAACCGGTCGTACGTCATGCGCTCGCCCTCCTTGCACCGCACCGGTGTACTGGTCCCTGTCGTCACATGTTCACGTACCCAACGCCCACGGCGCCGCGAACGTTCCTCATTCCACTGTGCCAGGTTCCGCGCGTCGCTGCGCACCTTCTCCCCGCTGCCGAGGTATGGACAAAACGCGCAACCAGCGCGCAACCCCGACCGGTGACTGCGGTCCCATACCCACTTCGCGTATGGTCACGCACATCTACCCCCGGCGACCCGTGGTGCATCCGTGATCCGATTCGACAACGTCTCCAAGGCCTACCCCAAGCAGAACCGCCCAGCCCTCAGGGACGTGTCCCTGGAGGTCGAGAAGGGCGAGTTCGTCTTCCTCGTGGGGTCCTCCGGCTCCGGAAAGTCCACCTTCCTGCGGCTGATCCTCCGCGAGGAGCGGGCCAGCCACGGACAGGTGCACGTCCTGGGCAAGGACCTGGCCCGCCTGTCCAACTGGAAGGTGCCGCACATGCGGCGCCAGCTGGGGACGGTGTTCCAGGACTTCCGCCTGCTGCCGAACAAGACGGTCGGCGAGAACGTCGCCTTCGCGCAGGAGGTCATCGGCAAGTCGCGCGGCGAGATCCGCAAGTCCGTCCCCCAGGTCCTCGACCTGGTCGGACTCGGCGGCAAGGAGGACCGCATGCCGGGCGAGCTGTCCGGCGGTGAGCAGCAGCGCGTCGCCATCGCGCGGGCCTTCGTCAACCGGCCCAAGCTGCTGATCGCCGACGAGCCCACCGGCAACCTCGACCCGCAGACCTCCGTCGGGATCATGAAGCTGCTGGACCGCATCAACCGCACGGGCACCACCGTGGTCATGGCCACCCACGACCAGAACATCGTGGACCAGATGCGCAAGCGCGTCATCGAGCTGGAGAAGGGCCGCCTCGTCCGCGACCAGGCACGCGGCGTCTACGGCTACCAGCACTGAGACCGCACCAGATGCACGGAAAGGCATAACCAGACGCCATGCGCGCCCAGTTCGTCCTGTCGGAGATCGGCGTCGGTCTCCGCCGCAACCTGACGATGACGTTCGCCGTCATCGTCTCCGTCGCCCTGTCGCTGGCCCTGTTCGGCGGGTCGCTCCTGATGAGCGACCAGGTCAGCACCATGAAGGGCTACTGGTACGACAAGGTCAACGTCTCGATCTTCCTCTGCAACAAGAGCGACGCCGAGTCCGACCCGAACTGCGCCAAGGGCGCGGTCACCGAGGACCAGAAGAAGCAGATCCAGGCCGACCTCAAGGAGATGTCGGTCGTCGACACGGTGACGTACGAGTCGCAGGACGAGGCGTACAAGCACTACAAGGAGCAGTTCGGCGACTCGCCGCTGGCCAGCTCCCTCACGCCGGACCAGATGCAGGAGTCGTACCGCATCAAGCTGACCGACCCGGAGAAGTACCAGGTCATCGCCACCGCCTTCGACGGGCGGGACGGCGTGCAGTCGGTGCAGGACCAGAAGGGCATCCTCGACAACCTCTTCGCGCTGCTCAACGGCATGAACTGGGCGGCGCGGGCGATCATGGCGCTGATGCTCGTCGTCGCGCTGATGCTGATCGTCAACACCGTGCGCGTCTCGGCGTTCAGCCGGCGGCGCGAGACCGGCATCATGCGCCTGGTCGGCGCCTCCGGCTTCTACATCCAGGCGCCGTTCATCGCCGAGGCGGCGGTCGCCGGACTCATCGGCGGCCTGGTCGCCTGCGGATTCCTGGTGACCGCCCGCTACTTCATCATCGACCACGGCCTGGCGCTGTCGGAGAAACTGAACCTCATCAACTTCATCGGCTGGGACGCCGTCCTGACGAAGCTGCCGCTCATCCTCGCCACCAGCCTCCTGATGCCCGCGTTGGCCGCGTTCTTCGCGCTGCGCAAGTACCTGAAGGTGTGACACATGCCAAGAGGGCCGTACGGACAAGCGACCGTGCGGCCCTCTTCGCTTGTCCTAGACTCACCGGCATGTCAGGTCGTGACCTGTTCTGTCAGCCCCGCCGCATGCGCCACGGGGCCGCCCTGACGTTGGTGTTCGCCAGTGTCCTGGTGGCCGGCGCGGCCACCGGCTCACTGCCCGCGGCCGACGCGGAGCCGGCCTCCGACGCGTCCCGGCAGGCCGCCCCCGCCGGGCGCCACGCGGACGTGGCCCGTGCCGCGGCCGAGGCGATGGCGGACGGCAAGTCCCCGGTCGAGGCGGCCGAACGGGCCGTGAGCCGCAGCGGCGACCGCTGGGGCGCCGTCTACTCCCGCGGCGAGTACCGGGAGTTGACCGAGGCCCTCGACGGCCGCTACACCGGCGTCGGTCTGTCCGCGCGGCGCGAGCACGGCGGCCGTATCGAGGTGACGAAGGTATGGCCCGGCTCGCCCGCCGCCGACGCCGGGATCCGGGAGGGCGACCGGCTGCGCAGCGTCGACGGCGAGAAGGTCGACGGACGGCCCGTCACCGAGGTCGTCGCCCTGCTGCGCGGCGACGCCACCGACGCGCCCGCCGGCAGCACCGTCCGGCTAGGCCTGGAGCGCGGCACGCGCGCGTGGACCGAGACCGTGCGCCGCGCCGAGCTGACCACGCAGCCCGTCACCGTGCGCAGGCTGGCCAGCGGTGCGACCGTCGTCAAGGTCGCCTCCTTCACCAAGGGTGTCGGCGAGCAGGTGCGCACCGCCGTACGGCAGGCACCCGACGGCGCCGGGATCGTGCTGGACCTGCGCGGCAACTCCGGCGGACTGGTCGCCGAGGCCGTCACCGCCGCATCCGCCTTCCTCGACGGCGGCCTCGTCGCCACCTACGACGTGGACGGCGAGCAGCGCTCCCTGCACGCCGAACCCGGCGGCGACACCGCCAGACCCCTGGTCGCGTTCGTCGACGGCGGGACGATGAGCGCGGCCGAGCTGCTCACCGGCGCCCTCCAGGACCGCGGCCGTGCGGTCGTCGTGGGCTCCCGCACCTTCGGCAAGGGCTCGGTGCAGATGCCGAGCACGCTGCCCGACGGCTCGGTCGCCGAACTGACCGTCGGCCACTACCGCACCCCCGCCGGCCGCGGGGTCGACGGCACGGGCCTCACCCCCGACCTGGAGCTCGACGCCTCCGACCCCGACGGCCTGCGCCGCGCGGAGACCGTGCTCAGCGGCCTGGGCCGGTAGCGCCGCGCCTCGTTAATCGGCTTCCCGCGGACCCCCTCCCTAGTGCGAAAATGGGCGGCACTATGGCTAAGGAAAAAGGGCGCAAGCTGATCGCGCAGAACAAGAAGGCGCGGCACGACTACCACATCCTCGACACCTACGAGGCCGGTCTGGTCCTCACCGGGACCGAGGTGAAGTCACTGCGCCAGGGGCGGGCCTCGCTCGCCGACGGCTTCATCCACATGGACGGGCACGAGGCCTGGCTGCACAACGTGCACGTGCCGGAGTACAGCCAGGGCACCTGGACCAACCACAGCGCCCGCCGCAAGCGGAAGCTGCTGCTGCACCGCTCGGAGATCGACAAGCTGGAGTCGAAGTCCCAGGAGACCGGGCACACCATCGTGCCGCTCGCCCTGTACTTCAAGGACGGCCGGGCCAAGGTCGAGATCGCGCTCGCGCGCGGCAAGAAGGAGTACGACAAGCGGCAGACGCTCCGCGAGAAGCAGGACCGGCGCGAGGCGGAGCGGGCGATCTCGGCGATCCGGCGCAAGCAGCGGGCGTGAGGCGGATCACCGCCCGGGGCCGGGAATGTCCGGCCGCGGTACGTGGTTGAACCCGCTGCCACGCCCGGGTGACCCCGGGGAATACGCTGGCACGGACGTGCGTTGGTCACGTACGATGGCATCTGCACCGCACGCGGTGCGCCGAGACCCCCAACAGGGGGTTTGAAAAATCAACATGGGGATGATCGGTTTCGACAGCGGCTGTCGAAGCAGGGGAAGCGTGTCGAGGAAGCGGCCATGATCTCGTAAACCACAGGCCGAAAAAAATAATCGCCAACACCAAGCGCGATTCCTCCCAGCAGGCCTTCGCCCTCGCTGCCTGATCTCAGGTAGCAGAGCGAGCCTCCTATACGGGAGTGTCAGCCCGGGGCTGTTCCCGACCCGGATCCTGGCATCAGCTAGGGAACTCCACCTCTAGACCCGGTCACGGGGTGTAGAGGAAAACCAAACAGTGACTGAGCCCGTCGGAGACTTGTCCGCGTGATCTCCGGGGCCGAGAAAAGCGAAGCGGACTGCACACGGAGAAGCCCTGGTTCCGCACCGTTGGACGCGGGTTCGATTCCCGCCATCTCCACGATCTCCATGTGGCGAAGGGCCCGGCAGCGACAGTTGCCGGGCCCTTCGTCGTGTTCAGGAGCGCGGCCGTGTTCAGGAGCCCGGCGGTGGCGCCGTGCTGGCGCGGACCGTCAGGCGGGGCGTGAGCAGCGTGGTGGCCGCGGCCGGAGCGCCGGACAGCCCGCTCATCAGCAGGGCCACCGCACGGGCACCCGCCTCGGCGGCCGGCACCCGGACCGAGGTGACCGGGACCCGGGCCGCGGCGGCCACCTCGTCCGGGCAGATGGCCGTGACCGACATGTCCCCGGGCACGCGGACCCCGAGCCGCTCCAGGGCGTCGACCAGCGGTCCCAGCAGGGGCTCGTTGTGCACGACCACGCCGGTCGGCGCCGGGTGCCGGGCGAGCAGCAGCTCGGCCGCCCCCCGGGCCCCGTCCCGCCCGGCGGGCCAGGGGTGCACGGACGACACCAGGCCGGCGCGGTCGGCGGCGGCGGTGAAGCCGCGGACCACGCGGTGCGCGAACGCGGTCTGCCGCACGTACACCTCCGGCGGCGAGCCGACCAGCGCCACCACCCGGTGCCCGAGCCCGGCCAGATGGTCCACGCACAGCTCCCCGGCGGCCCGGAAGTCCAGATCGACGCAGGTCAGACCGTCCGCCTCGGCGGGTACGCCGATCAGCACGCTCGGCCGGCCGAGCCTGCGCAGCAGCGGCAGCCGGGAGTCGTGCAGCTCGACGTCCATCACGATCACCGCGTCCGCCGTGCCCGGCTCCATCAGCCTGCGCAGCCCCTCCTCGCCGTCCTCCCCGGTGATCAGCAGGACGTCGTGGTCGTGGGCGCGGGCCGCGCTCACCACGGACACCGCGAACCGCGTCACCACGGGCACGTCGATCCCGGCACGCAGGGGCAGCAGCAGCGCCAGCACCCTGGACCGGCCGCCGCCGGGCGGACGGTAACCCAGCTCGCGGACGGCCGCCTCGACGCGGCGCCGGGTCGCCTCGGAGATCGGGCGCTTGCCGCTGAGCGCGTACGAGACCGTGCTCGGGGAGACGCCGGCCCGCCGCGCCACGTCGGTGATCCTGGCCATCCGCCCGGCCCCTCTGGGTGTCGACGCCGTCGAAGCGCTTCGACGCAGGAAGGTAAGGGCGCGACGCCGGGGCGTCAATGGGTCCGGCGGGACCGGGGGGACGGCAGCAGGGCCAGCAGCAGCGCCACGGCGGCGGCCGTGACCGGAACCCCGTACCCGGCCGTGGCCGAAACGTGCTCCACCGTCCAGCCCCCGGCCGCGCTGCCGCAGGCGATGCCCCCCAGCAGGCCCGTCACCGCCAGGGTCATGCCCTCGTTGAGGCGCCCCTCGGGGGTCCGGCGCTGGACCAGCGTCATGGTGGTGACCATCGCCGGGGCAGTCGCCATCCCGGCGAGCAGCAGGGTGCCCGCGAGGAGCGGCAGGGAGCCGCTGAGCACCGCCGCGAACAGCGGCAGGGTCAGCAGCCCCGCCATCGCGGCGACACACCACGGCAGACGGGACTCGGGGGGCCCGGCAGGCTTCCACGCGCCGTACAGCAGCCCCGCGGCGCACGAACCGGCCGCCTGGAGCGCCAGCACCACACCGGCCGCGGTGCGATGTCCCTGTGCGTCCGCGAACGCGATGGTGACGACCTCCATCGCGCCGAACACCCCGCCCAGGGCCAGGCAGACCACGAGCAGCGGCGGGATGCCGGGCGCCCGCAGCGGGGCCCGGCCGTGCGGGCGGGGCCGGGCCGGCGGTTCGGTGGCGCGCTGGGCGGTGAACAGCAGCATGCCCGTCAGCAGCAGGGCCGCCCCGGCCAGCGTGCCCGCCTCCGGGAACAACGTCCCGCACAGCAGGGCCGCCAGCACCGGGCCCAGCATGAAGCACAGTTCGTCGGTGGCCTGCTCGAAGGAGTTCGCGGTGTGCAGCGCGTCCGCGTCGCCTTTCAGCAGGTGGGCCCAGCGGGCGCGGGCCATGCCGCCGGTGTTGGGCGTGGTGGCGGTGGCGGCGTACGCGGCGAACAGGGTCCAGTCGGGGGCGCCGTGGCGCACGCACAGCACCAGGGCGAGCGAGCCGAGGACGGCGAACACCGTGGCCGGTACGGCCACCCGGGCCTGGCCGTGGCGGTCGACGAGCCGCGCGGTCCACGGCGCGACCAGGGCGGTCGCCGCGAGCCCGGTCGCGGTGACGGCGCCGGCCAGGGCGTAGGAGTCCCGCGTGGCGGCGATCATCACGACGGCGCTCACGCTGAACATGCCCATGGGGAGCCGGGCGATGAGGTTCCCGGCCGTGAACGCCCGGGCGCCGGGCACGGCGAGGAGCCGGCGGTACGGTCCCGGCGGCCGGCGCGGCGCGGGACGGCGGCTTCGGTGCGGCCGGTCGCCGTGCGGGGGCCGGGCGCGGGGGCCTAGGTCGGCGACGACGAGGGTGTCGGCGGTCAGGGCCGGCAGAACGGGCCGGCGGGAAGGGGGATGTCCGGTCGGTTGCGGCATGGCGACCACGGTCTCTCGCAGCCGATCACGGGGTCCAACACCTTCTCCGTACCGATTGACGCACCCTCGTTGTAGATTCACGGGATGCCCTCCTCCGTCCCCGGCCACCTGGAACCCCGGCTGCTGCGCGCCTTCGTGGCCGTCGCCGAGGACCTGCACTTCACCCGGGCCGCCGCCCGGCTGTACGTCGCCCAGCAGGCGCTCAGCCGGGACGTACGGCGGCTGGAGCGGGAGTTGGGCGCCGAGCTGTTCGTCCGCAGCACCCGGCAGGTGACGCTCACGGCCGACGGCGAGCGGCTGCTGCCGTACGCCCGGCGGGTGCTCCAGGCGCAGGACGACCTGCTGGCCGCGTTCGGGCAGGCCCGGCCTCTGCTGGTGGACCTCAACTCGCCGGGCCTGGCCACCGGGCGCGAGGTCCTGCGCCGGGCCCGCCGGCTCGTCCCCGACCAGGAACTCATGGCCCGCTACGAGAGCGGCCTCGCGCACGCCGCCGCCGAGGTGCTCGCCGGGCGCCTCGACGCGTCGTTCGGGCGGTTCGCGGGGCTGGCGCCGGCGCTGCGGGCGGGGCTCGCCCACCAGCCCGTCCGGTACGAGCCCATGGCGGTCGTGCTGCCCGAGGACCACCCGCTGGCCGGGCGGCCCGAGGTGCCGCTCGCCGCGCTGGCCGGGGAGACCGTGTACGCCGGGGCCGGCAATCCGCGGACGCCGGAGTGGACCGACCTCGCGCATCGCCTGTTCGAGGGACGCGGCATCGAGGTCGCGTCACCCGTTCCGCTGGCCGTGGGCGACGAGGAGTTCCAGAGGATCATGGAGAGGGAGCGCGTGCCGGTCCTCGCCGTCGTGGACTTTCCGGCCATGCCCCGCACCGTGGTGCGTCCCCTGGTCGATCCGGTGCCGCTGTCGCCCGTGTCACTCGTGTGGCGAAAAGGGCTGGTGCATCCGGCCCTGGACGCGCTCCGTGGGGCAGCGGCCCAGCTCGCGGCCGAAAACGGATGGCTCCGGCGGCCCGTAGAAGGGTGGATTCCGGACAGCGACGCGGCTGTGATGTGCGTCCACAACTGACACCGGGCAACCACATGTCCTCCGCGTGCGCTACATTCTTGGCCTGAGCACGGTGTGGTACAGGGGGCGCTCGAACCTGGTGGGGGCCGGTTCGGTCGACGGGTGCTCGGAGTCGTATGCGCACCCGGAACTGTCCCGTGGGGGGAAGTGCGTACGCGTGAAGAAGTGGCAAAAAGACGCCCAACCCGAGTGGTCCGAGGGCGACTTCACGTCCCACGAGCTTCCTGGGACGGAGCCGGACCGGCGCGTGACGCACACCTCTCCCGAGACCCTGGCGTTCCCCGAGCCCCGCACCGGCACCCGCGGGCCCGGTCCGAACGCCGCCCCGAACCGGATGCCGAGTTCCCGAATGGACCAGAACCCCATGGGCCCGCACCGAGCGGACGCCGAACCCGCAGGCGCGGGCCGCGCGGACCGCACGGGCACGGGCCGCACCGCCCCTCCGGGCGCCGACGGCACGCGCCGCCCGGGCGCGGGCGGCAGCGGTACAGGCGCGGGCGGCATGGACGCCGACCGCATGGGCAACGACCGCATAGGTCTCGGCCGCCCAGGCATGGGCCGAACAGGCGCCGACCGCACCAGCCCGCGCGGATCGGACGCCGACCGCACCGGCGGGGATGGCATGGGCACCGACCGCATAGGCCCGAGCCGTCCTGGCATGGGCCGAACAGGCGCCGACCGCACCGGCACGCACGGCATGAACGCCGACCGCACCGGCACGCACGGCATGAACGCCGACCGCACCGGCACGCACGGCATGAACGCCGACCGCACCAGCCCGCACGGCATGAACGCCGACCGCACCAGCCCGCACGGCATGGACGCCCACCGCCCGGGCACCGGCCGTGCGGCCACCCCCCGTACGCCCACCGCCCCGCCGGCAACCGGCCGTACCGGTACTCCCGGCGCGGACCCGACGCGTCCGGTACGGCGGTACCGGCCCGGCGGCCCGGCCGACGACGTGACGGACGTCCTCCCGTCGGTGGCCGCCACCCGCGCCTTCCCCGAGTTCCCCGAGCCCGGCCCCGCCACCGCCCCCCTGCGCGACCCGTGGGCCGATGCTCCCGGCGCCGCGGAGACCCGCGACCCCTGGGCCGACGCCCCCGGCACCCCGGACCTCCTGGACACCGCGGACACCGCGGCGCCGCCCGGTGGCGGACACACCCACGACCCGCACGAGGTGACGGTCCAACTGGACGCCGTCCAACTCGGGGACGGGCTGCTGCGCCGGGCCGAGGGCGGCACGCCCCAGTCCCCCGAGGGCTCCGAGGGCCCCGTCTTCGTCGACGCCTCCGGCCGCCGCAGCCGCCGGTTCCGCCGCCTCGGCATCGCCGTCGGCATCGCCTGCGCCGTCTACGCGATCGTCATGGCCGCCACGCTGATGTCCGGCAACTCCAACGCGCCCTGGCTGCCCGTGCCGGGCCAGCAGGAGGGCAAGCCGGCGGGCCAGGTCGACACCACCCCGCTGCCCAAGGACTCCGCCGAGCCCTCCGCCTCCACCGGCGGCACCGCCCCCGGCACCACGCCGTCGCCCGACGGCACCGCGACTCCCGGCGCCGGTGCCGAGGCGCCCGCCGCCGGCACCTCCGCCGATCCCGGACCGTCCGCCGGCGCGGCCGACCCCGAGCCGACCGCGACCCGGAGCACGACCAGGCCAGGCGGTGGCGGTGGCGCGACCGCCCCGGACCCGGGCGGCTCCCCGGCACCCCCGGACCCCGGCCCGGCCGACCCGACGCCCCCGGACAGCGGCGGCGAACCCTCGCCCGACCCGTCCCCGACCACCGGCGGCGGCGACTCCGCGGGCACCGGCGACGACCCCGGAACCGGCACGGCCGTCAACAACGCCTCCGGCCCGTCCCCGCTCGCCGCGGCGCCCCCCGGCGCACACACCTCCTCCTCCCCGTCCCCGGAGTACACCCTCTGATGGCATCCCGCACCCGCCGTCACCGGGCCGCGACCGGAGCCCGTGGCGGCTCCCCGCGGCGCCGTCTGCCCCTGCGCCTGCTGCTGCCCGTGCTCGTCCTCGCCGCCCTGATGGCGATGCTCATGCTGCGCGGCTACGTGCACAGCGAGATCCTCGCCGACCACCGCGTCCAGCCCCCCGCCGCCACCGACCAGGTCCCGAAGGAGATCCTGGAGGGCGGCCCGGTCATCGACACCCGCGGCGGGCGCACCGAGAGCCTGAGCGTCCCGGACCACCGCCTCGTCCTCACCTTCGACGACGGCCCGGACCCGACCTGGACCCCGAAGGTGCTGGACGTGCTGAAGAAGCACGACGCCCACGCCGTCTTCTTCGTCACCGGCACCATGGCCTCGCGCTACCCGGAGCTGGTCGAGCGGATGGTGGACGAGGGGCACGAGATCGGCCTGCACACCTTCAACCACCCCGACCTCTCCTACCAGTCCAAGGAGCGCATCGACTGGGAGCTGTCGCAGAACCAGCTCGCCATCACCGGCGCCGCCGGCATCCGCACCTCCCTGTTCCGTCCGCCGTACTCCTCCTTCGCCGACGCCATGGACAACAAGTCCTGGCCGGTCACCGAGTACATCGGCTCCCGCGGCTACATCACGGTCGTCAACAACACCGACAGCGAGGACTGGCAGCGCCCCGGCGTCGACGAGATCATCCGCCGGGCCACGCCCAAGGGCGACGAGGGCGCCATCGTCCTGATGCACGACTCCGGCGGCGACCGCAGCCAGACCGTCGCCGCCCTGGACCGGTTCCTGCCCGACCTGAAGAAGCGGGGCTACGAGTTCGACAACCTCACCGAGGCCCTGGACGCGCCCAGCGCGCACAGCCGGGTCACCGGCGCCGACCTGTGGAAGGCCAAGGCGTGGATCGTCCTGGTCCAGGCGTCCGAGCACATCACCGACGGCCTGGTGGCCGGCCTCGCGGTCATCGGCTTCCTGGTCATCGGGCGTTTCCTGCTGATGCTCGTCCTCTCCGGCATCCACGCCCGCCGGGTGCGCCGCCGCGGCTTCCGCTGGGGGCCGCCGGTCACCGAACCGGTGTCGGTGCTGGTGCCGGCGTACAACGAGGCCAAGTGCATCGAGAACACCGTCCGTTCGCTGATGGCCAGTGACCATCCCATCGAGATCCTCGTCGTCGACGACGGCTCGACCGACGGCACGGCCCGCATCGTCGAGGCGATGGGCCTGCCCAACGTCCGCGTCATCCGGCAGCTCAACGCCGGCAAACCGGCCGCGCTCAACCGGGGTCTGGCCAACGCCCGCCACGACATCGTGGTCATGATGGACGGCGACACGGTCTTCGAGCCGTCCACCGTCCGCGAACTCGTCCAGCCCTTCGGCGACCCGAACGTCGGCGCGGTGGCCGGCAACGCCAAGGTCGGCAACAAGGACAGCCTCATCGGCGCCTGGCAGCACATCGAGTACGTGATGGGCTTCAACCTGGACCGCCGGATGTACGACGTCCTGCGCTGCATGCCGACCATCCCGGGCGCCGTCGGCGCGTTCCGGCGCTCGGCGCTTCAGCGGGTCGGCGGCATGAGCGACGACACGCTCGCCGAGGACACCGACGTCACCATGGCGCTGCACCGGGACGGCTGGCGCGTGGTCTACGCCGAGAACGCCCGCGCCTGGACCGAGGCGCCGGAGACCGTCCAGCAGCTGTGGTCCCAGCGCTACCGCTGGTCGTACGGCACGATGCAGGCGATCTGGAAGCACCGCCGGTCGCTGATCGAGAAGGGCCCCTCGGGCCGCTTCGGCCGGGTGGGCCTGCCCTTCGTCTCGCTCTTCATGGTCCTGGCCCCGCTGCTGGCACCGCTGATCGACATCTTCCTGCTCTACGGGATCGTCTTCGGCCCGACCGAGAAGACCATCGTGGCCTGGCTGGGCGTCCTGGCGATCCAGGCGGTCTGCGCCGCGTACGCCTTCCGTCTGGACCGCGAACGCATGACCCATCTGATCTCGCTGCCGTTGCAGCAGATCCTCTACCGCCAGCTCATGTACGTCGTGCTGCTCCAGTCCTGGATCACCGCGCTCACCGGCGGCCGGCTGCGCTGGCAGAAACTGCGCCGCACCGGCGTCGTCGAGGCGCCCGGCGGTGCCCCCGCGATGCCGCGGCAGCGCACGCGCGGCAGCGATGACCGGAGGCCGGTGGCATGACCCACGGACACCCGACCGGCATGGGCACGAACCCGGAGCCGAACTCTCCGTACGGCGTCCCGCAGACTTCGTACGGAACCCCGCAGAGCCCGTACGGGACGTACGAGAGCCCGCAGGCCCCGCACGAGAGCCCGCAGGCCCCGTACGAAACCCCGCAGGCCCCGTACGAATCCCTGTACGAGCCCTCGTACGGCGTCCCCCAGCAGCGCACCGCGGAACCGGCGGCCCCCGCGGCCCCTGCCACCTCAGCCTCCGCCCCCGCCCCCGCCAAACCGGGCCGGGACCGCTACCTGGACCTGCTGCGCTCCCTCGCGCTGGTCCGCGTCGTCGTCTACCACCTGTTCGGCTGGGCCTGGCTGACGGTGCTGTTCCCCTCCATGGGCGTGATGTTCGCGCTGGCGGGCTCCCTGATGGCGCGCTCGCTCAACCGCTCCGCGCTGAGCGTGATCAAGAGCCGTGTCCGTCGCCTGCTGCCGCCGATGTGGGCCTTCAGCGCCGTGGTGCTGACGCTGCTCTTCGCGGGCGGCTGGAACCCGGCCGACGACCCGGACCACGGCGACGCCTGGGGACTGCTCGGCCTCGTCAACTACCTGGTGCCCATCGGCGCCCCGCCCTTCCCCTGGCACGTGGGCTCCCCGTCGGGCCTGCTGGAGGACACCTGGGCGGTCCAGGCCGCGGGCCCCCTGTGGTACCTCCGCGCCTACCTCTGGTTCGTGATCGCCTCGCCCCTTCTCCTGTGGGCGTTCCGGCGGGCCCCCTGGCCGACGCTGCTCGCCCCGCTGGGCCTGACGGCGATCGTCGGCACGGGCCTGGTCTCGATCCCCGGTGAGACCGGCAACGCGGTGACCGACTTCGCGGTCTACGGCGGCTGCTGGGTACTGGGCTTCGCGCACCAGGAAGGCCTGCTCAAGCAGATCCCGCGCTACGTCTCCGTCTCGCTCGCGGCACTGATCATGGCGTTCGGCCTGTGGTGGGCCTCGAACCACCTGGGCCCCGACGGCTGGGACCTGAACGACATCCCGCTGGCCCAGGCCACCTGGTCCTTCGGCTTCGTCGTGATCCTCCTCCAGTACTCCCCGTCCTGGCAGGAACTCCCCGGCCGGCTCAAGCGCTGGGACCGGCTGGTGACCCTCTCCAACAACCGGGCGGTCACCATCTACCTGTGGCACAACATGCTGATCATGGCCACGATCCCGCTCATCGACCTGGCCTTCAAGCTGCCCTTCATGCAGACCGAGCGCGCCGTGGACGCCCTCAGCTCCACCTACACGCTGTGGATGTTCTTCCTGATCTGGCCCCTGATCGGCCTGGCGATCGCCGCGGTCGGCTGGCTGGAGGACCTCGCCGCCAAGCGAAGCCCCCGCCTGTGGCCCAACGGCACGGGCACCAAGCGGCCACGCAGAAGGTGACCGCCTGACCCGGCGGCGCGCACCTCTCACCCGGCCTCCCCGGAGGGTGAGAGCAACGTTCCCTTCCGGTCACTCACAGGCACAGGCCGGAAACGCGTGCTCCCTACCTTCGGAACTCCAGTTCCGGAGTACGTGGAGGCGTCATGACAGGCCCTGGGACAGCTCCCGCATCCCGCCACCGGGGTGGCCGGTGGATCGAGCACTGGGACCCGGAGGACGAGACGTTCTGGAGGGAGACCGGCGAGAAGGTCGCCAACCGGAACCTGTTCTTCTCCGTGCTGTCCGAGCACATCGGATTCTCGGTGTGGACCATGTGGTCCGTGCTCGTCCTCTTCATGGGTCCCGAGTACGGGCTCACCCCGGCCGACAAGTTCCTGCTGACGTCCGTGGTCACCCTCGTCGGAGCCGTCGTCCGCGTCCCGTACACCTTCGCCGTCGCCATCTTCGGCGGCCGCAACTGGACGATCATCTCGGCGAGTCTGCTGCTGATCCCCACCGTCGCCGCCTTCGTGGTGATGGAGCCCGGGACCTCCTACTCGACCTTCCTGCTCGTCGGCCTGCTGGCCGGCATCGGCGGCGGCAACTTCGCCTCCTCCATGACCAACATCAACGCCTTCTTCCCGCTGCGGAAGAAGGGCTGGGCGCTCGGCCTCAACGCGGGCGGCGGCAACATCGGCGTACCCGTCATCCAGCTGGCCGCCCTCGCCATCATCGGCGCGAGCGGCGGACCGCGGGTGCTGCTCGGCATCTACATCCCGCTGATCGTCGTCGCCGCCACGCTCTCCGCGCTGTACATGGACAACATCGCGTCGGTGAAGAACGACACCGGCGCCGCCAAGGACGCCGCCCGGGACCGCCACACCTGGATCATGTCCTTCCTCTACGTCGGCACCTTCGGATCGTTCATCGGCTACAGCTTCGCCTTCGGCCAGGTGCTGACCGGCCAGTTCGGGCGGACCCCGATGCAGGCCGCCTACGTCACCTTCATCGGTCCGCTGCTCGGCTCGCTCATCCGGCCCGTCGGCGGCCGGCTCGCCGACCGGTACGGCGGGGCGCGGATCACGCTGTGGAACTACGTCGCGATGGGCGCCGCCACCGCCGTACTGATCGTGGCCAGCATGCAGAGGTCGCTCGCGCTGTTCGTCGTCGCCTTCGTCGTCCTGTTCGTGCTCAGCGGGCTCGGAAACGGCTCGACGTTCAAGATGATCCCCGGCATCTACCAGGCCAAGGCCCGTGCCATGGGGCTGAGCGGGGAGGAGGCCGCCTCCTACGGGCGACGGCTCTCCGGTGCCTCCATGGGGCTCATCGGCGCCGTGGGCGGACTCGGCGGCGTCGCGATCAACCTCGCCTTCCGGCAGTCCTTCCTCTCCTACGGCTCCGGCACCGGCGCCTTCGTCGCCTTCCTCGCCTTCTACGCCGCCTGCTTCGCCGTCACCTGGGCCGTATACCTTCGCCGCACGGCCCCCGGAACACCGGAGCGGGGTGTCGCCGCGGAGGCGAAACCGCAGTTCAGCTACGCCGACGTGTGACCACGAGGGACGTAACACTGGTGACATGTGTCCGAACCGAGCCTGTCATGAGCCGTTGACAGGCTCGTTCGGCACGTGGGTGTGAACGACGCGTGAATGTGAACGATCAGGGGCGAGTGCCATGGACGACGAACAGCAGCGACCGGACCACGGCCCGCTGGCCGGCTTCACCGTGGGGGTGACGGCCGCCCGCCGGGCCGACGAACTGGGGGCCCTGCTCCAGCGGCGCGGCGCCGCCGTCCTGCACGCCCCCGCCCTGCGGATCGTGCCGCTCGCCGACGACGGCGAACTGCTCGCCGCGACCAAGGAGATCATCGACCAGGTGCCCGACGTGGTGGTCGCCACCACCGCCATCGGCTTCCGGGGCTGGGTCGAGGCCGCCGACGGCTGGGGCCTGGGCGAGGCGCTGCTCGACCGGCTGCGCACGGTGGAACTGCTGGCCCGCGGCCCCAAGGTGAAGGGCGCGGTGCGGGCCGCCGGGCTGACCGAGCAGTGGTCGCCGTCCTCCGAGTCCCTGGCCGAGGTGCTGGACCGGCTGCTGGCCGAGGGCGTCGACGGCCGCCGGGTCGCCGTCCAGCTGCACGGCGAGCCGCTGCCCGGATTCGTCGAGGCACTGCGGGCGGGCGGCGCCGAGGTGGTCGGCGTGCCCGTCTACCGGTGGCTGCCGCCGGAGGACCTCGGTCCCGTCGACCGGCTCCTGGACGCCGCCGTCTCGCGCGGCCTGGACGCCGTGACCTTCACCAGCGCCCCCGCCGCCGCCTCCCTGCTCACCCGCGCCGAGGAACGCGGACTGCTGCCCGAGCTGCTCGCCGCCCTCGGCCACGACGTCCTGCCGGCCTGCGTCGGGCCGGTCACCGCGCTGCCGTTGCAGGCGCGCGGGATCGACACCGTCCAGCCCCAGCGCTTCCGGCTCGGCCCGCTCGTGCAGCTGCTGTGCCAGGAACTCCCGGCCCGCACGCGCACCCTCCCGCTCGCCGGGCACCGGGTCGCGATCCGCGGGCACGCGGTGCTGGTCGACGGCGAGCTGCGGCCCGTACCGCCCGCCGGGATGTCCCTGCTGCGGGCGCTGGCCCGCCGCCCCGGCTGGGTGGTGTCCCGCGCGGAGCTGCTGCGCGCCCTGCCGGGTGCCGGCCGCGACGAGCACGCGGTGGAGACGGCGATGGCCCGGCTGCGCACCGCCCTGGGCACGCCGAAGCTGATCCAGACGGTGGTCAAGCGCGGCTACCGCCTCGCCCTGGACCCGGCCGCCGACACCAAGTACGCCGACGGGGCCTGACCCGTCGCCGGTGTGAGGGGTTCCGGAGCGCGGGGCGGACAGGCACTGTGGAAGGCAGCGCTCTCTGCTTCCTGCTGGGGAAACCCTAGGCGGTGACAGGCACATGGCACTGGGTACGGCCACGTCCCCGTACGACCTGCGGTTCGACACCGGGCGGATCTGCCTGGACCTCCTCACCACCAGCCACCCGGCCGAGCGGCTCACCTCCGTCGCGGTGCTGCGGGCCTGGATCACCGCCGGCGGACTGGTCCCGCCGGGCACCCCGCTGGCCCACGCCGACGCCTCCTGGCTGGCCGCCTTCCGCGAACTGCGCGCCCACACCGCCGCGTTGGTGCGCACCCGCCCTGCCTCCGGCGCCCGTCCGGCCTCCGGCGCCCGTCCGGCCCCCGGCACCGGGCCCCGCGACCTCGCGCCCGCCCGCCCCCACGACCCCGCCCTCGCCCGCGTCAACGACCTGGCCCGTGCCGCGCCCCCCGCCCCGCGCGCCGTGCGCGGCGAAGACGGCGACCTGGTGCGGGAGTTGACCGGTCCCCCGGAGTGCGCCGCCCTGCTGGCCGCCGTCGCCCGGGACGCCGTGGAACTGCTCACCGACCCCGTGGCACGCGCCGCCCTGCGCCAGTGCGAGGGCGACAACTGCCCGATCGTCTACCTGGACACCTCCCGCGGCCGCCGCCGGCGCTGGTGCTCCAGCGAGGTCTGCGGCAACCGCGAACGCGTCGCCCGCCACCGCCGCCGCGCCGCCCTCACCCGCGCCTAGGGCCGCCCGCCCGGGGGGCGGGCAAGGCGGTCGGGCGGGACGGCCGAAGGGTGAAGAGAATGCGGGGGGATTGTGGCGCCATGTCCCTCTCGTCACGCCCCCCGGAGAAAACTGTCACCTCCCTTTGAACACCCGGCGCCCGGCGTCCGTACCGGATGGGCGAGCGACCGACTCGGGGGAACCCCCGGACATCGGAGGTGGGCGTGCGCAAGGATCCCGTCGTGGCCAAGGAACGTGGAGCGAGGGCCCGACATCGCATGTCCTCCCAGCCCTCGGAACCCGACGAGGAGCTGATGCGTGCGCTGTACCGGGAGCACGCCGGCCCGCTGCTGGCGTACGTGCTGCGTCTGGTCGCGGGGGACCGGCAGCGCGCCGAGGACGTCGTGCAGGAGACGCTCATCCGTGCCTGGAAGAACGCCGGTCAGCTCAATCGGGCGACCGGTTCGGTACGCCCCTGGCTGGTGACGGTCGCCCGGCGCATCGTCATCGACGGCCACCGCAGCCGGCAGGCCCGGCCGCAGGAGGTCGATCCGTCGCCGCTGGAGGTCATCCCCGCGGAGGACGAGATCGACAAGGCGCTGTGGCTGATGACGCTGTCGGACGCGCTCGACGACCTGACCCCGGCCCACCGGGAGGTCCTCGTCGAGACGTACTTCAAGGGGCGTACCGTCAATGAGGCGGCCGAGACACTGGGCATACCCAGCGGCACCGTGCGCTCGCGGGTGTTCTACGCCCTGCGCTCGATGAAGCTGGCACTGGAGGAGCGGGGGGTGACGGCGTGACGAGCGGATACGGGGGCTTCGATGGATACCGCCCGGGTGACACGGGTAACTCTGGACCCATGAGCCCCACGCAGGGAGCACCGGTGCCGAACGAACACGAGACCGTCGGCGCCTACGCCCTCGGCATCCTCGACGATGCCGAGGCGACCGCGTTCGAGGCGCATCTCGCCGGCTGCGAGTGGTGCGCCCAGCAACTCGACGAACTGGCCGGGATGGAGCCGATGCTGGCCGCCCTCGCCGACCTGCCGGGCGCCGGGACGCCCGCGATCGCCGAGTCGCTGTCGGCCAGGCCCAGCCCGCGGCTGTCGGAGAAACTCGTCGACGAGGTCGCCGAGCGCCGCGCCCGCAAGAAGCGCCGCAACCTCTACCTGGTGGGCACGGCCGCCGCGCTGATCATCGGCGGTCCCTTCGCGGCGGTGGCGACGACCGGCGACGACGGCGGCGGTGGCGGTGGCGCGGGGCGTACGACCGAGGCCGCCCCGGAGGCGGGACCCGCCGCGTCCGCCTTCGCCGCGATGCCCGACCGGGTCAGCGCCACCGACCCGGCCACCCAGGTCAGCGCGACCGTCGCGCTGGAGAAGAAGGCCTGGGGCACCCACGCGGTCCTGGAGCTGAAGAACGTCAAGGGCCCCGAGAAGTGCTCCCTGATCGCCGTGGGCAAGAACGGCGAACGCGAGACGGTCACCTCCTGGTCGGTCCCGGACTGGGGCTACGGCATCCCGAACGCCACCACCGAGCAGGCCAAGAAGCCGCTCTACGTGCACGGCGGCGCCGCCTTCGAGCCCAACCAGATCGATCACTTCGAGGTCATGACCTTCGACGGCCAGAAGCTGGTGGAGGTCGACGCGTAGGCCGGGCCGGCGGGTCCGGTCCCACAGCCGGGTGCTCGGCAGAGCGGCGGCCGGTGAGCATCGCCGGTGCGCCGGCTCCCGCGCGTCCGGCCGGGGGAGCCGGTGCCCGTTCGGCCCCGCCCCGCCGCCCGACGGGCGGTGAGCCGTAGCCTCCGGTGCCCCCCTTCGCGTACGGTTGACGGCTGCCCAGCACGTCAGAAGGGGGCCCGGTGGCCGCACAGGCGCAACAGGACTCGGCGGTCGGCTCGGTTCACGACTCCGTACGCGACCGAGAGATCAGCGTGGAACAGCAACACCTGGACCGGGTGTACCGCCGCCTGGAGGAGAAGATCCACGAGGCCGAGTTCCTCATGGACGACGCCGTCCGGCGCGGCCAGGTCGGCACGCCCGGCGCGCTGGCCGAGCGCGACGCCCAGGTCTACCGGGCCGGCATCCACCTCAACCGGCTGAACAACGAGTTCGAGGACTTCCTCTTCGGCCGGATCGACCTGCTGTCCGGCAAGGACGGCAAGAAGGGCCCCGACGGCGCCTACACGGCCGTCGAGCCCGCCGAGGGCGCGGTGCGGCCGGACAACACCGCCGACATCGCCGAGACCCTGCACATCGGCCGCATCGGCGTCCTGGACGCGGACTACGCCCCACTGGTCATCGACTGGCGGGCGCCCGCCGCCGCGCCCTTCTACCGCTCCACGCCGGTCGACCCCGGCCGGGTGGTCCGGCGCCGGGTCATCCGCTCCAAGGGGCGGCGCGTGCTCGGCGTCGAGGACGACCTGATGCGCCCCGAGATCACGGCCCGCCTCGACGGCGAGGAACTGCCGGTGATCGGCGACGGCGCCCTGATGGCCGCCCTCGGCCGGGCCCGCACCCACACCATGCGGGACATCGTCGCCTCCATCCAGGCCGAGCAGGACCAGGTGATCCGCGCCCCCGCCGCGTCCGTGACCTACGTCGAGGGCGGCCCCGGCACCGGCAAGACCGCCGTCGCCCTGCACCGGGCGGCGTACCTGCTCTACCAGGACCGGCGCCGGTACGCGGGCGGCATCCTGATCGTCTCCCCGACCCCGCTGCTGGTGGCGTACACCGAGGGCGTGCTGCCCTCGCTGGGCGAGGAGGGCCAGGTCGCCATCCGGGCCATCGGCTCCCTCGTCGACGGCGCCGCAGCCACGCTCCACGACTCACCGGCCACCGCCCGCGCCAAGGGCTCCGCCCGGATGCTCAAGGTGCTGCGCAAGGCCGCCCGCGGAGCCCTGGAGCTGAACGATTCGCCGCAGCGGCTGCGGGTCGTCGCCTTCGGCCGCCGGCTCGAACTGGAGGCCGAGGAACTGGCCGGCATCCGCCGCGCCGCCCTCGGCGGCACCGCCCCCGTCAACCTGCTGCGCCCGCGCGCCCGCAAGCTGCTCCTGGACGCCCTGTGGGAGCGGTCCGGCGCCGCGGCCCGGCACACCGACCCGGAGCTGGCCGCCGAACTGCGCGCCTCCTTCGACGAGGACGTCTCGGCCGAGGACTCCTTCCTCGCGTTCCTGGACGCCTGGTGGCCGGAGCTGACCCCGGCCGCGGTGCTCGCGGCCATGGCCGACGAACGGCGGCTGGGCCGCTACGCGCGCCGGGTGCTCAACCCCGGCGAGGTGCGCCGCGTCGCCCGCTCGCTGCGCCGCGACGGCTACTCCGTGCACGACATCGCCCTGCTCGACGAGCTCCAGGCCATCCTCGGCGCCCCGGCCCGCCCGCGCCGCCCGCGCGAGCTGGACCCGCTGGACCAGCTCACCGGCCTGGAGGAGCTGATGCCGCAGCGCGAGGAGAGCCGGCGCGAGCGCGCCGAGCGCCTGGCGCAGGAGCGCACCGAGTACGCCCACGTCATCGTCGACGAGGCCCAGGACCTGACGCCGATGCAGTGGCGGATGGTCGGCCGCCGCGGCCGGCAGGCCACCTGGACGATCGTCGGCGACCCGGCCCAGTCCTCCTGGTCCGACCCCGAGGAGGCGGCCGAGGCCCGCGACGAGGCCCTGGGCAGCCGGCCCCGGCGCCGCTTCCGGCTGACCGTGAACTACCGCAACCCGGCCGAGATCGCCGAGCTGGCCGCCAAGGTGCTCGCCCTGGCGATGCCGGGCTCCGAGTCGCCGTCGGCGGTGCGCTCCACGGGCGTCCGGCCGCGTTTCGCGGTGGCCGGGGCGTCGCTCGCCGGCACCGTCCGGGAGGAGACCGTGCGGCTGCTGGACCGGGTCGACGGCACGGTCGGCGTCGTGGTGGCGATGAACCGCCGCGAGGAGGCCCGCCGCTGGCTGGACGGGCTCGGCGACCGGGCCGTGGCGCTCGGCAGCCTGGAGGCCAAGGGGCTGGAGTACGACGCGACGGTGGTGGTCTCGCCGGCCGAGATCGCGGACGAGTCGCCGGCCGGGCTGCGGGTGCTGTACGTGGCGCTGACCCGGGCCACCCAGCAGCTGACGGTGGTCTCCGGTGAGCGGGACGAGCCGGACGCGGCCGGGGTGCCGGACCTGCTGCGCGACTGAGCCGCGTATCACCCGGCACGGAAGCGCCGAGGCCCGCACCGTCGTCGGTGCGGGCCTCACGCGTGATGTCCGAGTGGCACCGACCCGCCATGCTCGCCTCGCGGCAAGTGGTCGCTCGAAGCGACGAAGGTTGGGCCCGGGGGCTTGGATCGGGCCGGTGCCACGTCCACGGTAACAAACGATCGCCGTAGGGCCATTCCCCTGTCCGGAGCATTCTTTCCCGCGCCCGCCGTCCCTCCGTCCGCCTCCGCCACCCCTCTTCCGTCGACCCGGAACTTCTCGTATGGTGGAAGTAGTTTTCCGAAAGGCGGCCATCGCTCTCCGTGCGGTGCGCGAACAAAACGTTCGCAATCCGGGGCGGCTAACACGTACTGGGCGGTAGGTGCGACGATCGGACGGCACAACACAGCCATACGGTGAAAGCAGAGGAAGTCGGCCATGGCAACGGCGCCCAGCGTCTCCTACTCGATGACGGTCCGGCTGGAGGTGCCCGCGGGCGGAACCGCCGTCTCGCAGCTCACCACCGCCGTGGAGTCCTCCGGAGGCTCGGTGACCGGCCTCGACGTCACCGCCTCCGGCCACGAGCGGCTCCGGATCGACGTCACCATCGCGGCCAGCTCCACCGCGCACGCCGACGAGATCGTCGAGAAGCTGCGCGGCATCGAGGGCGTCACGCTGGGCAAGGTCTCGGACCGCACCTTCCTCATGCACCTCGGCGGCAAGATCGAGATGGCGTCCAAGCACCCCATCCGCAACCGTGACGACCTCTCCATGGTCTACACCCCGGGCGTGGCCCGCGTCTGCATGGCCATCGCCGAGAACCCCGAGGACGCCCGCCGCCTGACCATCAAGCGCAACTCCGTCGCGGTCGTGACGGACGGCTCGGCGGTGCTGGGCCTGGGCAACATCGGCCCGAAGGCCGCCCTGCCGGTCATGGAGGGCAAGGCGGCCCTGTTCAAGCGGTTCGCCGGCATCGACGCCTGGCCGATCTGCCTGGACACCCAGGACACCGACGCGATCGTGGAGATCGTCAAGGCCATCGCCCCGGGCTTCGCCGGCATCAACCTGGAGGACATCTCCGCCCCCCGCTGCTTCGAGATCGAGGCCCGGCTGCGCGAGGCCCTGGACATCCCCGTCTTCCACGACGACCAGCACGGCACCGCGATCGTCGTGCTCGCGGCCCTCACCAACGCCCTGCGCGTGGTCGACAAGGGCATCGAGAACGTACGCGTCGTCATGTCCGGCGCCGGCGCGGCCGGTACGGCGATCCTCAAGCTGCTGCTCGCCGCCGGCGTCAAGAACGCCGTGGTGGCCGACATCCACGGCGTGGTGCACGCCGGCCGCGAGGACCTGGTCGACGCCGCCCCGGAGTCGGCGCTGCGCTGGATCGCCGACAACACCAACCCCGAGGGCCTCACCGGCACGCTGAAGGAGGCGGTGCAGGGCGCCGACGTCTTCATCGGCGTCTCGGCCCCGAACGTCCTCGACGGCGAGGACGTGGCCGCCATGGCGGAGGGCGCCATCGTCTTCGCGCTCGCGAATCCCGACCCCGAGGTCGACCCGGCAATCGCCCGTCAGACGGCGGCCGTTGTGGCCACGGGCCGCTCCGACTTCCCCAACCAGATCAACAACGTGCTGGTCTTCCCGGGCGTCTTCCGCGGTCTGCTGGACGCGCAGTCCCGCACGGTCAACACCGAGATGATGCTGGCCGCCGCGCAGGCGCTGGCCGACGTGGTGACCGAGGACGAGCTGAACCCCAACTACATCGTCCCCAGCGTCTTCAACGACAAGGTCGCCGGTGCCGTCGCCGGCGCGGTCCGCGAGGCGGCGAAGGCGGCGGGCGCGACGGCCTAGGACCGGGTGCCGCGGCGGCTGTGAGGATCTTCACGGCCGCCGTACCGGCGCGTCGCGGAACCGGCCGGCCCGGACGGCCCTCTAATGTGGCGGCCAGGCTCAGGCCCTCTCATCGTGTGACTCCCAAGGGTGTTCTCACGACTCCTGGGGGTGCCGGATTGGCTTTACCGCCGCAGGTGGAGGCAGGATGCCTCCCTGGGCGCGAGGGTCTGACGACGGACCCGGGTCCGGGACCTCACCGGGGACCCTGGCAGCATCGGCTTGGCCGTGCCCATCATGCGGCTTGGCCGCGTGGCACGCCGCAACGGCAAGAAGAACACGGGAGTAACAACATGAACCGCAGTGAGCTGGTGGCCGCGCTGGCCGACCGCGCCGAGGTGACCCGCAAGGACGCCGACGCCGTGCTGGCCGCGTTCGCCGACGTCGTCGGCGACATCGTCTCCAAGGGCGACGAGAAGGTCACCATTCCCGGCTTCCTCACCTTCGAGCGCACCCACCGTGCCGCTCGCACCGCCCGCAACCCGCAGACCGGCGAGCCGATCCAGATCCCGGCCGGCTACAGCGTGAAGGTCTCCGCGGGCAGCAAGCTCAAGGAAGCCGCCAAGGGCAAGTAAGCGCTCCGCGTCGAGCGCCGGGTACTGCGCGGACCGCCGTGCGGCCTGCGGGCCGTGGGCGGGCGCGGCGACGCCGTGGCGTGTCGCGCAGTTCCCCGCGCCCCTTTCGGGGCGCACGTCACAACGCCGATGGGGCGGTCACCCGGACTCGGGTGACCGCCCCATCGGCGTCGTGACGCCGTCAGCCGAGTGCCTTGCCCGGCAGCTCGACCTTCGCGCCCAGCTCCATGAGCTTCTCCATGAAGTTCTCGTAGCCCCGGTTGATCAGCTCGATGCCGTGCACTCGGGAGGTGCCCTGCGCGGCCAGGGCCGCGATGAGGTAGGAGAAGCCGCCGCGCAGGTCGGGGATGACCAGGTCGGCGCCCTCCAGTTTGGTCGGGCCGGAGACGACCGCGGAGTGCAGGAAGTTGCGCTGGCCGAAGCGGCAGTGGGAGCCGCCGAGGCACTCGCGGTAGAGCTGGATGTGGGCGCCCATCTGGTTCAGCGCGGAGGTGAAGCCGAGGCGGGACTCGTAGACCGTCTCGTGGATGATGGACAGCCCCGTGGCCTGCGTCAGCGCCACCACCAGCGGCTGCTGCCAGTCGGTCTGGAAACCGGGGTGGACGTCCGTCTCCAGGGCGATGGACTTCAGCTGCCCGCCCGGGTGCCAGAAGCGGATGCCCTCGTCCTCGATCTCGAAGGCGCCGCCCACCTTCCGGTAGGTGTTCAGGAACGTCATCATGGACCGCTGCTGCGCGCCGCGGACGTAGATGTTGCCCTCGGTCGCCAGCGCCGCCGACGCCCAGGACGCGGCCTCCAGGCGGTCCGGGAGGGCGCGGTGGTTGTAGCCGCCGAGCTTGTCCACACCCGTGATGCGGATGGTCCGGTCGGTGTCCATCGCGATGATCGCGCCCATCTTCTGCAGGACGCAGATCAGGTCCTCGATCTCGGGCTCCACGGCCGCGTTGGACAGCTCCGTGACGCCCTCCGCGAGCACCGCCGTCAGCAGCACCTGCTCGGTGGCGCCCACGGACGGGTACGGCAGCCGGATCTTCGTGCCGCGCAGCCGCTGCGGGGCCTCCAGGTACTGCCCGTCCGCCCGCTTCTCGATGGTCGCGCCGAACTGCCGCAGCACGTCGAAGTGGAAGTCGATGGGCCGGCCGCCGATGTCGCAGCCGCCCAGGCCCGGGATGAAGGCGTGCCCGAGGCGGTGCAGCAGCGGCCCGCAGAACAGGATCGGGATGCGGCTCGAACCCGCGTGGGCATCGATGTCGGCCACGTTGGCGGACTCGACGTGCGTCGGGTCCATCACCAGCTCGCCCGGTTCCTCACCCGGACGGACCGTCACCCCGTGCAGTTGCAGCAGTCCGCGTACGACCCGCACGTCGCGGATGTCCGGCACGTTGCGCAGCCGGCTCGGTGCACTGCCGAGCAGCGCGGCGACCATGGCCTTCGGTACGAGGTTCTTCGCACCGCGGACACGGATCTCGCCCTCCAGCGGGGTCCCGCCGTGGACAAGCAGTACGTCATCAGCGCCGTTGACGGTCATGAATCTCGCGTTCCGTGGGGTTGGGCAGGGGCCAGGAGGGAAAGGGTAATCGCCCTCCACCCCCCTTCAGTAAGCCCGCGGACCGCGCTGGTCCGTCATAGCTCTGTCACAACACGAACCGTTGGGTAGCGGGCACGTGCGGTCACGGCCGGCGCGCGTGCGCGTGGGCTGCACCGGTGCGCCTGACCTGCCCCTCACCCCCGTGCCCCGATTGCCTCCCCATCGGCGGACAACATGCGGGATCATGTCTGCCATGACCGAGGTGTCCTCGCTCACAGGGCGGCTGCTCGTGGCCACACCCGCTCTGGCGGACCCGAACTTCGACCGCGCGGTGGTGCTTCTCCTCGACCACGACGAGGAGGGCTCCCTCGGTGTCGTCCTCAACCGTCCGACGCCGGTCGGCGTGGGCGACATCCTCCAGGGCTGGGCGGATCTCGCCGGCGAGCCCGGCGTCGTCTTCCAGGGCGGCCCGGTCTCCCTCGACTCGGCCCTCGGCGTCGCGGTCGTCCCCGGCGACACCGACGGTGAGACCGCCCCGCTGGGGTGGCGCCGGGTGCACGGCGCGATCGGCCTGGTGGACCTGGAGGCCCCGCCGGAGCTGCTGGCCTCCGCCGTGGGCTCGCTCAGGATCTTCGCCGGGTACGCCGGCTGGGGCCCCGGCCAGCTGGAGGACGAGCTGACCGACGGCGCCTGGTACGTGGTGGAGTCCGAACCCGGTGACGTCTCCTCCCCGGCGCCCGAGCGGCTCTGGCGGGAAGTGCTGCGCCGCCAGCGCAACGAGCTGGCGATGGTGGCGACGTACCCGGACGACCCGTCGCTCAACTGAAGTGTGTGAGCTTCAGTACCCTTGGCACTTATGAGCACTCTCGAGCCCGAGCGCGGGACTGGTACGGGAACCCTCGTAGAGCCGACGCCACAGGTGTCCCACGGCGACGGCGACCACGAGCGCTTCGCCCACTACGTCCAGAAGGACAAGATCATGGCGAGCGCCCTCGACGGCACCCCCGTCGTGGCGCTCTGCGGCAAGGTCTGGGTGCCGGGCCGCGACCCGAAGAAGTACCCGGTGTGCCCCATGTGCAAGGAGATCTACGAGTCCATGAGCGCCGGCGGCGACGAGGGCAAGGGCGGCGACAAGAAGTAGCCCCCGCCCCGCCCGGCCGAGACCTGCGAGGCCCCCGGAGCGCGTTCGCGCGCGCTCCGGGGGCCTTTGTGTGTCACGAAGTGGTGGAGACCTCTTGTGGACATGTTCATGGAGTCCTTAGCCTCCTCGGAGTTGTGCAGAGCGAAACCGTCATTGCGTATGTTGCAACGCCTGGAGGATCTCTCCATGAAGCTCTCCCTCCGGCCGGCCGTGCTCCTGGCCGCCGCCACCGTCCTCGTCACCGCCTGTGCGCCCCAGACCTCCGACACCTCGTCCGGCAAGGACGACAAGACCGGCACCCTGCGGGTCTGGCTGTTCCAGGAGGTCAGCAACAAGCCCAAGGAAGAGGTCGTCGACGCGGTCCTGGCCGGCTTCGAGAAGGCCCACGAGGGCACCGAGGTCACCGTCGAGTACATCCCCGTCGAGACCCGCGCCCAGCGCATCAAGGCCGCCTTCAACGACCCCGGCAGCGCCCCCGACGTCATCGAGTACGGCAACACCGACACCGCCGGCTATGTGCGCGACGGCGGCCTCCTGGACGTCACCGAGGAGTTCGGCGCCTGGGACGAGGCCGCGGACACCGACCCGACCGCCCGCCAGTCGGTCACCGTGGACGACCGGATCTACGGCGCCCCGCTCTTCGTCGGCGTACGCGCCCTCTACTACCGCACCGACGTCTTCGACGAGCTGGGACTGAAGCCCCCGAGGACCCTCCAGGAGCTGGCGTCCACGGCGAAGCGCATCCGCGCCGCCGAACCCGGCCTCTACGGCATCGCCGTCGGCGGCGCCTACACCTACGGCGCGCTGCCCTTCATCTGGGCCCACGGCGGCGAACTCGCCACCGGCAAGGGCGCCTCGTACGCCTCCGCCCTCGACGGCGCCGCCGCCCGCACCGGCATCGAGGCGTACACCTCCCTCTTCGGCGACGACAACTGCCCCGCGGCCAAGTGCGCCGGGATGGGCGGCAACGACACCGTCACCGCGTTCGCCTCGGGCAAGGCGGCCATGGCGATCGGCGGCGACTTCAGCCGCCAGGCCGTGGAGGCCGGGAAGGCCAAGGGGAAGTACGCCGTCGTCCCGCTGCCCGGCGTCGAGCCCGGCTCGACCGCCCCGGCCTTCGCCGGCGGCAACAACGTCGGCGTCCTCAAGAGCACCGGCCACCGCAGCCTCGCCGTCGACCTGATGAAGCGGCTGGCGTCGAAGCGGACGCAGGCGGAGCTGTTCGACGCGATGGGATTCCTGCCGACCTTCTCCGACGTGCGGCGGCAGGCCGCGGCGCGGGAGCCGTTCGTGAAGCCGTTCGTCGACACGCTGGCCTCCGGCACCAAGTTCGTGCCCGCCTCTCCCGCCTGGGCGCAGATCGACTCCTCGGCGGTGCTGCCGACCATGTTCCAGGAGATCGTCAGCGGCAAGAAGGACGTGGCGGCGGCCTCCGCGGACGCGGCCCGCAAGATGAACGACGCCTTCGGTTCCGCCGGATGACGGGGGTGCCCACCAGCTCGCCGGGCGCGGTGGACGCGGTGGACGCGGCGGGCGCGCGGAAGCGGGTGAGCCGCGGTCCGGCGCGCCCGCGCGGCGCCGGCCGCCCGTCCCGCACGGCCCCGCGCTCCTTCGCACGCCGCGCCACCACGCCCTGGCTGTATCTCGCCCCCGCGCTCGTCGTCCTCGGCGGGCTGCTCGTCTATCCCATCTACCAGCTGGGGCTGATCTCCCTCCTGGAGTACACCCAGGCCCAGGTCAGCGGCGGGCAGCCGACCGGCTTCCGGGGGCTGGGCAACTACGCCGAGCTGTTCGGCGACCCGCAGTTCTGGCAGGTCCTCCTGGCCACCGTCGTCTTCGCCGCCGCCTGTGTCGTCTCGACGCTGGCCGTCGGGTGCGCCCTCGCCGTGCTGCTCACCCGCGTGCGCGCCCTGCCCCGGCTGGCGCTGATGCTGGCCGCGCTGGGGGCGTGGGCGACACCGGCGGTCACCGGGTCGACGGTCTGGCTGCTGCTGTTCGACCCCGACTTCGGGCCCGTGAACCGGCTGCTGGGCCTCGGCGACCACTCGTGGACGTACGGGCGCTACAGCGCCTTCCTCCTCGTCCTGCTCGAAGTGGTCTGGTGCTCCTTCCCGTTCGTGATGGTCACCGTCTACGCCGGCATCCGCGCCGTGCCGACGGAGGTGCTGGAGGCCGCCGCGCTGGACGGCGCCTCGCAGTGGCGGATCTGGCGGTCGGTGCTCGCGCCCATGCTCCGGCCGATCCTGGTGGTCGTCACCATCCAGTCGGTCATCTGGGACTTCAAGGTCTTCACCCAGATCTACGTCATGACCAACGGCGGCGGCATCGCCGGCCAGAACCTCGTCCTCAACGTGTACGCCTACCAGAAGGCGTTCGCGTCCTCGCAGTACAGCCTCGGCTCCGCGATCGGCGTCGTCATGCTGCTGATCCTGCTCGCCGTGACGCTGGTGTACCTGCGGCTGCTGCGCCGCCAGGGGGAGGAGTGGTGAATCTTCTTCGGGTCCGTGTGCGCCGCCCGTGGCGGTCGGCGGCGGAGGCGGTGGCGCTCCTGACCGCCGTCGTGGTCGCCTTCCCGCTGTACTGGATGGTGCTCAGCGCCTTCCGGCCGGCCGGCGAGATCGAGTCGACCGAGCCCAGGCCCTGGACGTCGGCGCCCTCCCTCGACTCCTTCCGAAGGGTCTTCGAGCAGCAGGAATTCGGCCGCTACTTTCTCAACAGCCTGCTCGTCGCGGGCACCGTCGTGATCGCCTCCGCGCTGATCGCGTTTCTCGCCGCGACGGCCGTGACGCGTTTCCGGTTCCGCTTCCGGACCACCCTGCTGATCATGTTCCTGGTGGCCCAGATGGTGCCCGTGGAAGCGCTCACGATCCCGCTGTTCTTCCTCATGCGGGACTTCGGCCAGCTGAACACGCTGGGTTCACTGATCCTGCCGCACATCGCCTTCTCGCTGCCGTTCGCGATCTGGATGCTGCGGGGCTTCGTGAAAGCCGTTCCACCAGCCCTGGAGGAGGCCGCCTACTTGGACGGCGCGAGCCGGGCGCGATTCCTGTGGCAGATCCTTTTCCCGCTCGTCTTCCCGGGGCTGGTGGCGACCAGTGTGTTCTCCTTCATCTCGGCCTGGAACGACTTCCTGTTCGCCAAGTCCTTCATCATCAGCGACACGTCCCAGTCCACGCTGCCGATGGCGCTGCTGGTCTTCTACAAACCGGAGGACCCGGACTGGGGCGGGGTGATGGCGGCGTCCACGGTGATGACGATCCCGGTGCTGGTCTTCTTCGTACTCGTGCAACGACGACTCGTCTCCGGCCTCGGCGGAGCGGTGAAGGACTGAGACTGCCATGACGCATCTGATTCCCCGGCCGAAGTGGTCGACGGCGGCCCCCGGGGGCGGCCCCGAGGGCGGGTTCTTCGCCCTGGGCCCCGGCACCCGGGTGCTGGCCCGGCCCGGCACGGAGGGGACGGAACGCTGGCTGCGCGCCACCCTCGGAGCGGCCACCGGCCTGCCGCTGGCCCCCGGGGAGCGGGAGGGCGACACCGTCCGCCTGTGCCTGGACGCGAGCCTGGAGGCCGAGGGCTACCGCCTGACCGTCGTACCGGACGGCGTGCGCCTGGCCGGCGGTGGTCCGGCCGGCGTCTTCTGGGGCGCCCAGACCCTGCGGCAACTGCTCGGCCCCGACGCGTTCCGGCGCGCTCCGCTGCCCGGCCGGCACTGGCGGCTGGCGGCGACCGAGATCCGGGACACGCCCCGCTTCCGCTGGCGCGGACTGATGCTCGACGTCGCCCGGCACTTCATGCCCAAGGACGGCGTCCTGCGCTACCTGGATCTCATGGCCGCCCACAAACTCAACGTCCTCCACTTCCACCTGACGGACGATCAGGGCTGGCGCATCGAGATCCTGCGGTACCCGGAGCTGACGCGTACCGGTTCCTGGCGGGCCCGCACCAAATTCGGTCACCGGGCCTCACCGCTGTGGGAGGACAAGCCGCACGGCGGTCACTACACCCAGGACGACATCCGGGAGATCGTCGCCTACGCCGCCGAACGGCACATCACCGTCGTCCCCGAAATCGACGTGCCCGGACACTCGCAGGCCGCCATCGCCGCCTATCCGGAACTCGGCAACACCGATGTCGTCGACACCGCCGCCCTGTCCGTCTGGGACACCTGGGGCGTCTCGCCGAACGTCCTCGCGCCCACCGACACCACCCTGCGTTTCTACGAGGGGGTGTTCGAGGAAGTCCTCGGCCTTTTCCCCTCGGAGTTCGTCCACGTCGGCGGCGACGAATGCCCGAAGGACCAGTGGCGGCGCTCACCCGCCGCGCAGGCGCGCATCCAGGAACTCGGGCTGGCCGACGAGGACGAGCTCCAGTCCTGGTTCATCCGGCACTTCGACCGCTGGCTCGCCGACCGCGGGCGCCGGCTCATCGGCTGGGACGAGATCCTGGAGGGCGGCCTCGCCGACGGGGCGGCCGTGTCGTCCTGGCGCGGGTACGCCGGCGGGATCGCCGCGGCCCGGGCCGGGCACGACGTCGTCATGTGCCCCGAGCAGCACGTGTATCTCGACCACCGGCAGGACGCGGGTCCCGACGAGCCGGTGCCGATCGGGTTCGTGCGCACCCTGGAGGACGTCTACCGGTTCGAGCCCGTTCCGGCCGCGCTGACGCCTCAGGAGGCCCGGCACGTCCTGGGCACCCAGGCCAACGTGTGGACCGAGGTGATGGAGAACGCCTCGCGCGTCGACTACCAGGTCTTCCCCCGGCTCGCCGCCTTCGCCGAGGTCGCGTGGAGTGCCCTGCCGCCGCCCGCGGAGCGGGACTTCGCCGACTTCGAACGCCGGATGACCGCGCACTACGGACGGCTCGACGCCCTCGGGGTGGCCTACCGGCCGCCCGCCGGGCCGCTGCCGTGGCAGCGCCGCCCCGGGGTGCTCGGCCGGCCGGTCGACGGCCCGCCGCCGGACGCGTAGGACGGGCTCCGCCTCCGGACGCGCAGGACCGGCTCCGCCCTGCGAACAACTCCACGAAGACCGCCGCAATCTTCACCGAAGAGTGCCAATGCGCACAGCACCGTCAAACCGTGTGGATGGCGTGCGAAAACCGGCCATGTCACCGATGAGGTGGGCGAACACCTCCTAGCGGACCCCCGCGTCCGGGCCCTGCGAAGATGTGCCAGAGTTGCCACGTCCGCCCTGTCAGCACGTACCGTACGGCAGCACAGGCGGGACCTGGTGGGACAGCGGGAAGGGGCAGCCGGTTTGAGCACGCACGCACCGCAGGCGGCGCAGGCCGTCACGCTGCCCACGACGCTGGACGAGGCCGTGGCGGCGCTCACCGCCGTGCCCGCGGCCGTCCCCGTGGCCGGCGGCACCGACCTGATGACCGCCGTCAACTCCGGTCAGCTCAGGCCCGCCGCCCTGGTCGGTCTCGGCCGGATCAGCGAGATCCGCGGCTGGCAGTACCAGGACGGGCACGCACTGCTCGGCGCCGGCCTCACGCACGCGCGCATGGGCCGGCCCGACTTCGCCGCCCTGATCCCGGCGCTCGCCGCCGCCGCCCGCGCGGCCGGACCGCCGCAGATCCGCAACGCGGGCACCCTGGGCGGCAACATCGCCTCGGCCGCCCCCACGGGTGACGCGCTGCCGGTGCTGGCCGCCCTGGAGGCGACGCTGATCATCGCGGGCCCGGACGGAGCCCGCCGGGAGATCCCGGTGTCCCACCTGCTGGCCGGCATGGAGATGCTCCGCGCGGGCGAACTCATCGGCTATGTGCGCGTGCCGCTGCTGCACGCCCCGCAGGTCTTCCTGAAGGCGACCGGCCGGACCGGGCCTGGCCGCGCGGTCGCCTCGGTGGCGCTGGTGCTCGACCCGGCCCGGCGCGGCGTGCGGTGCGCGGTCGGCGCCATCGCGCCGATGCCGCTGCGGCCCCTGGAAGCCGAGCAGTGGGTCGGCGGGCTCATCGACTGGGACAACAACCGCGCGATCGTGCCCGAGGCCGTGCAGGCCTTCGGCGAGTACGTCGCCGCGGCCTGCATCCCCGACCCGGCCCCGGCCGAGGACGGCTCCCCGCAACAGCTTCCGCCCGCCGTACTGCATCTGCGGCGCACCGTCGCCGCGCTGGCCCGACGAGCACTGGGGAGGGCGCTGACGTGACCGACGACCAGCACGGAGACCGGCACCCGGAGGGCGCCGCCCAGGGCGGCGGACGCTGGGACCCGCTGCCCCAGGGCGACTACGACGACGGCGCCACGGCCTTCGTCCAGCTCCCCGAGGGCGGCGTCGACGCGCTGCTGGACGCGCATGAGAGCCCGCTCGCCGCGCCCGGCCACGGCTACACGCCCCCGCAGATAACGGTCACCCCCGCCACCACCGGCACCGACCCGGCGGCCACCGGCACCTGGGCGATGCCGTCCGCACCGGTCGACGGCGCCCAGTGGCACGCCCCGGACGCGCAGGCACCGGACCCGCACGCGCCGGCCTCGCAGGCCCCCGGCCCGTATGGGCCGGGCCCGTACGAGCAGGACCCGTACGGTGCCGGCGCCGCCTACCGGCAGCAGGACCCGTACGGCGCGGCCGGGCAGCACTACGGCGGTGACGACGGGTTCGCGTACCAGCAGGGTGCCACCGGACACTGGGACTTCTCCCAGGCCGCCCCGGCCGCCGAGGACACGGCCGGCGACGGCTCCGCCGTGAGCGGCGCGCCCGGCCACGACGTGACCGGGCAGTGGTCCATCCCCGTAGCCGGCGGCGAGCTGCCGGACGAGTCCGGCGAGTTCACCACGTCCTCGCTGGCCGACCAGTGGAGCGGCACCGCCCCGGCCACCCTGCCCGGCGGCGCCCCCGCGCCCTGGGCCACCCAGGAGGTGGGGCAGCCGTGCTCCGCCCCGCCCGCGCCGGAGCACCCCGCCGAGCATGCGGCGGGGGAGCGGGAGGGCGCCGAGGCGGCGGCCGAGGACCCCGCCGGGCAGTCGGCCGGGTCGTTCCCGGACCCGGCCGGACCGGGTTCCGGACCCGTCGGTTCCGTCGGCCCCGGGACCGGGGAACGGGCGGAGGCGGCGCATCCGGTCGAGACGACCGAGTCCGGGCCGGAGGAGCGGGCGGGACGGACCGGCGCCGAGCCGGCCGCCGGTGCCTCCCAGGACTCCGGGGCCGACCCCGCGCCTCGGCCCGGCCCCGACGCCGGGCACCTTGGCGACGGCGGTCACGGACCCGGCCCGCGGCCCGTGTCCGGGCGCGGTTCCGGAGACGGCCCCGAGGACGGGTCCCCGGCGGAACCCGGGCCCGAGCCCGGCCCCGCCCCCGACCACCGGCCCGCCACCGACGATGGCTCCGACGCCGACCACGGCCGCGCCACCGACCACGGCCCCGACGCCGGTCGTGGGGCCGACGCGGACCATGGCTGTGACGCCGGTCGCGGGGCCGATGCCGACTACGGCCCCGGGCCCGGCGGTGAGCCCGACACCGCCTACCGCCCGGGCACCGACCGTCGGCCCGATGCCGACTACGGCCACGGCACCGGCCGTGAGGCCGACGTCGACCAGGGCCCCGGCGCCGGCCGTGAGCCCGACGCCGGCCGTGACTCCGACACCGACTACGGCCCCGACGCCGACCGTGCCCCCGGCACCGACGGGACGGCCGAAGCCGGCCACGGTGCCGAGGCCGGGTCCGGCTCCGGGGCCGGGTCCGGCCCCGAGACCGCGGCCGACCCCGAGACTGATTCCGGCCCCGGCGCGGACCGCGGGCCCGGCACCGCTCACGCGCGCGGTGCCGCGCACACCCCGGACCCCGCCGCCCGGCCCGGCCCGGGCGCCCGGACCACCCCCGAGCCCCGGCCCGCCGCCGAGGGCGGACTCACCCCCGAGGCCCGGCCAGGCGCCGAGGGCGGACCCGGCGCCGAGTCCCGCCCGGAGGGCGCCGTGTCCGCGTCCGCCCCCGACGGCTCCGACCCGGCCGTCACCGGGCACCACGAGGAGCACCCCCTCGCCTCGTACGTGCTCCGCGTCAACGGCACGGACCGGCCCGTCACCGACGCCTGGATCGGGGAGTCGCTGCTGTACGTGCTGCGCGAGCGGCTCGGCCTCGCGGGCGCCAAGGACGGCTGCTCACAGGGCGAGTGCGGCGCCTGCAACGTGCAGGTCGACGGACGGCTCGTCGCCTCCTGCCTGGTCCCGGCGGTGACCGCGGCCGGCAGCGAGGTCCGTACCGTCGAGGGCCTGGCCGCCGACGGACAGCCCTCGGACGTGCAGCGGGCGCTGGCCCGGTGCGGGGCGGTGCAGTGCGGCTTCTGCGTGCCCGGCATGGCGATGACCGTGCACGACCTGCTGGAGGGCAACCCGGCGCCGACCTCCCTGGAGACCCGTCAGGCCCTGTGCGGCAACCTGTGCCGCTGCTCGGGCTACCGTGGCGTCCTGCGGGCCGTCGAGGAGGTCGTCGCCGAGCGCGAGGCGCACGCCGCGGCCGACGCGTCCGGCACCGCGGACGGCCAGGACACGCCCGGCGCCGGCGACGGCGAGCCCCGCATCCCGCACCAGGCGGGTCCGGGCGCGGGCGGCGTCCACCGGTCGGCGTTCGACCGGTCCGACGCTCCCGGCTCCCCGGGACCGCACGACCCGCAGTACGACCAGCCGCACGACCACCCCCACGGCGACTCGCCGTACGGCCAGGACGGAGGCCACGCGTGAGCAACGAAGCAGCCACCGCGGAGGCCGCGGAGGCAGCACCCGCCCCCGAACCGATCCCGCACGGCCTCGGCGCCTCCCTGCCGCCCGCCGACGCGCGCGCCAAGACGGAGGGCACCTTCCCCTACGCCGCCGACCTGTGGGCCGAGGGCCTGCTGTGGGCGGCCGTGCTGCGCTCCCCGCACCCGCACGCGCGCATCGTGTCCATCGACACCGGCCACGCCCGCGAGATGCCCGGCGTGCGGGCGGTCGTCACCCACGAGGACGTGCCCGGTGCGGCGCTGCACGGACGCGGGCGGGCCGACCGTCCCGTCTTCGCCTCCGAGGTCGTACGGCACCACGGCGAGCCCATCGCCGCCGTCGCCGCCGACCACCCCGACACCGCGCGGATGGCCGCCGCCGCCGTCATCGTCGAGTACGAGGTGCTGGACCCGGTCACCGACCCCGAGCAGGCCTTCGAGGCCGAGCCGCTGCACCCCGACGGCAACCTGATCCGGCACATCCCGCTGAGGCACGGCGACCCGGAGGCGGCCGGCGAGATCGTCGTCGAGGGCCTGTACCGCATCGGCCGCGCGGACCCGGCACCGATCGGCGCCGAGGCCGGTCTCGCCGTGCCGCGCCCCGACGGCGGCGTGGAGCTGTACCTGGCCTCCACCGACCCGCACACCGACCGGGACACGGCCGCCGCCTGCTACGGCCTGTCGCCCGAACGGGTGAAGATCGTGGTCACCGGGGTGCCGGGAGCCACCTCCGACCGCGAGGACCAGGGCTTCCAGCTGCCGCTGGGCCTGCTGGCTCTGAAGACCGGCTGCCCGGTGAAACTGACCGCCACGCGCGAGGAGTCCTTCCTCGGCCACGCCCACCGCCACCCCACCCTGCTGCGCTACCGCCACCACGCGGACGGCGAGGGCCGGCTGGTGAAGGTGGAGGCGCAGATCCTGCTCGACGCGGGCGCCTACGCCGACACCTCCTCCGACGCCCTGGCCGCGGCCGTGGCGTTCGCCTGCGGCCCCTACGTCGTGCCGAACGCGTTCATCGAGGGCTGGGCGGTGCGCACCAACAACCCGCCCTCGGGCCATGTGCGCGGCGAGGGCGCCATGCAGGTGTGCGCCGCGTACGAGGCGCAGATGGACAAGATCGCCAAGAAGCTGGGCCTCGACCCGGCCGAGGTGCGGCTGCGCAACGTCATGGCCACCGGCGACGTGCTGCCCACCGGCCAGACGGTGACCTGCCCGGCCCCGGTCGCCGAACTCCTCCAGGCGGTCCGCGACTTCCCCCTGCCGCCGCTGCCCAAGGACACGCCCGAGGAGGAGTGGCTGCTGCCCGGCGGACCCGAGGGCGCGGGCGAACCCGGCGCGGTGCGCCGCGGCGTGGGCTACGGCATCGGCATGGTGCACATGCTCGGCGCGGAGGGCGCCGACGAGGTCTCCACGGCCACCGTGAAGGTGCAGAACGGCGTCGCGACCGTGTTGTGCGCGGCCGTCGAGACCGGCCAGGGCTTCTCCACGCTGGCCCGGCAGATCGTCCAGGAGACGCTCGGGGTGGACGAGGTGCACGTGGCGCCCGTCGACACCGACCAGCCCCCGGCCGGCCCCGGCTGCCGGGGCCGCCACACGTGGGTGTCGGGCGGCGCGGTGGAACGCGCGGCGAAGATGGTCCGCACCCAGCTGCTCCAGCCGCTCGCCCACAAGTTCGGCATGTCGACGGAGCTGCTCCAGATCACCGACGGCAAGATCACGTCGTACGACGGCGTGCTGTCGACCACGGTCACCGAGGCGCTGGACGGCAAGGAGCTGTGGGCCACCGCGCAGTGCCGCCCGCACCCCACCGAGCCGCTGAACGAGTCCGGGCAGGGCGACGCCTTCGTGGGCATGGCCTTCTGCGCGATCCGCGCGGTCGTGGACGTCGACATCGAGATCGGGTCCGTGCGGGTGGTGGAACTCGCCGTCGCCCAGGACGTCGGGCGGGTGCTGAACCCGGCCCAGCTGACCGCCCGGATCGAGGCCGGCGTCACCCAGGGCGTGGGCATCGCGCTCACCGAGAACCTGCGCAGCCCGCGCGGCCTGGTCCGCCACCCGGACCTGACCGGCTACGCCCTGCCGACCGCCCTGGACGCGCCGGACATCCGGATCGTCAGGCTCGTCGAGGAGCGGGACGTGGTCGCGCCCTTCGGGGCGAAGGCGGTCAGCGCGGCGCCGGTGGTGGCCTCCCCGGCCGCCGTCGCCTCCGCCGTGCGCGCGGCCACGGGACGCCCGGTGAACCGCCTGCCGATCCGCCCGCAGGCCGCGGTGGTGACCGGCGCCTGACACCGCCGCCGAACCCGCCCCAGGCGGCGGGGCGTTGTCAGTGGTGGCGCGTAGGGTTCATAGCGGTGGGGACGGCTGCCGTGCCCACCGCGCACGGACACGCACACAGGCGGGGGAGACGATGCACGGGGGCATGCGGGAGATCACGAGCGGTGCGACGACGCGGGCGGCGGCGCCGGTGCCGTCGCCGCTGACACCGGCCCGTCCCGCGTCGGCGCCGGACGACCCGTCCTGGACGCGCGGCGCGCCCCGGCGCACACCGGCGGGCTGCGAGGTGCCGCTGTTCTGGCGGACGGCCGCGCTGATCGGCTGCCTGGTCCTGGCGGCGGGCCGCGGCCCGCCGCCGGGACCGGCCCTGGAGCTGCCGCCCCGGCTGCTGGACCGGGAGTTCGGCCGGGGCCGGGTGATCCGCTTCGAGGACATCGACTTCCCCGCGTGTCTCACCCACGAACCCACCCGTCGCTTCCTGCGCGAGACGGGCCTGCCCGAGATCGCCTTCCCGTTCCTCCTCGACGCCGAGGAGATCGCCCTGCCCACCCTCGCCGAGCACTACGGGGACCCGGCCGTCGGGCAGGCGGACCGCCTGATACGCCTGGGCCGGCTGGCCGACGGCCAGGACGTGGTCGTCGACGGCGCCACCGGCGCGGTCCTGACCCGTGACCCGGCCGACGACGGCCGCCGCCCGCTGGCCCCGGACGTCTCCGCGCTGGCCTTCACCCTCTGGCTCCTGCACCGCGCCGGTTCCCGGAGCCGGTCGTAGGACCAAGGTCCCGGTCCCGGACCCGTCCCCCGACAGGGGTCAACGGCGAGTTCGCCCCTTACTCTGGCGACCATGACCGCCCCTGAGCCCCGCGACACCGAGGCCGCCGGCACCGCCGGCACCGCCGGCACCGCCGGCACCGCCGGCGCCACCGCATCCGCCGTACCGTCCACCGCCCTCGACGGCGCGCCCGTCGGCGGTACGGACATCGCCGAGCCCGCCGAGACGGTGCTGAGCCGCGCCTACCGGGCGCTGAGCATCGGCATCGTCTCCGTGGTCGTGCTGATCGCCTTCGAGGCGACCGCGGTCGGTACGGCGATGCCGGTGGCGGCGCGCGAGCTGGACGGGGTGGCGCTGTACGCGTTCGCGTTCTCGGGGTACTTCACGACGAGCCTGTTCGGGATGGTGCTCTCCGGCCAGTGGTCGGACCGGCGGGGCCCGCTGGCGCCGCTGACGTGGGGCATCGCGAGCTTCGCGGCGGGGCTGCTGCTGTCGGGGACGGCCGGCGCGATGTGGCTGTTCATCCTCGGCCGCGCCGTGCAGGGGCTCGGCGGCGGGCTGGTGATCGTCGCGCTGTACGTCGTCGTCGGGCGGGCCTACCCGGAGCGGCTGCGCCCGGCGATCATGGCGGCGTTCGCGGCCGGCTGGATCGTCCCGTCCATCGTCGGCCCGCTGGCCTCCGGCGCGGTGACCGAACACCTCGGATGGCGCTGGGTCTTCCTCGGCATACCGGTGCTGGTGGTGCTCCCGCTGGCGCTCGCCCTGCCGCAGATCCGCAGCCGCGCCGCCGGCCCGGTGTCGGTCCCGGCCCCGGGGGAGCCGCCCGCTTCCTTCGACCGCCGCCGCATCCGCCTCGCCCTCGGCATCTCCCTGGGCGCCGGACTGCTCCAGTACGCCGCCCAGGACCTGCGCTGGCTCTCCCTGCTCCCCGGCGCAGCGGGCGCGGCGCTGCTCGTCCCGGCCGTCCTCGGGCTGCTGCCCCGCGGCACCTACCGGGCCGCCCGCGGCCTGCCCTCCGTCGTGCTGCTGCGCGGCGTCGCCGCGGGCTCCTTCATCGCCGCCGAGTCCTTCGTGCCGCTGATGCTCGTCACCCAGCGCGGGCTCAGCCCGACGCTCGCCGGGTTCTCCCTGGCGGCCGGCGGCCTGACCTGGGCGCTGGGCTCCTGGGTGCAGTCCCGGGCGCGGGTGGAGCCGTACCGGGAGCGGCTGATGACCCTCGGCATGGTCCTGGTCGCGGCGGCGATCGCCACCGCGCCGAGCGTGCTGGTGCCGGCGGTGCCCGCCTGGACGGTGGCCGTCGCCTGGGCCTTCGGCTGCTTCGGCATGGGCCTGGTGATCTCCTCCACCAGCGTCCTGCTGCTGAAGCTCTCCGCCCCCGAGGAGGCCGGCACCAACTCCGCCGCCCTCCAGATCTCCGACGGCCTGTCCAACGTGCTCCTGCTGGCCACCGGCGGTGCCGCCTTCGCGGCCCTGGGCGGCGGCACGGTCAGCCACGCCGCGACGCAGGCCACCGGCTCCCACCCGGCGGCCTTCCTGGCGGTGTTCCTGCCGATGGCCGCGGTGGCCCTGGTGGGGGCGTGGGTGACGACCCGGCTGCGGGCCCGGTGAGCCGGGCGCGGCCGGCGGGGCGGCTGTGACGTCCGTCCCACCCGTGGGGGACCCGGCCCGGCACCGGCGCCCGCCCGGCGGGGCCGCCGGTAGGGTGGCCCGGTTGTCATACGTGGCCGATCCGCTCTACCCCCTTCGGAGACCGTGACTACCACCGCCAGCTCCTCGCACCACCTGTCCCCGGCCTTCCCCGGCCGCGCGCCCTGGGGCACCGCCAGCAAGCTGCGGGCCTGGCAGCAAGGGGCGATGGACAAGTACATCCAGGAGCAGCCCCGGGACTTCCTGGCGGTCGCCACCCCCGGCGCCGGCAAGACGACCTTCGCGCTGACGCTGGCGTCCTGGCTGCTGCACCACCACGTCGTGCAGCAGGTGACCGTGGTGGCACCGACCGAGCACCTGAAGAAGCAGTGGGCGGAGGCGGCGGCCCGCATAGGCATCAAGCTCGACCCCGAGTACAGCGCCGGACCGCTCGGCCGGGAGTACCACGGCGTCGCGGTGACCTACGCGGGCGTCGGCGTGCGTCCCATGCTCCACCGCAACCGCTCCGAGCAGCGCAAGACCCTCGTCATCCTCGACGAGATCCACCACGCCGGCGACTCCAAGTCCTGGGGCGAGGCCTGCCTGGAGGCCTTCGAGCCGGCCACCCGGCGCCTCGCGCTGACCGGTACGCCGTTCCGGTCCGACACCAACCCCATCCCGTTCGTCACCTACGAGGAGGGCGGCGACGGCATCCGGCGCTCGGCGGCCGACTACACCTACGGCTACGGCTCCGCGCTCGCCGACGGCGTCGTGCGGCCGGTCATCTTCCTCTCCTACAGCGGCAACATGCGCTGGCGCACCAAGGCGGGCGACGAGATCGAGGCGCGCCTCGGCGAGCCCATGACCAAGGACGCCATCAGCCAGGCCTGGCGCACCGCGCTGGACCCGCGCGGCGAGTGGATGCCGGCCGTGCTGCGCGCCGCCGACCAGCGCCTCACCGAGGTCCGCAAGGCCATCCCGGACGCCGGTGCCCTCGTCATCGCCTCCGACCAGGACTCCGCCCGCGCCTACGCCAAGCTCATCCGCGAGATCACCGGCAGCAAGGCCACCGTCGTGCTCTCCGACGACGCCGGCGCCTCCAAGAGGATCGACGAGTTCAGCGCGGGCACCGACCGGTGGATGGTCGCCGTGCGCATGGTGTCCGAGGGCGTCGACGTGCCCCGGCTGGCGGTCGGCGTGTACGCCACGACGATCTCCACGCCGCTGTTCTTCGCCCAGGCCGTCGGCCGTTTCGTACGGTCCCGGCGGCGGGGCGAGACGGCGTCGGTGTTCCTGCCGACCGTGCCCGACCTGCTGTCCTTCGCCAACGAGATGGAGAAGGAGCGCGACCACGTCCTCGACCGGCCGAAGAAGGGCGGCGAGGAGGAGGACCCGTACGCCGAGTCCGAGAAGGAGATGGAGGAGGCCAACCGGGAGCAGGACGAGGACACCGGCGAGCAGGACATGCTGCCCTTCGAGGCGCTGGAGTCCGACGCCGTCTTCGACCGGGTCATGTACAACGGCGCCGAGTTCGGCATGCAGGCCCACCCCGGAAGCGAGGAGGAGCAGGACTACCTCGGCATCCCCGGACTCCTGGAGCCCGACCAGGTGCAGCTGCTGCTCCAGAAGCGGCAGGCACGGCAGATCGCGCACAGCCGGAAGAAGCCGGACGAGGAGGCCGACCTGCTGGAACTGCCCGCCGAGCGGCGGCCGGTCGTCTCCCACAAGGAGATGATGGAGCTGCGCCGGCAGCTGAACAGTCTGGTCGGGGCCTACGTCCACCAGAGCGGGAAGCCGCACGGCGTCATCCACACCGAGCTGCGCCGGGTGTGCGGCGGCCCGCCCAGCGCCGAGGCCACGGCCGGGCAGCTGCGGCAGCGGATCGCCAAGGTCCAGGAGTGGGCGACCCGGATGAAGTGAGGCACGCGGGCGCCACGGGCCGGCGCCCGCCTCGGGCGTGCGCCGGTGTCCGGGGCGTGCTCCGGTTTCCGGGCGTGAGCGGCCCGGGCGTGCGCCGTACGTATCGGGACAAAGGCCAGTAGTCCCTACCGGTCACTGCCCGGATTCTGGACGGAGCCTTCCGCTGAGCGAACCGGCTCGCTACTGTCCCTGCACGCACACGCCCCGTGGCAACGCCGCCGCGGAGCGCAGCCGTGAAGCGACTCAGGTCCGGTCCGCCGCCGGGCCGCCGGCCGATCGGCGGCCTGAAGCGCGTCACCGACGGGACTCGGTGACGCATCCGCCGCGACGGGCCGCCGACCTCACCACTGAAGGAGTGGGCGTCGTGACCGCGGAGACTTCCCAGACGCTCGACAGAGGACTACGGGTCCTCAAGCTGCTGGCCGACACCGACCACGGGCTCACCGTGACCGAGCTCTCCCACAAACTGGGCGTCAACCGGACCGTCGTCTACCGGTTGCTCGCCACGCTGGAGCAGCACGCGCTCGTACGCCGTGACCTGGGCGGCCGTGCCCGGGTCGGACTCGGGGTGCTGGGCCTGGGCCGCCAGGTGCACCCGCTGGTCCGGGAGGCCGCGATGCCGGCGCTGCGGTCGCTGGCCGAGGACATCGGTGCGACGGCGCATCTGACGCTGGTGGACGGCGCGGAGGCGCTGGCGGTGGCCGTGGTCGAGCCGACCTGGACCGACTACCACGTGGCGTACCGGGCCGGGTTCCGGCATCCGCTGGAGCGGGGGGCGGCGGGCAAGGCCATCCTGTCCGCGCGGCTGCGGCAGCCCGACGACCCCGGTTACGCGCTGACCCACGGCGAGCTGGAGGCCGGGGCCTGCGGGGCGGCGGCGCCGCTGCTCGGGGTGTCCGGGGTCGAGGGCAGCGTCGGCGTGGTGATGCTGGCGGACGTGGTGCCGGAACGGGTGGGACCGCGCGTGGTCGAGGCGGCCCGCGAGGTGGCCGAGGCGCTGCGCTGACCGGGGACCCCGCCGCCATCGCGGCCGGGGCCCGGCGTGGCCACGGGCGCGGCACGGTCGCGGGCGGGCCGGGCGCGGCCACGGGCGGGCTCCGGCACAGCCGCGGGTGGGTCCGGGCACGGCCAGGGCGGACTCGGGCGTGGACGCGGGCGGGCCCGGGCACGCCACGGGCCGGCCGCGGCGTGGTCGCGGTGGGGCGGGTGCGCCGGTGCCGGGCCGTCCGGTTCGCTGCCGGGGCGGCGTCGGGTGCGTCACCGAGGGGCGCAGGGGCACTCGGCCGAAACCCCCACGTTAGATTGACCCCGTGCTCTCTCGTCTCTCCCGCCCCCGTGCCCTCGCCGTCTGCGCCGTCCCCGTCGTGGCGCTGCTCGCCACCGCCGTGTTCGCGCCGCTGCCGTTCTCCGTGGCGCGGCCCGGGCTGACGGCGAACGTGCTCGGCGAGAACCGGGGCACGCCGGTGATCACGGTCTCGGGGGCGCCGACGCACGAGACGAGCGGGCAGCTGCGGATGACGACCATCGAGGCGACGGGCCCGGACGCCCGCGTCAGGCTGGGCGACGTGATCGACGGCTGGTTCGCCGCCGACCGCGCGGTCATGCCCACCGACGCGGTCTACCCGAGCGGCGACGACGTACGGGAGATCGAGCAGTACAACGAGGAGCAGATGGAGGAGTCCCAGGACGCGGCGACCACGGCCGCCCTGGACCAGCTCGGCCTCGACGCCGCCGATGTGGACGTCACCCTGCGCCTCGCGGACGTCGGCGGACCGAGCGCCGGGCTGCTGTTCGCCCTCGGCATCGTCGACAAGCTGGACACCGGCGACCTCACCGGCGGCCGGATCGTCGCCGGCACCGGCACCATCACCCCCGGCGGCAAGGTCGGCCCCGTCGGCGGCGTGCCGCTGAAGACGCAGGCCGCCCGCCGGGACGGGGCGACGGTGTTCCTGGTGCCGAAGGCCGAGTGCGCCGACGCCCGGGCGGAGCTGCCGAAGGGCCTGCGGCTGATCCCGGTGGAGACGCTCGACGGCGCGGTCGGCGCCCTGCGCGCCCTGGAGAGCGGCAGGGGCGAGGTCCCCGCCTGCTGAACCCCGGGCACCGCGGCCGGCTCAGCCTTCCTTCACGAACCCCTTGTCGATCATCCAGTCCAGCGCCACCTGGTGCGCGTCCTCCCCGTCGACGTCCACCTTCGCGTTGAGCGTCCGCGCCACGTCGTTGGTCAGCGCCTTCGTCACGGGCGCCAGCACGGACGCGATCGCGGGCCACTTCTCCAGCGTCGCGGTCCGCACCATGGGCGCCGCGTTGTAGTTCGGGAAGAAGTGCTTGTCGTCCTCCATCACCACCAGGTTCATCGCCCTGATCCGCCCGTCGGTGGTGAACACCTCGCCGTAGGTGCAGGCGCCCTTCGCGGTCTGGGTGTAGATGATCCCGGTGTCCATCGTCGTGATGTTGTCCGCCGGGATGTCCATCCCGTACGTCCGCTCCATGCCCGGCAGCCCGTCCGCCCGGTTGGCGAACTCCACCTCGACGCACAGCGTCACCGCGCCCGGGTCCCGCTCCGCCAGCGCGGCCACCTCCGACAGCGTGTTCGTGCCGTACCGCCGGTGGTTGGCCTGGTTCATCGCCAGCGCGTAGGTGTTGTTCAGCGGGGCCGGCGGCAGCCAGGTCAGCCCGTTCTCCGCGTCCTCCTCGCGCACCGCCCGCCACTGCTCCCGCTCGCCCGGGATGGGCTTGCCGTGCCCCAGGTAGGTGATCCACGCGGTGCCCGTGTACTCGTACGTGGCGTCGGCGTCGCCGTTCTCCACCGCCGCGCGGGTGCCGACGGAGCCCTGGATGCCGGTGCGGTCCAGCACCTCGGCGCCGGCCGCCTGGAAGGCGATGCCCATGATCGCGCCCAGGATCAGCTGCTCGGTGAACTCCTTGGAGACGACGGTGAGCTTCGCGCCCTCCAGCGGCCTGCCCCGGCCGACGGTGCCCGGCTCCACGTCGTCGACCATCGGGGAGCCGCTGGTCAGACCGCAGCCGGAGGCGGCGGCCAGCAGGGCGGCCAGCAGCAGCCAGACACGCGCTCTCATGTCCCCACCTCCAGCCCGCGCGGGCGCATCAGCAGTTCGGCGAGCGAGGCCAGCCAGTCCACCAGCAGGGCGAGGGCGACGGTGAGGATCGAGCCCAGCATCAGCACCGGCATCCGCTGGCTGGTGATCCCGGTGGTGATCAGCACGCCCAGGCCGCCGCCCCCGCCGAAGACGGCCAGCGTCGCCGTGCCCACGTTGAGCACGAGGGCGGTGCGCACACCGGCCAGGATCAGCGGGACGGCCAGCGGGAGTTCGACGCGGGTCAGCACGCCGAGCGGCGACATGCCGATGCCGCGCGCCGCCTCCAGCAGCGTCGGGTCGTTGGCCTTCAGCCCGGCGATGGTGTTCGACAGCACCGGCAGGACGGCGTAGACGATGATGCCGATCAGGGCGGCCCGGCGGCCGATGCCCAGCCAGATCACCAGCAGGGCCAGCAGACCGATCGCCGGGGTCGCCTGGCCCATGTTGGCGAACGCCAGCGCCACCGGCGTGGCCCTGCGGAACATGCGGCGGGTGAGCAGGACGCCCAGCGGAATGGCGATGATCAGCACGAAGAACGTGGAGATCACCGTCAGCTGCACGTGCTGCCACAGCGCCTCGGTGACCCGGCCGTCGGACAGGGCGTTGCGGCTGAGCGCGTCCAGGTCGGCCTGGCGGAACCACAGCCACGTGGCCAGCAGCACCGCGACGATCAGCGCCGGAAGGAACGTCAGCTTCTGCCAGGTGACCCGCCGTTTCGTCGCGGCCGGCGACCGCGGCCCCGGTGCGGGGGCGCCCTCGCCCTCGTCCGTTCCCGTGCCCCCGGCGTCCTCGTCGCCCGCCCCGAGGCCCAGCTCGCCGTCCTCCGGCTCGTCCTCGGGCCGCCGCGCCCGGCGCCCGGAGGCGCGCCAGGAGGCACGCCCGGGGGAGCGCCCGGCGGGGCCCGGCGCTCCGGGCCCCGGGGAGCCCTTCGAGGGGCGCCCGGCGGAGCCCTTCGGGTGCCGTCCGGAAAAGCCGCTCACGCCTTCGCCTCCCCTCCGTGGCCCTCCTGCTCGGCATGGGTCTGATCGGCGCGGGCCTCCGCCAGGTCGTGCTGGTGCGCCAGCGCGTCCAGCCGGTCCGCCTCCAGCAGCTCGTGCACCGAGTTCAGCAGCGTCTCCATGTCGACGACACCCTCGTACTCGCCGCGCCGCCCGGTGACCGCCACCCGCCCGGTGTTGTCGGTCAGCACCGCCTCCAGCGCGTCCCGCAGCGTCGCGTCCCGGGTCACGGTGTCGTGCACCAGCGTGCCCGCGCGGGCCAGCGAGCCCTTGGCCCGCATCAGGTCGCCGCGCCGCAGCCACTTGTAGGGCCGCCGTCGCTTGTCCAGCAGCAGGATCTCGTTGGTGCCGCTGTCCCGCAGCCGGTTGAAGATCTGCTGGAGCGGGTCGTCGACGGTCACCGTCGGATAGTCGGTGATCTCCACCTCCCGCACCCGCGTGAGGTTCAGCCGCTTCAGCGCCGCCCCGGCCCCCACGAAACCGGAGACGAAGTCGTCGGCCGGGTTGGTGAGGATGGCCTCGGGCGTGTCGAACTGCGCGATGTGGGAGCGCTCGCGCAGCACCGCGATCCGGTCGCCCAGCTTGATGGCCTCGTCGAAGTCGTGGGTGACGAAGACGATCGTCTTGTGCAGCTCGTGCTGGAGCCGGATCAGCTCGTCCTGGAGGTGGTCCCGGGTGATCGGGTCCACCGCGCCGAACGGCTCGTCCATCAGCAGCACCGGCGGATCGGCCGCCAGCGCCCGTGCCACGCCCACCCGCTGCTGCTGGCCGCCGGAGAGCTGGCGCGGATAGCGGCCGTGGAACTCGCCCGGGTCCAGACCCACCAGGTCGAGCATCTCCTCCACCCGGGAGCGGACGCGCGACTTGGACCAGCCGATCATCTTCGGCACCAGGGCGATGTTCTGCGCGACCGTCATGTGCGGGAACAGGCCCGAGGCCTGGATGGCGTAGCCGACCTTGCGGCGCAGCTTCACCGGGTCCATGTCGGTGACGTCCTCGCCGCCGATGCGGATGCGCCCGCCGGTCGGCTCGATCAGCCGGTTGATCATCTTCAGGGTGGTGGACTTCCCGCAGCCCGACGGGCCGACGAAGACGACGGTCTCGCCGGCCCTGATCTCCATCGACACGTTGTCGACGGCCGGCTGCGGATTGCCGGGGTAGCGCTTGGTGAGGTGGTGCAGCTCGATCGCGGCACCCGACGCGGCCACCTGGGCACCGGATGCGGCCACTTCGGCACCCGACGTGGTGGCGGCGTTCCCGGACGTCTCAGGCACGGATCCCCCTCGGAATGGTCAGCCGCCCGATCAGCACGTACGCGGCGTCGAAGAGCAGGGCGAGGACGATGATCCCGAGCGTCCCCGAGAGCACCAGGTTCAGCGCGTTCTTGCTGCCCAGCGAGGCGATCCCGCGGAAGATCTCGTTGCCGAGGCCGGGACCGGAGGCGTACGCGGCGATCGCGGCGATGCCCATCAGCATCTGTGTGGAGACCCGGATGCCGGTGAGGATCGGCGGCCAGGCCAGCGGCAGCTCCACCCGCAGCAGCCGGGCCGTCCGGGACATCCCGATGCCCTTGGCGGCGTCCACCAGCGCCGGGTCGACGCCGCGCAGCCCGACGATGGAGTTCCGCACGATCGGCAGCAGCCCGTACAGCGTCAGCGCGGTCACCGTCGGCGGCACGCCCAGGCCCACGATCGGGATGAGCAGACCGATCATGGCCAGCGACGGAATGGTCAGGATGGTGGACGTGGTGAGCGTCGCCAGGTTGCCGGCCCACTCGCTGCGGTAGGTGACGACACCGATCAGCACCCCGAGGGCCGTGGCCACCACCATGCACTGGAAGACGGCACTGGCGTGCTGGTAGGCGTCGGCGAGCAGCTGCTGGTGGCGGCTGACCAGGAACTCCCAGAAGTTCACCCGTGCTCACCTCCGGGAGGCCGGTCTCACTCGCGTCCGTCTCCGGCCGCCTGCTCCACCAGCGGGATGATCCGCAGCGGAACCGGGTTCTCCATCACGATCGCCGTCGCGGCCCGGACGATGCCATCAAAACCGACAACCCGGTCGATCACCCGCTGGAGATCGGCGTTCGAGCGAGCCACAAGACGGCACAGCATGTCCCCGGTGCCGGTCGTGGTGTGCAGCTCCAGCACCTCCGGCACACCCGCCAAGTGCGCCCTTACGTCGGCCCCTTGGCCCTGCCGGATCTCCAGCGTGGCGAACGCGGTGACCGGGTAGCCGAGCGCCGCCGGATCGACCTGCGGGCCGAAACCGCGGATGACTCCGTTCGACTGAAGCCGGTCGAGCCGCGCCTGCACCGTGCCGCGGGCCACGCCCAGCCGCCGGGACATCTCCAGCACCCCGATGCGCGGTTCCCGCGCCAGCAGCCCGATGATCCGCCCGTCCAGTCGGTCGATCCCCACGCCCTCACCCCTCCGGCTGGTCATCCTGTACAGAACGCCCGCCCCGACGGGCCCCGCACTGAGCAGATTGCCCAGTGGAAACGCAAACTATTGCGCACCTTGCGTGGGCGGGAGACCCTGCGGCTATGACGCAGACCACACACCACACTCCCGACACCGCCCGGCAGGCCGACCCCTTCCCGGTCAAGGGAATGGACGCGGTCGTCTTCGCCGTGGGCAACGCCAAGCAGGCGGCGCACTACTACTCCACCGCCTTCGGCATGCAGCTGGTCGCCTACTCCGGACCGGAGAACGGCAGCCGCGAGACCGCGAGCTACGTGCTGGAGAACGGCTCCGCCCGTTTCGTGTTCACCTCGGTGATCAAGCCGGCCACCGACTGGGGCCGCTTCCTCGCCCGGCACGTGGCCGAGCACGGCGACGGCGTCATCGACCTGGCCATCGAGGTCCCGGACGCCCGTGCCGCCCACGCCTACGCCGTCGAGCACGGCGCCCGCTCGATCGCCGAGCCGTACGAGGTCAAGGACGAGCACGGCACCGTCGTCCTCGCCGCCATCGCCACCTACGGCGAGACCCGCCACACCCTGGTGGAGCGCACCGGCTACGACGGCCCCTACCTGCCCGGCTACACCGCCGCCGCCCCGATGGTCGAGCCGCCGGCCCAGCGCACCTTCCAGGCCATCGACCACTGCGTCGGCAACGTCGAACTCGGCCGCATGAACGAGTGGGTCGGCTTCTACAACAAGGTCATGGGCTTCACGAACATGAAGGAGTTCGTGGGCGACGACATCGCCACCGAGTACAGCGCGCTGATGTCCAAGGTCGTCGCCGACGGCACGCTCAAGGTCAAGTTCCCGATCAACGAGCCCGCCATCGCCAAGAAGAAGTCCCAGATCGACGAGTACCTGGAGTTCTACGGCGGCGCCGGCGTCCAGCACATCGCGCTGAACACCAACGACATCGTGCAGACCGTCCGCACGATGCGGGCAGCCGGCGTGCAGTTCCTGGACACGCCCGACTCCTACTACGACACCCTCGGCGAGTGGGTCGGCGACACCCGGGTGCCGGTCGAGACGCTGCGCGAGCTGAAGATCCTCGCCGACCGCGACGAGGACGGCTACCTGCTCCAGATCTTCACCAAGCCGGTCCAGGACCGCCCGACCGTCTTCTTCGAGATCATCGAGCGGCACGGCTCCATGGGCTTCGGCAAGGGCAACTTCAAGGCCCTGTTCGAGGCCATCGAGCGCGAACAGGAGAAGCGCGGCAACCTCTGATCGCCCGGGATCGGCTACGAGGTGGGCGGGTCCCCCATGGGGGGCTCGCCCAGCGCCTTCAGCGCCCGCTCCGCCTCCGGCACCCACAGCGGCGAGAAGTACGGGTTGATCCGCATCGCCTCCTTCAGATGCCGCCGTGACTGCCCCCACCGCTCCAGCTTCCGCTCGATCATGCCCCGGTGGAACACGTACAGCGCGCTGCGCACCCCGCCGCCCTGCTCGCCCTCGGTCGCCCGCGTCGCGTAGGGCAGCGCCTCCTCGTACCGCCCGGCCCGGTACAGCGCCCACCCCAGGGCGTCGGCCACCTCGGTCCCCGGCTGCCGCTCCCACTCGGCCCGCAGCCGCCGCACCGCCGCCCCGGCGTCCCCGTGGTCGGCCTCGAACCGCCCCAGCACCAGATCCTCGTCCACCCCGGCCGCCGCCGCCCTGCGCACCCGGTCGCGCACCACGTCGTACTGGACCCGAGCGGCCTGCCCGAGCCCCAGCGACTCGTACAGCTCGCCCAGCTCCAGCGCCCACTCGGCGCGCGGCTGCTCGGCCAGCGCCGCCCGGTACGCCGCCAGCGCCTGCGAGGTCCGGCCCAGCGCCGCCAGCGCCCGCGCCTGCCCGGCCTGCCCCGCCCGCAGGTCGGGATCGGTGCGCAGCGCCTCCTCGAAGTGCCGCAGCGCCGCCTCCCGGTCCCCCCGTTCGAACGCCAGCCGCCCGGCCTGCTCCAGATACGCCGCCCGCTCGGCCGGCGTCCGGGCCGCCGCGACAGCGTCGGAGATCTGCGCCGCCGCGTCCTCCCGCCAGCCCTTGTCCCGGTAGACGGCCGCCGCCCGCGCCCGGACGGCCGGTGCCGAGCCCAGCTCCGTCATCCTCTGAAGCGCCTTCGCCACGGCCTCGTGGTCCCCGAGCCCGGTGTGGGCGTCGATCAGCACCGCCTGCGCCGTCCACCGCTTCGGCGCCGCCTCGCGCGCGGCCCGAGCCCACTTCTCCGCCGCGGGGAAGTCCCGCCGCGCCACCGCCAGCGCCGCCAGGCCCTCCAGCGCGCGGGCGTCGTGCGGCCGGAGCTTCAGCGCCTTGCGCAGCGCCCGCTCGGCCCGGGGATAGCGCCCCGCGTCCGCCGTGCGCCGCCCCTGTTCCAGATACGCGGCCCCGAGCACCGCCCACGACGCCGCGTCCGCGGGCCGCTGCCGCACCCGCGCCTCCCGCTCCTCGATCAGCACCGCCAGGTCCGACAGCGCCGCCGGCGCCCCGGCCGTGACCGCGCTGCGCGCCTGCGCCGCCGGGCCCGGCGCCGGCGGGGGAGCGGCCCCGCGCTCCCAGGGCCCCGGCACCAGCACCAGCACCCCGGCGAGCACGGCACACCCCGCCGCCGAGGCGACCAGCACCCGGCGCACGCGCCGGGCACGCCGCCGCCGGGGTTCGGGAACGTCCAGAATGGTCATCACACCGCATACTGTGCGCTCGTACGAGGAGCGCACCCGGGCAGCCGAAGGGCGCCGCCCGCGGGGTTCACACCGATGGCCCCCGGTGCGACCCTGTGATCATGAGCCGTATCGAAGCGCGCCCCGAAGCCGACGGCGCCCTCGCGGGCGACCTCGTCGAGCGGCTGCTCGGCGGCCTGCCCGCGGACGCCGTCCTCACCGACCCCGACGTCACGACCTCCTACGCCAACGACATGGCGAGCTTCTGCCCGGCCGGCGCCCCCGCCGTGGTGGTCCTGCCGCGCACCGTCGAAGAGGTGCAGCACGTCATGCGCACCGCCACCGGGCTCCGCGTCCCGGTCGTGCCGCAGGGCGCCCGCACCGGCCTGTCGGGCGGCGCCAACGCCACCGACGGCTGCATCGTGCTGTCCCTGACCAAGATGGACCGCATCCTGGAGATCAGCCCCGTCGACCGGATCGCCGTCGTCGAACCCGGCGTCGTCAACGCCGCGCTCTCCCGCGCGGTGGACGAACACGGCCTCTACTACCCTCCCGACCCCTCCAGCTGGGAGATGTGCACCATCGGCGGCAACATCGGCACCGCCTCCGGCGGCCTGTGCTGCGTCAAGTACGGGGTCACCGCCGAGTACGTCCTCGGCCTCGACGTCGTCCTCGCCGACGGCCGCCTGATGTCCACCGGCCGCCGCACCGCCAAGGGCGTCGCCGGGTACGACCTCACCCGCCTCTTCGTCGGCTCCGAGGGCTCCCTCGGCGTCGTCGTCCGGGCGGTGCTGGGGCTGCGGCCCAAGCCGCCGCGGCAACTGGTGCTGGCCGCCGAGTTCGCCTCCGCCGCGGCCGCCTGCGACGCGGTCTGCCGGATCATGGCGCAGGGCCACGTCCCCTCCCTGCTGGAACTGATGGACCGTACGACGGTCAAGGCGGTCAACGACCTGGCGCAGATGGGCCTGCCGGAGACCACCGAGGCCCTGCTGCTGGCCGCCTTCGACACCCCGGACCCGGCCGCCGACCTCGCCGCCGTCGCCGCGCTGTGCGAGGCGGCAGGCGCCACCGAGGTGGTCCCCGCCGACGACGCCGCCGAGTCCGAACTGCTGCTCCAGGCGCGCCGGCTGTCACTGACCGCGCTGGAGGCCGTCAAGGGCACGACGATGATCGACGACGTGTGCGTGCCCCGGTCCCGGCTCGGCGACCTGCTCGAGGGCGTGGAGCGCATCGCCGCCAAGTACGACCTCACCATCGGCGTCTGCGCCCACGCGGGCGACGGCAACACCCACCCGACGGTCTGCTTCGACGCCGCCGACCCCGAGGAGTCCCGGCGGGCCCGCGAGTCCTTCGACGAGATCATGGCCCTCGGCCTGGAACTCGGCGGCACGATCACCGGCGAGCACGGCGTGGGCGTGCTGAAGAAGGAGTGGCTGGCGCGCGAACTCGGCCCCGTGGGGCTGGAGATGCAGCGGGCCGTCAAACAGGCCTTCGACCCGCTCGGCATCCTCAACCCGGGCAAGCTCTTCTGACGCACCCGCCTCACTGGGCGAGCAGCTCGGCCAGACCGTCGTCCAGGCCGAGCTGCCCACCCTCCGCCCCCGGGGGGCAGGCGCGCAGCGTCCGCTCCAGCCAGGCCGACACCTGCGGCACCGGCGCCTCCAGCAGGGCGTCGCCGTCCGGGCTGCTGAGCGCCATCAGCACGACGCTGCGCCCGTCCGCCTTCGTCGGCCACACCCGCACGTCCCCGTGCCCGCACGGCCGGAAGACGCCCTCGACCAGCAGGTCCCGGGCGAAGGTCCAGTGCACCGGCCGGTCGGAGTCGACGTGGAAGGTGATGTGGACGGCGTACGGGTCGTCGGTGCGGTAGCCGAGCAGGGCCGGCACCGGGATGGCGTACTCCGGCGCCAGGATGAGCCGCATCTCCAGTTCGCGCTCTACGACGGTGGGGTGCATGACGTGGTTCCTCTCTCACGACGCGGGTCGGTCCGTCACGAGGGAGAGCGGCCGGAGCCGGGAGCGTTACGCGGGTTCGCCGAAGATTTTTTCCGTGGGCTCCCGCGGGTGTGAAGCGGGGTGCGCGAGGTTGCCCGGAAAGGGGCGGGTCCGGCGGGAGTGGCCGTGCGCCGTGCGCCGGTCTGATAGATGTGGAGGCCCCCATACCACCCACCGAGCAGATACGGGACGACGGACATGAGCGCCCCAACCCCGGCCCCCGGCGACGACAGGCCCCGCGAAGGGTATTACCCGGACCCGTCCATTCCTGGATATGTCCGGTACTGGAACGGCGCCGCCTGGGTGCCGGGCACCAGCCGGCCGGCGCCCAAGGACGGCGAACCGCTCGCTCCGCCGCCCGGCGTGCGCCCCGCGCAGCCCTCGGTCGAGGAGACCGGGCCGCACTTCTTCGACGAGGACCCGGTCGAGGAGCCCGCGGGACCCGCCGACCCGCAGGCACCGTCCCCGCACGGCAACGCGCCGGAGCCCGCGTCCGCGTGGGGCTCCGGCGAGGGCCGCCGCATCCCGTGGCCGGCCGCGCCGCAGGGCGGCGACCCGAGGGTGCCGCACGCGTCCGCCTCCTCGTCCGGGAACCCGGCCGCCGGGGGCGGAGCCGCCGACGCCGGGGCGGGCGGCTGGCCCGCGGCCGGCGGCCCGGCCGCCGCGGGCGGAGCCGACGGAACGGGAGCCTCCGGCGCCGCGACCGCCGAGGGCCGCGCCCCCGGTGCGGCGGACCGTGGGGCCGCCGGTGCTGGTTCGGTCGGTGCTGGTGCTGGTGCTGGTGCTGGTGCTGGTGCCGGCGCCGGTGCGGGCGTTGGTGCCGGTGCGGCGGAGGCGGGTTCCGGCGGTGGCTCCGCCGACGGCCGGTCCGCCGGGGCGGCACAGGCCGCCGGGCCGGCGCAGTCCGACGGTCGCGCGGCCCGGGGCGAGGGTGCCTCCCAGGACGCGCCCGGCGAGGCGGAGAGCGGGACCGACGGCACGTTCGTCTTCCGCCGCCCCACCGCCGACGCACAGCCGGCCCGCGCCGCCGACGACGGCACGATGACCTTCCGTCCGGTGCCCCCGCGCGTCGGCCGGCACCAGGCCGAGTCCCGATCCGGCACCGCGAACCCCTCCGCCGGCCCCGGCCCCGGCTTCGGAGCCGGGAAGGCCGCCGCCCGGGCCGGCCAGGCGGGCACCTCCCAGGCCGGTCCGGCAGCCGCCGCGCCGTCGGCACCGTCCGCCGCGCAGCCCGGACCGGCTGCCGCGCCGACGGCCCTCTCCGGCCCCCAGCAGGTGGCGCCCTCGGTCCCCCACCCGTCGCCGCCCGCCCGTCAGTCCGCGAGCCCTCAGCAGCCCGCCGCGCCCCAGCAGGCCTCCGTCCCCGCGCAGGCCGCCGCGCCCGCTGCCGCCACCCCGCTGACCAGCGGACCGGGCGGCGGCCAGTCCTCCTGGGCGCAGCAGGTCCACCGGCTCGCGGGCGCGGCCGGCGAGGACCAGCCCGTCGCACCGTGGAAGCCGCCCGTGGAGGACCCGTTCCAGGCCGCCGCCCGGCGCCAGGCCGCGGCGCGCCCCGCCGGGCTCGGCAAGCGGCTGGCCGCCCGGCTGCTGGACACCCTCGTCCTGGGCGCCGTCACCGCCGTGGCCGCCGTACCCCTCGGCCTCAAGGCCGTCGACCACGTCAACGGCAAGATCGACGCGGCCAAGCTCTCCGGCGAGACCGTCACCGTCTGGCTCCTGGACGGCACCACGTCCCTGTACCTGGGCATCGTGCTGGCCGTCCTGCTGCTCGGCGGCGTCGTGTACGAGGTGCTGCCCACCGCCAAGTGGGGCCGCACCCTCGGCAAGAAGCTGCTCGGTCTGGAGGTGCGGGACATCGAGGGCCACGAGGCCCCGTCCTTCGGCGCCGCGCTGCGCCGCTGGCTGGTCTACAGCATCCCCGGCCTGCTGGTCGTCGGTGTCGTGGGCGTGCTGTGGTGCCTGTTCGACCGGCCCTGGCACCAGTGCTGGCACGACAAGGCGGCGCACACGTTCGTGTCGGGCTGACGGTCCGTCGCCCGTCCGGGCCGCCGTACTCCGGACGGCGGCTCGCCGGATGCGGCACCGTGGGGATCGCGGTCGACTCGGGCCATGAGCAGCGAACCGCCTCCCGGCTCCGGCCAGCAGCGGCCGGACGACGACGACCCGTTCAGGAAGCAGCCCCCGCCGCCCGGCCCGGGTGCGGGCGCCGGCAGCGGTGGCACCGGCGGATCCGGCTCGCCGTACGACAGCCCGCCGCCCGGCGGCCCGCCCCCGCCCGGCGGCCAGCCCCCGCCCTACGGCGGCGGACCCCCGGGGGGAGGGCCCTACGGCGGCGGACCCTACGGCGGTGACCCGTACGGCGGTGGCGGCTATCCCACCGACCCGCTGGCCGGCATGCCCCCGCTCGCCGACAGCGGCCGGCGCACCCTGGCGCGGATCGTCGACATGATCCTGGTGGGCGCCGTGGTCTGGCTGCTCAGCTGGGCCTTCCGGGTCAACTCGTACGAGTTCGACGGCGATCAGATCGAAGCCACCAAGTCGTTCGGCCAGTCGCTCATCGCCGTCGTGCTGTACATGGGCTACGACACCTTCATGACGGCCAAGCGCGGACAGACCCTCGGCAAGCAGTGGATGGGCCTGCGCGTGGCCAACCTGGACAACGGCGCCACGCCCTCCGTCCAGACCTCGCTGATCCGCGCGGCGGTGCTGTGGATTCCGTTCGCCTTCTGCTGCGCCTGCATCTGGACGATCATCTGCGGCGGCTGGAGCTTCTTCGACAAGCCCTACAAGCAGGGCCTGCACGACAAGGCGGCCAAGACGGTCGTGGTCAGCGCCCGTTGAGCCGGGCCGGGGACCCGGCGGCGGTCAGGCGGCCCGCTGGCGCACCGGCTCGCTCGCGGGCCCGGCCGTCCGGGACGCCGGCACCGGCTCCTGGCGGCGGGGGGCCGCGGCGGGCCGGGCGGCCGCCGTGCGGGGCGACTTGGGGGCCGCCACCGTGAGCGCGACCAGCAGCCCGAGCGCGAGGGCCACGACGGCGATGGCGGCGGTGACGGCGACTCCCGGTGCGGAACCCGCCTGCGCCGCCAGCAGCATGGCGAGGGTCGAGAAGATCACGGTGCACGAGCCGTAGGCGAACTGTGCGACGGTCGGGCGTGGCATGGCCATCGTGTCCTCGGCAGACATCGGGGGCGAAACGGGCTGTCGGCCTGGCTTTCCGCCGACGTCAGGGCGTTCCGCCAATCGACTCTAGTCGCCTGCATGCCCGAGGGGAACGAACAGTAAGCGTGACCTGACCAACAGTGCCGATGCACGGGGGGCGCACGGAGTCATGGCGTCCAGCAAGTGGACGGTCTCGCGCGCCCGTTCGAGGACCTCGGTGACGGTCTCGGCGGCTCACCCGTCCCGTCGCCCGCCCCGCCGTCTGTTCCGTCGCCCGCCCCGCCGTCTGTCCCGTGGTCTGCCCCGTGGTCTGCCCCGCCCTCTGTCCGCAAAGCGGACGCGCGCTCCGCATAGTGCACTTGATCTGCTCAAGTCAAGGTCTGTCTTTTCCGGCGAACCTCTAGTCAAATGTCGTCACTTGAAAACACGCGTTGATCACGCGTGCGCGGACCCCTGCACGCCTCTCTGACCCCCCATCCGCGCACGCGCACGCGGGGGAGGAACTCAAGTGACCAGTAGACCCTGGACGTTGAGAGCGGCGGCCACCGCCGTCGCCATCGCCGCGGCGGGCGCCACGCTCTCCGCCGCCGGCGTCGTGCAGGCGGACGTGCCCGTCCGTCCGGAGGCCGTGGACCGCCAGGACCCGCACCCGGCGAAGGACAACCACGGGCACGACCTCGAAGGCCCGCTGAGCAAGACTCAGGAGGCCCAGCGCGAGGAGGCCCTGAAGCAGGTCATCTCCGGCAAGGCCTCGGTGAAGAAGAAGGACGGCTCCAACGTCGTCCAGCTGAAGAGCAAGAAGGGCGACGCCAAGTACGTCGAACTGGGCCGGGAGAAGACCGACAAGATCTTCACCATCCTGGTCGAGTTCGGCGACGAGATCGACAGCCGCTACGGCGGCACCCCGGGCCCGCTGCACAACCAGATAGCCAAGCCGGACCGCCGTACGGACAACTCCACGGCGTGGAAGGCCGACTACGACCGGCAGCACTTCGAGGACCTGTACTTCGGCTCCGGCAAGGGCGTCAACTCGGTCAAGACCTACTACGAGAAGCAGTCCTCCGGCCGCTACTCGGTCGAGGGCGAGGTCTCCGACTGGGTCAAGGTCCCCTACAACGAGGCCCGCTACGGCAACAACGCCTGCGGCCAGACCAACTGCCCGAGCGTGTGGAACGTCGTCAGCGACGGCCTGAACGCCTGGGTCGAGCAGCAGAAGGCGGCCGGCCGCAGCGACGCCCAGATCAAGGCGGACGTCGCCCGCTTCGACGAGTGGGACCGCTACGACTTCGACGGCGACGGCGACTTCAACGAGCCCGACGGCTACATCGACCACTTCCAGATCGTGCACGCCGGCGAGGACGAGTCCGCGGGCGGCGGCGCCCAGGGCACCGACGCGATCTGGGCCCACCGCTGGTACGCCTTCGGCACCGACGCCGGCGCCACCGGTCCCGAGCAGAACAGGCTGGGCGGCGCACAGATCGGCTCCACCGGTGTCTGGGTCGGCGACTACACCATTCAGCCGGAGAACGGCGGACTCGGCGTCTTCGCCCACGAGTACGGCCACGACCTCGGTCTGCCGGACCACTACGACACCGCGGGCGGCGAGAACTCCACCGGCTTCTGGACCCTGATGTCCTCCGGTTCCTGGCTGGGCACCGGCCGCAACGAGATCGGCGACCTGCCCGGCGACATGACCGCCTGGGACAAGCTCCAGCTCGGCTGGCTGAACTACGACACCGCCAAGGCCGGGGTGAACTCCTGGCACAAGCTGGGCGTGGCCGAGTACAACACCAAGCACAAGCAGGCGCTCGTCGTCGAGCTGCCGAAGAAGGCGGTCACCACCGAGATCGTCGAGCCCGCCGAGGGCAAGACCCAGTGGTGGAGCGGCAGCGGCGACAACCTCAAGAACACGCTGACGCGTTCGGTCGACCTCACCGGTACGTCGTCCGCCGAGCTGACCTTCGACGGCTGGTACGACATCGAGGCCAACTACGACTACCTCTACACCGAGGTCTCCACCGACGGCGGCGCCAACTGGACCGCCGTCGACGGCACCGTGGACGGCAAGCCGATCCCGCGCGACGGCAGCGACAAGCCCGCCCTGCACGGCACGCTCGAGGGCTACACGAAGTTCGCGTACTCCCTCGACGCCTACGCCGGCCAGAAGATCGACCTGCGCTTCCGCTACCAGACCGACGGCGGCGTGGCCCAGAAGGGCTTCACGGCCGACGCGATCACGGTGACCGCGGACGGCGCGGCGGTGTTCACCGACAACGCCGAGTCCGAGGACGCGGCCTGGACGAAGAGCGGCTTCTCGCGCGTGGGTGCGTCCTTCACCAAGGACTACGCCCAGTACTACATCGCCGAGAACCGGCAGTACGTGTCGTACGACAAGACGCTGAAGGTGGGCCCGTACAACTTCGGCTTCACCGAGCGCCCGGACTGGGTCGAGCACTACGCGTACCAGAACGGCCTGCTCATCTGGAAGTGGGACACCTCGCAGGCGGACAACAACACCAGCCAGCACCCCGGCACGGGTCTGGTCCTGCCCGTCGACTCCCACCCGACCGCGCTGAAGTGGGCCGACGGCACGCTGATGCGCAACCGGATCCAGAGCTACGACTCGCCGTTCAGCAAGTACCGCACCGACGGCATGACGCTGCACAAGGCGGACGTGGCGAAGTACATCCCGGGCTCGAAGGGTGTGTCGGTCTTCAACGACCGCAAGAACGACTACTACGACGAGTCGAACCCGACCGGCGGCGTCAAGATCACTGACACCAACACGAAGATCAAGATCCTCAAGGAGGCCAGGAACGGCTCGACCATCGAGCTGGAGGTCGGCCCCGCAGGTAGGTAAGACAGCATCTTCGCAGGTCAGAGCATGATCGGCGGCGACCCTCTAGCGGGTCGCCGCCGATCCGTGTTTAGGTGCGTCCTGTGGTTCTCTTATTGACACACGGATCGACACCGACCGACACGGGGGTATGACCGCATGGCCGCAGGAGGCTTCTGCAAGCTGCCGAACGGCACCGTGGTGGTGGCGCTGAACCTGCCCAGCCCCGCCGCCGACGGACCGGGCAGTGTCCGGGTGCTCGTGCACGCGGCGAACCGGGCGCGCGCCCTGACCAGGCTGCGCAACCTGGGGCTGCGGGCGGTCTACCTGCGGGGCAACGCGGCCCCGCCGAGCCCGGACGAGATCACCGCGGTCCTGCACCACCCGGACGGCCTGATATGGCGTACGGCCCCGGCGGGTGGCATCACGGGCCTCGACCCGGTGCAGGAGCTGTGGCACCCCATCCGGGCCCTGCTCAGACGCCCGTCGGCCCAGACCTGACGTCCGGCGGCCTCCGCGTGAGGGGTTCGGCGGGCTACTGGACGACCGGCTTGCCGGACAGCTCCACGCCCGCCTCCCGCAGCTCCTCCAGCGCCCGCTCGGTGGTCTCCGGGGCCACTCCGGCGGTCAGGTCGAGCAGGACGTGGGTGCGAAAGCCCTCCCGCGCGGCGTCCAGCGCGGTGGCGCGCACACAGTGGTCCGTGGCGATGCCCACCACGTCCACCTCGTCGATCCTGCGCTCCCGCAGCCAGTCGGCGAGCGGCACGCCGTTCTCGTCGGTGCCCTCGAAACCGCTGTAGGCGGCGGAGTACGCACCCTTGTCGAAGACGGCGTCGACACCGCCGGAGGCGACGGCGGGCGCGAAGTTCGGGTGGAAGCCGACGCCCTCCGTGCCGGCCACGCAGTGCGCCGGCCAGGAGTGGACGAAGTCGGGGTTGTCGGCGAAGTGGCCGCCGGGCGCGATGTGGTGGTCGCGGGTGGCCACGACATGGCGGTAGCCGGCCGGCGCCTGCCCGATCAGCTCGGTGATGGCGGCGGCCACGTCGGCACCCCCGGCCACCGCGAGGCTGCCTCCCTCACAGAAGTCGTTCTGCACGTCTACGACGATCAAGGCGCGGCGCATGGCGGGTGTCCTTCGGCTATGAGGTCCGGGAGGGGGCGGGGGGCAGCGGGGGCCGGCCCGGAGGCTGCTGCACCTCCGAGCCTATGGACGTCGAGGGCGGTCCGGGAGAGGCCACCACGGGCTGCATCGCGTCGTCGCACCAGCTTTAGCTACCCGACCCCCCGTGCAGGTACTCCGTCGGAAGGACGGGTTCCCCGCGGGAGAGCTGGGTGGCGGACAGCGGCAGCCGCGCACGGGCCGCGATGTGCCGGTCGCGTGCGGCGTCCAGGGGCTCGCGGGCGACCGCCTCGCCGCCCTTGATCAGCTCGACCAGCAGCTGCCGGTCGGCCAGCTCGTCGGGCACGGGCCCGGTGCCGACCACCTCGGCCTCGGCCACCCCGTGGGCGTCCAGGCGCCGGGCGGCCCACTTGCGTCCGCCGACGGACGTCTTGCCGCCGGAGGACTTCTTGGCCACCGGCACCAGCGGGGCGTCGGGGCCGGCGGACTCCGCGCGGGCGACGAGCTTGTAGACCATCGACGCCGTCGGGTGCCCCGAGCCGGTCACCAGCTGGGTGCCGACGCCGTACGCGTCCACGGGCGCCGCCGCCAGCGAGGCGATGGCGTACTCGTCCAGGTCGGAGGTGACGACGATCTTCGTCCCGGTGGCGCCCAGCTCGTCCAGCTGCCGGCGCACCCGGTGGGCGACCAGCAGCAGGTCGCCGGAGTCGATCCGCACCGCGCCCAGCCCGGTGCCGGCCACCTCCACGGCCGTACGGACCGCCTCGGCGACGTCGTAGGTGTCGACCAGCAGGGTCGTGCCCCGGCCCAGGGTGTCCACCTGGGCGCGGAAGGCGTCCCGCTCGCTGTCGTGCAGCAGCGTGAAGGCGTGCGCGGAGGTGCCCACGGTCGGGATGCCGTAGCGGAAGCCGGCGGCCAGGTCGGAGGTGGTGCTGAAACCGCCGACGTAGGCGGCGCGGGCGGCGGCCACCGCGGCCAGCTCGTGGGTGCGTCGGGCGCCCATCTCGATCAGCGGCCGGTCCCCGGCGGCGGAGGCCATGCGGGAGGCCGCCGCCGCGATGGCCGAGTCGTGGTTGAGGATGGACAGGATCACGGTCTCCAGCAGCACGCACTCGGCGAAGGTGCCCTCGATCCGCATGATCGGCGAGCCCGGGAAGTAGACCTCGCCCTCGGGGTAGCCCCACACGTCCCCGCCGAAGCGGTAGCCGGCGAGCCACTCCAGGGTCTCCTCGTCGACGATGCCGCGCTCGCGCAGGAAGGCGAGGACGTCCGCGTCGAAACGGAAGTTCTCCACCGCGTCCAGGACCCGTCCGGTGCCGGCGACGACCCCGTAGCGGCGTCCCTCCGGCAGTCGCCGGGTGAAGACCTCGAACACGCTCCGCCGCCCGGCCGTGCCCGCCTTCAGGGCGCCTTGCAGCATGGTCAGCTCGTACTGGTCCGTGAAGAGCGCCGTCGAGGGAACGCCCACCCGTCGCCCGCCACCACCCTTACGCGGAAGCGCTTCGCGCTCCTCTTCTTCCGGCAGCCCAACGTCCGCTGTGTTCATGACGAGCATGGTACCCCCATTTCGTCAGTCTGACGATTTAGGGTCCGGCGGGCTCACGGCGCGGCTCCGCAGGCCCGTTTGTGCGAGTACCCCCCTGTGGTGGCAGCATGGGCCATGTGACGGCAGCCGCACCCATCGAGATCGAGAAGACCGAGTCGGCGGAAGAGGTCTCCGCCGTGCCCGAGCCCGACGTGCCCTGGGTGACGATCGTCCACAACGACCCCGTCAACCTCATGAGCTACGTGACGTACGTCTTCCAGTCGTACTTCGGCTATTCCAAGGACAAGGCCACCAAGCTCATGCTCGACGTCCACCACAAGGGCCGGGCGGTCGTCTCCAGCGGCACCCGCGAGGAGATGGAGCGGGACGTCCAGGCCATGCACGGCTACGGTCTGTGGGCCACCCTCCAGCAGGACCGGAAATGACCCACCGCCCGCCCGCAGGACGGAAGTAGCTGAAACCCCTCCATGCCAGGACACTTCGAACCGCTCCCCGGCGGCGGCGCGGCCGTCGCACTCGACGACGTCGAGATCTCCATCATCCGGTCGCTGGCCGTGCAGCTGCTCGAGCTGATCGGCCCCGGCCCCGCGGGGGACGCGCCCGGCGACCCGCTCGCCGAGCTGTTCGCCGACGGCCCCAGCGAGCCGCCCTCCGACCCGGTGCTGCGGCGCCTGTTCCCCGACGCCTACGGCGACCCCGAGGCGACGCCGGGCCCGCGCGAGGCGGAGGAGCGGCGGGCGTACTCCGCCGAGTTCCGCCGCTACACCGAGAACGACCTGCGGGCCGGCAAGCGCGACAACGCCCTCGCCGTGGTCCGGGCCCTGGACGCGCTCGCCTCGGAGGCGGCGGATGAGGGCGGGGCCGTGCTGAAGCTCTCCGCCGGGGAGTCCCGGCAGTGGCTCGGCGCGCTCAACGACCTGCGGCTGGCGATCGGCGCCCGGCTGGAGATCACGGACGAGGACGACACCGAGCTGCTCTACCGGCTCCCGGACGAGGACCCGCGCAAGCCGATGGTCATGGCGTATCTGTGGCTGGGCGGGCTCCAGGAGACGCTGGTCTCCACCTTGATGCCCTGATCGCCCGGTTTCACGGGTGAAGGCCCGGTTCGGGCGTCCGCTCAGCGGACGATCAAATCCGGGTAATGATCGAGTCAAGGAAACGCCCCTGTATGTCCCCTTGGGGCGTTCTTTGCGCGTTTCTGTCTGTGTGCTGCGTCACAAAGCGCCTTCCTGATCTCCGGCCCCGGCGTGGTAAATCTTCACGACCGCCCGGCGAACACCACCCGAATGTTCGGCGGGTGCGCCACCGAGCCGGCGGACCGCCGGCCAGGCACGAGCGGACCTGGGAATGCCCGCTCAGCTCCATCATCCGGGGGGATCGAGATCCGATCCGGGGCCGACGCGAAGGTCCGGGTCGGCGTGGAGAAAGGCGCACCAACACATGACCTCAGCGCAGGTCGACCAGGCGAACGCCCCGGAAGAGGGGTACGAGCGCGGGCTCAACAGCCGTCAGGTCCAGATGATCGCGATCGGCGGCGCCATCGGCGTGGGCCTCTTCCTGGGGGCCGGGGCCAACATCGCCAAGGCGGGCCCCAGCATCATCCTGATGTACGCCCTGGCGGGCGTGATCATCTTCTTCATCATGCGGGCCCTCGGCGAGCTGCTGCTCTACCGCCCCGTCTCCGGCTCCTTCGCCGAGTACTCCCGCGAGTTCCTCGGCCCGTTCTTCGGCTACTTCACCGGCTGGACGTACTGGCTGATGTGGGTGGTCACCGGCATGGCCGAGCTGACCGCCGCCGCCATCTACATCAACTTCTGGTTCCCCGCGATCCCGCAGTGGGTCTCGGCGCTGGTCTTCCTCGTCCTGCTGTTCGCGGCCAACCTGATCTCGGTGAAGCTGTTCGGCGAGATCGAGTTCTGGTTCTCGATGATCAAGGTCACCGCGATCATCGGCATGATCGTCATCGGCCTGGGGGTGCTCACCCTCGGCTTCAGCCAGGCCGGCGACACCGCCGCCGTCTCCAACCTGTGGGCCTTCGACGGCTTCTTCCCCAAGGGCATCGGCTCCTCCCTGATGACCCTCCAGGGGGTGATGTTCGCCTACCTCGCCGTCGAACTGGTCGGCGTCACCGCCGGCGAGTCGGAGAACCCGGAGAAGACCCTCCCCAAGGCGATCAACACGCTGCCCTGGCGCATCGCGCTGTTCTACATCGGCGCCCTCACCGTCATCCTGTGCGTGGTGAAGTGGACCGAGTTCGCCGAGGGCGTCAGCCCCTTCGTGAAGGCCTTCGCCGTCATCGGCATCCCGGCCGGCGCCGGCATCGTCAACTTCGTCGTCCTGACCGCCGCGCTGTCCTCCTGCAACTCCGGCATGTACTCCACCGGCCGGATGCTGCGCACCCTCGCGGACAACGGCGAGGCGCCGCGGGTCTTCCGGCGGCTGTCGTCGACCAGGACCCCGGCCCTCGGCATCGCCGTCTCGGTCGTCTTCATGGGCATCGGCGTGGTGCTCAACTACACCGTGCCGGAGAAGGCGTTCGGCTACGTCACCTCCGTCGCCACCGCGGCCGGCATCTGGACGTGGCTGATGATCCTGATCAGCCACGTCCGCTACCGCCGCCAGGTCGTCGCGGGCCGCCTGCCCGCCTCGTCCTTCCCGGCGCCCGGCGGCTCGGTGTGCTCCTGGATCGCCATCGCCTTCCTGCTGTTCGTCACCTGCCTGATCGCCTACGACGCCGACGCCCGGGTCTGCCTGTACGTGATGGCCGGCTGGGCCGCCGCCCTGGCGATCGGCTGGGCGGTCCTCAGGAGCCGCAACCCGCAGATCACCGAGCGCCGCCCGTCGGAGTTCGAGAAGGTCGGCTGACCAGCGCGTTTTCCGCTCATCCGCGGAGGCCCGGCCGCCCGGGGACGCCTGGCGCCCCGGCGCGGCCGCCACCCTGGTGTCCGGCATGTGGGCCACCCCGTACCACCCATCGGTACGGGGTGGCCCTTCTGCTTATCCTGGCACCCATGCTGACCATCACCCAGGCCCTCTACGACCAGATCGTCGCCCACGCCCGGGCCGACCACCCCGACGAGGCGTGCGGCGTGGTCGCCGGCCCCGTCGGCGAGGGCCGCCCCGAGCGCTTCGTCCCGATGCTCAACGCCGCCCGCTCGCCCACGTTCTACGAGTTCGACTCGCAGGACCTGCTCAAGCTCTACCGCGAGATGGACGACCGCGACGAGGAGCCGGTGGTCATCTACCACTCGCACACGGCGACCGAGGCCTACCCCTCGCGCACCGACATCTCCTACGCCAACGAGCCCGGCGCCCACTACGTCCTCGTCTCCACCGCCGACACCGACGGCGCCGGCGAGTTCCAGTTCCGGTCGTTCCGGATCGTGGAGGGCGAGGTGACCGAGGAGGAGGTCAAGGTGGTGGAGGCCTACTGATCCCGCCCACTGGACGCAAAGCGCCCGGTATGTGAGATCACACTCCGGGAGCCGTACCGGGAATCGATACGATGAGCCCATGGTTCTTCTCGACGTGAGCGACAAGGCGCCGGGCACGCTGCTCGTGGCGCGGCTGCACGTCGACCTGTGCAGGCTGAACAGCGCCATCTGTTGATCTTCCGCCGCCGCCGTACGGCCCCTGCTCCCCGGGGCGCGGCGGTGCCGCCGTGCGCCGTTTCGAACCTACGACACCTTCCGACAGGAGCCCTCAGCCATGGCCATCGAGGTCCGCATCCCGACCATCCTCCGCCAGTACACCGACGGTCAGAAGGCGGTGGAGGGCACCGGAGACACCCTCGCCGAACTCTTCACCGACCTCGAGTCCCGGCATGCGGGCATCCAGGACCGCATCGTCGACGGCGACCAGCTGCGCCGCTTCGTGAACGTCTACCTCAACGACGAGGACGTCCGCTTCCTCGACGGCATCAACACCAAGCTCGCCGACGGCGACAGCGTCACGATCCTGCCGGCGGTCGCCGGCGGTATGGCCTGATCGGGATGCGGTACGACTCGCCGCTGGCCGCGGTGGGCAACACCCCCCTGGTGCGCCTGCCGCGGCTCTCGCCGTCCGACGACGTCCGCATCTGGGCCAAGCTGGAGGACCGCAATCCCACCGGCTCGGTCAAGGACCGCCCGGCCCTGCACATGATCGAGCAGGCGGAGAAGGACGGCCGCCTCACGCCCGGCTGCACGATCCTCGAGCCCACCAGCGGCAACACCGGCATCTCGCTCGCCATGGCGGCCAGGCTCAAGGGCTACCGCATCGTGTGCGTGATGCCCGAGAACACCTCGCAGGAGCGCCGCGACCTGCTCGCCATGTGGGGCGCGGAGATCATCTCCTCCCCGGCAGCGGGCGGCTCCAACACCGCCGTACGGGTCGCCAAGGAGCTGTCCGCCGAGCACCCGGACTGGGTGATGCTCTACCAGTACGGCAACCCCGACAACGCCGGCGCCCACTACGCCACCACGGGCCCGGAGATCCTCGCCGACCTGCCGTCCGTCACGCACTTCGTCGCCGGACTCGGCACCACCGGCACCCTCATGGGCGTCGGCCGCTACCTGCGCGAGCACAAGCCGGACGTGAAGATCGTCGCCGCCGAACCGCGCTACGACGACCTGGTCTACGGCCTGCGCAACCTCGACGAGGGCTTCGTGCCCGAGCTGTACGACTCCTCCGTGCTGACCACCCGCTTCTCGGTCGGCTCCGCCGACGCGGTCACCCGCACCCGGGAGCTGCTCCAGCAGGAGGGCATCTTCGCGGGCGTCTCCACCGGCGCCGCGCTGCACGCCGCGATCGGCGTCGGCAAGAAGGCGGTGAAGGCGGGCGAGAGCGCCGACATCGTCTTCGTCGTCGCCGACGGCGGCTGGAAGTACCTCTCCACCGGCGTCTACACGGCGGTCACCACCGAGGAAGCCATCGAGACCCTCCAGGGTCAGCTCTGGGCGTGAGCCCGCACCGGCACCGGCCCCGGGGGTCTCACCGGGCGGGGTGAGGCCTCACAGGGCGAGGTGCCGGACCTGGTCCCACAGGACCGGGTCCACCTCGCCCACCCGGCGCCGGAAGTCCCGCACCGGGACCTCCCGGAGCTCGTCCGTCTCCAGGTAGCTGGTCCGGCCCCGCGCGTCACCGACCGCGCCGGGCGGCAGCGGGATGACCCCGGCGCGCTCCTCCCGGTACCGGCTGGTGATCTTGGCGACCAGCGCCCGCCGCCGGTGCACGGACAGCACGAGACACGGCCGGTCCTTGGCACCCGGGCCGTCCTCGTAGGGCACGTTGGCCCACCAGATCTCCGCCGGCCGCGGCCGGACGGCGGCGGCCCGCTCACCCGGGCGCCCCGGCGGCCTGCGCCGGCCCCGCGGACCGGGCGGCCGGTGCCCCCGGCGGCCCCAGCCGTCGACGAGCGCGGCGACGAGCGCCAGCAGCACCACTGCGGCGAGCGCGAGCCACCACGACGTATCCATACGACGACGTTACCGGCGCGCGCCTCATTCGCGCGCCCCCTCACCCGCCTCGCACTCCCCACGTCCAGCCGAACCGGTGACACCACAGGTGAGTTCGCCCACAACGGCCCCTGGCGGAGGAGCGACCTGAGGTTTCGCGCCTTACGCTCGACGGACCGCACGACCCCCGTTTCTCCGTATCCGCTCTCCGTATCCGCCAGATATTCCGCCAGCGGAGGTTTCTGCTTCATGAAGCTCACCGTCGTCGGCTGCTCGGGGTCGTTCCCGTCCGCGGAATCGGCCTGCTCGAGCTACCTCGTCGAGGCCGACGGCTTCCGGCTGCTCCTCGACATGGGCAACGGCGCCCTGGGCGAGTTGCAGCGCCACTGCGGTCTCTACGACCTCGACGCGATCTTCCTCAGTCATCTGCACGCCGACCACTGCATCGACATGTGCGCCTATTTCGTGGCGCGCTACTACCGGCACGACGGCGGTCGCTGTGCGCCCCTGCCGGTCTTCGGACCGGAGGGCACCGAGCACCGGCTGACCACCGCCTACGCCGACACCCCCTCCGCCTCCTCCATGAGCGAGGTCTTCGACTTCCACACGGTCAAGCCGGGCACCTTCGAGATCGGCCCCTTCACCGTGCACACCGACCAGGTGGCCCACCCCGTCGAGGCCTACGGCGTCCGCATCGAGCACGGCGGCAGGTCGCTGACGTACTCCGGCGACACCGGCGTCACGGCCGCGCTGGACGAGCTGGCCCGGGACGCCGACCTCTTCCTGTGCGAGGCCGCCTTCACGCACGGCAAGGAGTCCATCCCCGACCTCCACCTCAACGGCCGGGAGGCCGGCGAGACGGCCACCCGCGCCGGCGCCCGCCGCCTGGTCCTCACCCACATCCCCCCGTGGACCGACCCCCGGACCAATCTGACCGACGCCCGCGCGGTGTACGACGGCCCGGTGGAACTGGCGGCGCCGGGGGCCGTCTACGAGGTCTGAAGCGCCCGGTTCCGGACACGGACACGACCGAGGCCCCGGAGCGATCGCCGCTCCGGGGCCTCGGTCGTGCACTGCGGTCGCTCACGCCTTCGTGAGGTCCTCGACCTCCTCCTCGGGCTCCCGGCCCGGGGTCGGCAGGTTGAACTTGACGATCGCGAAGCGGAAGACCGTGTAGTAGATCGCCGCGAACACCAGACCGATCGGGATGATCATCCAGGGCTTGGTCGCCAGGTTCCAGTTCAGCGCGTAGTCGATGAAGCCCGCGGAGAACGTGAAGCCGGCGTGGACGCCGAGGGCCCAGGTGATCGCCATCGACAGGGCGGTGAGCACCGCGTGGATCACGTAGAGCACCGGCGCGATGAACATGAAGGCGAACTCGATGGGCTCGGTCACACCGGTGACGAAGGAGGTCAGCGCGAGCGAGACCATCATGCCCATCACGGCCTTGCGGCGCTCGGGGCGGGCGGCGTGCGCGATGGCGATGGCGGCGGCCGGCAGGCCGAACATCATGATCGGGAAGAAGCCCGACATGAACTGGCCGGCGGTCGGGTCACCCGCGAAGAACCGGTTCAGGTCACCGTGCACGACCTCGCCCGCGGCGTTGGTGAAGTCGCCGATCTGGAACCAGGAGACGGTGTTGACGAACTGGTGCATGCCGATCGGGATCAGCGCGCGGTTGATCAGACCGAACAGACCGGCGCCCGCCGCGCCGAGGCCGGTGATCCACTCACCCGCGTCCGAGATGACCTCGCCGATCGGCTCCCAGACCAGGCCGAAGAAGACGCCCACGGCGGTGCCGACGAAGGCCATGATGATCGGCACCAGCCGGCGTCCGTTGAAGAAGCCGAGCCAGTCCACCAGCTTCTTGCGGTGGTACCGCTGCCACAGCACCGCGGCCAGCAGGCCCATCAGGATGCCGCCGAGGACACCGGGGTTGTTGTAGGTCGCGGCCACGTCCTCGCCGGCCTTGATCTGCGCCTCGGTGACGGGGAAGGCCTTCAGGACGTTGCTGTAGACCAGGAAGCCGACCAGGGCGGCCAGGGCCGTGGAGCCGTCGGCCTTCTTGGCGAAGCCGATGGCGACGCCGATGCAGAACAGCATCGGCAGGTTGTCGAAGATGGCACCACCGGCGGTGGCGAACACGGCCGCGACCTTGTCCCAGCCGAGCCCGTCCTCGCCGAAGACGTCCGGCTGGCCCAGACGCAGCAGGATGCCCGCCGCCGGCAGCACGGCGATCGGCAGCTGGAGACTGCGGCCGATCTTCTGAAGACCCTGGAAAAGACCGGATCCCCGCCTCTTTGCGGGGGCCGCCTTGTCGGTGGCGGTGCTCATACTTCCTCCATCGGGTGGTGGTCTACACCACTCAGTGGTGTAGACCTGTTGTAGCACGATGAAGGGCCCATAAGGAACCCGCGATTCCAGCTACCGTCCGGCTACGGAAAGTGCCGGAAAACGGGCACGGCGAAGGCCCCCGGACGGGCGGTCCGAGGGCCTGGAAAACCCGGGAAAAGGGTACGCGGAAACTCCGTGCGACCTACACCTTGGTCACGTCCTCGACCTCCTCCTCCGGCTCCCGGCCCGGGGTCTTCAGATCGAACTTCGTGATGGCGAAGCGGAAGACCACGTAGTAGACGACCGCGAAACCCAGGCCGATCGGGATGATCAGCCACGGTTTCGTCGCCAGGTTCCAGTTGATGACGTAGTCGATGAGCCCCGCCGAGAAGCTGAACCCGTCCTTCACGCCCAGCCCCCACGTCACCGCCATCGACACCCCCGTCAGCACCGCGTGCACCGCGTACAGCACCGGCGCGATGAACAGGAACGAGTACTCCAGCGGCTCGGTGATCCCGGTCACGAACGACGTCAGCGCCACCGACAGCATCAGACCGCCCACCTCCTTGCGGCGGTGCGGCTTCGCGCAGTGCGTGATCGCCAGCGCCGCGGCCGGCAGCGCGAACATCATGATCGGGAAGAACCCGGTGGTGAACTGGCCCGCCTCCGGATCCCCCGCCAGGAACATGTTGATGTCGCCGTGCACCACCGTGCCGTCCGGCTTGGTGTAACTGCCGAACTGGAACCACATCGGCACGTTCAGGAACTGGTGCAGCCCGATCACCAGCAGCGCCCGGTTCGCCACCCCGAACACGCCAGCGCCCCACGCGCCGAGCCCCGTCAGCCAGTCGCTGAAGCTCTCCAGCCCCGCACCGATCGGCGGCCACACCCACAGGCACAGCGCGGCGAACAGGATCGCCACGAACGCCATGATGATCGGCACCAGCCGGCGCCCGTTGAAGAAGCCCAGCCAGTCCACCAGCTTCGTACGGTGGAACCGCTGCCAGAAGAAGGCCGCGAGCAATCCCATGACGATGCCGCCGAAGACCCCGGGGTTCTGGTACGTGAACGCGGTCACCGCGCCCGCCCCCTCGGTCACCTGGCAGCCCACGTTCGGCACCGCCCGAGCCCCCTCCGGACAGTCGTCCGGGAACTGCCGCAGCACACCGAAGTAGACGAGGAACCCCGCCACCGCCGCCAGGGCCGTCGAGCCGTCCGCCTTCTTCGCCATGCCGATGGCCACGCCCACGCAGAACAGCAGCGGCAGCCCCAGCGAACTGTCCAGCAGCGCCCCGCCCGCGCCCACCATCACCTTGGAGACGTTGGTCCAGCCCAGCCCCTCGTCCCCGAACACGTCCGGCTGGCCCAGGCGGTTGAGAATGCCCGCGGCGGGCAGGACCGCGATGGGCAGTTGCAGACTGCGGCCCATCTTCTGAAGGCCCTGGAACAACCGGTTCCAGCGGGCACGGGCGGGACTGACCGCGCTGTCGGCACTCATCCGGCTCTGGTCTCCTAGGACGGGGCGGTTCGGCGGCCGTCCACTAAAGTGGCCACTAAGGTGGTGTAGACCAGTTGGCGGACGGTTCCGCTGTCGTGACGCCATCATTCGGTACGTACGACACGACCGCTCGCGAAGATGGGCCAACTGTGGGTTACTGCGACAAAGCGGTCCGGATCAGGGAGAAAGAACATGGCCAGCAAGGCTGAGAAGATCGTTGCCGGGCTCGGCGGCATCGACAACATCGAAGAGGTCGAGGGCTGCATCACCCGCCTCCGCACCGAGGTCTCCGACGCCTCGCTGGTCGACGAGGCCGCCCTCAAGGCCGCCGGCGCCCACGGCGTCGTCAAGATGGGCAGCGCCATCCAGGTCGTCATCGGCACCGACGCCGACCCGATCGCCGCGGAGATCGAAGACATGATGTGACCCCCGGTTCACCGCGACAGGGGCCCCTCCCGAGACTCCGGGAAGGGCCCCTTCCGTATGCGGCTAGGCTCACCCGCATGTCACGAATCGACGGCCGCACCCCCCAACAGCTCCGCCCCGTCACCATCGAGCGCGGCTGGAGCAAGCACGCCGAGGGCTCCGTCCTCGTCTCCTTCGGCGACACCAAGGTCCTGTGCACCGCCTCCGTCACCGAAGGCGTCCCCCGCTGGCGCAAGGGCAGCGGCGAGGGCTGGGTCACCGCCGAGTACGCCATGCTGCCCCGCGCCACCAACACCCGCGGCGACCGCGAGTCCGTCAAGGGCAGGATCGGCGGCCGTACGCACGAGATCAGCCGCCTCATCGGCCGCTCCCTGCGCGCGGTCATCGACTACAAGGCACTCGGCGAGAACACCATCGTCCTCGACTGCGACGTCCTCCAGGCCGACGGCGGCACCCGCACCGCCGCCATCACCGGCGCCTACGTCGCCCTCGCCGACGCCGTCGCCTGGGCCCAGGACAAGAAGCTGATCCGGGCCGGCCGCAAGCCGCTGACCGGCACCGTCTCCGCCGTCTCCGTCGGCATCGTCGACGGCACCCCCATGCTGGACCTCCGCTACGAGGAGGACGTCCGCGCCGACACCGACATGAACGTCGTCTGCACCGGAGACGGCCGCTTCGTCGAGGTCCAGGGCACCGCCGAGGCCGAACCCTTCGCCCGCGAGGAGCTGAACGCCCTCCTCGACCTCGCCACCGCCGGGTGCACGGAGCTCGCCGAACTCCAGCGCAAGGCCCTCGGCGCGGTCCTCGAAAGGTAAACAGGTCACCAAGAAACGCCGGGCCGGCAGGCAACTGAGCCGCGCACGCCCGCGTCCCTGCAGATACGGGCGTACGGCTCACCGCCGTGCGCCCGGCGCAGCACCCACCCGGGCCAGCCGGCCCCGACCCAGCGGGAGGACCGCACCCATGGCCGCCACCCGACGCAGCCGCCGTCGCCGTACCGCCATCGCCGCCGCAGCCCTGGCGGCCGCCGGCCTGACCGCCGGCCTCACCACCGGCTGCGACGCCGTGGGCAAGGCGCTGGACTGCGTCCAGACCGCCGACGCCATCGCCGACAGCGTCACCGAGCTCCAGCAGGCCGTGGAAAACGCCTCCAACGACCCGACCCAGCTCGAGGAGTCCCTCACCTCCATAGACAAGAACCTCGACAAGATCGGCGACCAGACCGACAACGCCGACGTCAACAAGGCCGTCGACGACCTCGGCAAGGCCGTCGACAACGTCCGCACGTCGATCGAGAACGGCGACAGCACCCCCGACATCAGCCCGGTCACCGACGCGGCCGGCGAACTGACGAAGGTCTGCACGCCGTAACGAGGGCACCGCCGGGACGCGCGGGCGGGTCCGGGGATACTGAACCCCATGACCCGCCTGATCCTCGCCACCCGCAACGCCGGAAAGATCACCGAACTGAGGGCCATCCTCGCCGACGCCGGCCTGCCCCACGAACTGGTCGGCGCCGACGCCTACCCCGACGTCCCCGACGTCAAGGAAACCGGCGTCACCTTCGCCGAGAACGCCCTGCTCAAGGCCCACGCCCTCGCCCAGGCCACCGGACTGCCCGCCGTCGCCGACGACTCCGGCCTGTGCGTCGACGTCCTGAACGGCGCCCCCGGCATCTTCTCCGCCCGCTGGGCCGGCCGGCACGGCGACGACAAGGCCAACCTCGACCTGCTCCTGGCCCAGCTCTCCGACATCGCCGACGAACACCGCGGCGCCCACTTCGCCTGCGCGGCGGCCCTGGCCCTGCCCGACGGCACGGAACGGGTGGTCGAGGGACAGCTCAGGGGCGTCCTGCGCCACGGGCCCGCCGGCACCGGCGGCTTCGGCTACGACCCGATCCTCCAGCCGGACGGCGAGACGCGCACCTGCGCGGAACTGACCCCGGAGGAGAAGAACGCCATCAGCCACCGCGGGAAGGCGTTCCGGGCGCTGGTGCCCGTGGTGCGGGAGCTGATCGGCTGACGGGCCGGACGGTGCTGCCCGGCCCGCCGAACCGGGCGGTGTGCGGCCGGAGGGACTCGAACCCTCACGGGAGTTACCCCACTGGGACCTAAACCCAGCGTGACTGCCAGTTCCACCACGGCCGCCTGCGGCTGCTGCCCGGCCATGCTACTGGCCGGGCGGTGCCGTCAGATCCCCAAGTCCTTGATGATCTTGGCCACGTGGCCCGTCGCGCGGACGTTGTACAGGGCCCGTTCGACCTTGCCCTCCTCGTCCACGATCACCGTGGAGCGGATGACGCCCATGTACGTCCTGCCGTAGTTCTTCTTCTCGCCGAAGGCGCCGTAGGCGTCCAGGACCTTCTTGTCCGGGTCGGCGAGCAGGGTGACCTTCAGGGACTCGGTGTCGCGGAACTTGGCCAGCTTCTCCGGCTTGTCGGGGGAGATGCCGATCACCTCGTACCCCGCGCCGGCCAGCAGCTCCAGGTTGTCCGTGAAGTCGCACGCCTGCTTGGTGCAGCCGGGGGTCAGGGCCGCCGGGTAGAAGTAGACGATGACCTTGCGGCCCTTGTGGTCGGACAGGGACACCTCGTTGCCGTCGGCGTCCGGGAGGGTGAAGGCGGGGGCCACGTCCCCGGGCTGGAGTCGCTCGCTCATCGATCCAATGTAACCGGGGGTGCTGACAGTGCGGTCGGCCGGGAAGCTGACAGACTGTCCGGAACAAGCATCAGCATCACATCGGAGGCCGTACGGTGGCGGACACGTCGGACACCAGAACACCGGCGCAGATCGAGGCGGACATCAGGCGCCGCCGCGAGGTGCTGGCCGAGACGCTCGACGAGATCGGGATGCGGGTGCATCCGAAGACGATCATGGGGGACGCCAAGGCCAAGGTCGTCTCCAACATCGACCACACCCTGGGCCGGGCCTACGTCGGCGCCAACCGGGTCGTCAGCGACGTGCGGGGCAGGTTCGTGGACGAGGACGGCGCGCCCCGGCTGGAGCGGGTCGTGCCCGTCGCGCTCGTCGTGGTCGGTGTCGTGGGGCTGCTGGCTCTCGGCACCCGGCGGCGCAGGGGATGAGGGGAAGCAGGTAGGTTCAGGGCGTGAGCGCCAACAGAAACGACCACAGCACCCCGCACGACAAGCTGCCCATCCGCATGCTGCACGACCGCGTGCTCGTGCGGCAGGACACCAGCGAGGGCGAGCGGCGTTCCGGGGGCGGCATCCTGATCCCCGCCACGGCGGCGGTCGGCCGGCGGCTGGCCTGGGCCGAGGTCGTCGCGGTGGGGCAGAACGTACGGACCGTGGAGCCCGGGGACCGGGTGCTGTTCGACCCGGAGGACCGTGCCGAGGTCGAGGTGCGCGGGGTGGCGTACGTGCTGATGCGCGAGCGCGACCTGCACGCCGTGGCCGCGGACCGCTTCGAGGGGTCGGAGGACTCGACCGGCCTGTACCTCTGAGCCGGGACCGGGACCGGGCCGGGGCCGTGTCTCCGGGTCGTGCGTCCTTCCTGCCGGGCGTGGGCCCCGCGGGCTGCTGAGAATGGGGCTGGTGACCATCGTCACCAGCCCCTTCGTGCGTGTTTTGCTACCTTGGGAGGACCCCGACGAGACGCGCCGTACCGGGTGAAGGCAAAGACGACGCACCACCGTTCAGTTCGCTTGCGTTCGCCTCGGAGGTGCCGTCATGGCCTGGGTTCTGCTGATCGTCGCCGGTCTGCTGGAGGTCGGCTGGTCGATCGGGATGAAGTACACCGACGGGTTCACCCGTCTCGTCCCGTCCCTGTTCACCGGCGCCGGCATCGTCGCCAGCATGGTGCTGCTGTCGTACGCCGCCCGGACTCTGCCCATCGGGACCGCCTACGGCGTGTGGGTGGGCATCGGCGCGGCCGGCGCGGCGGTCCTCGGCATGGTGGTGCTCGGTGAGCCGGTGACCGCCGCGCGGATCTTCTTCATCTGTCTGCTGCTGGTCGCCGTGGTGGGGCTGAAGGCGACCTCCGGCCACTGACACCGCCGCGGCGGCGTCCGCCGGGGCGGTGTCAGACGGGGCGGTGTCAGTCGGGGCGGGGCGTCCACGGGAACCGTCCGACGGTCGTCCCGCCGTCCGTGGGTCCGCCGGTGCCGCCCGAGCCACCCGCGCCGTCGTCCCCTCCGCCGCCGGTGGCGCCGCCCGAGCCGGTCGAGGCGTCGCCGGTGGCGCCACCCGCGGGTGGCTGCCCGGTGGTGCCGTCGCTGGGCTCGGTGTTCCCGCCGCCGGTGGCCGCGCCGCCGGTCGACGCGTCCCCGGAGGCGTCACCGCCCTCGGGGCGCCCGGACGGGCTCGGGGCGCCGCTTGCGGGGGCGTCGCCGCCGGTGCCGGTGCCGTCGGCGGGATCACCGGTGCCGGTGCCGGAGGAGGGCTCGTCGGAGGACGGGGCCCGGCTCGCGTCGGCGCCCGCCTGGATCCGCAGGTCGAAGTCGGTGACCGGCTCGTCCGCCAGCGCCTTCCTGGTGAACTGGGCCCAGATCTCCGTGGGCGCGCCGCCGCCGTTGACGCGGGGCAGCCCCATGGCGCCGTACAGCGACTTGTGGGCGGCGGTTTCGGGGTCCTGGCCCATCACCGCGACGACGGTGGCCAGCTCGGGGGTGTAGCCGGCGAACCAGGCGGCGGTGTCCTCCTCCGCGGTGCCGGTCTTGCCGGCCACCGGGCGGCCCGCGGCCTGCGCGGCGGTGGCGGTGCCGTTCTGCACGACGCTGCGCAGCACGCGGGTGGTGGTGTCGGCGGCCTCCCGGCTGACGGCCTGCCGCTCGCGCCGCTCCGGCAGCTCGACCTCCTCGCCGCCCCGGGTGACCTTCTCGACCAGGGTGTACGTGCCGTGCCGGCCGTGGTTGGCGAGGGTGGCGTAGGCCTCCGCCATGTCCAGCACGCTCGGGGTGGAGGTGCCCAGGGCGACGGAGGGGCTGGCGACCAGCTCGGGGGTGTCGGGGGACAGGCCGAGGTCGATCGCGGTCTGCTTGACCTTGTCGGAGCCGACGTCCACGGCCATCTGCGCGTAGACGGCGTTGACGGACTTGTCGGTGGCCTCCTGCACCGTGATGTCGCCGTAGTCGCGGTGGTCCTCGTTCTCGGGGGCGTAGTGGCCGCCGGACCAGCCCTGGACGGGGCGTTCGCTGGTGCCGTCGTAGATCGTGTTCGGGGTGATCACGCGGCCGTCCTGGGTCTGGGCGTGGTGGTCGACGGCCGCGGTGAAGACGAACGGCTTGAAGGTGGAGCCGGCCTGGAAGTCGCGGCGGGTGGCGTTCGGCGTGTACTGCTTGACGTAGTCGATGCCGTTGTACATCGCGACGACCTCGCCGGTCTCCGGGTCGACGGCGGCGCCGCCCGCGCGGACGTAGGAGTCCACCTTGCGGGTCTTCGGGTCCAGCTTGGACATCAGGTTGTCGTCGACGGCCTCGACGAAGGCGTCCTGCTTGTCCTTCTCCAGGGTGGTGGTGATGCGGTAGCCGCCGCGGTCGAGTTCGTCCTCGGTGACGACGCCGCTCTGCACGAGGTGGTCCTTGACGATCTGGACGACGTAGCCGCGCTGCCCGGACATGCCCGTGGAGACGGTGGTCTCCTTCGGCATCGGGAAGTCCAGGCTCGCCCGCTCGGAGGCGGTGAGCCAGCCCTGCTCGACCATGCCGTCCAGGACGTAGTTCCAGCGGGCCTCGGCGGCGGGCCGGTTCTCGGGGTGGGCGACGACGTCGTACTGGCTCGGCGCGTTGAGCAGGGAGGCGAGGTAGGCGCCCTGGGCGGCGTCCAGTTCGGCGGCGTCCACGCCGTAGTAGGCCTGGGCGGCGGCCTGGACGCCGTAGGCGCCGCGGCCGAAGAAGCTGGTGTTGAGGTAGCCCTGGAGGATCTCGTCCTTGGACTTCTCGCGGTCGAGTTTGATCGCGATGAAGAACTCCTTCGCCTTGCGGGTGAGGGTCTGCTCCTGGGCGAGGTAGTAGTTCTTCACGTACTGCTGGGTGATCGTCGACCCGGACTGCTTGCCCTTGCCGGTGGCCATGTTCCAGGCGGCGCGGACCATCGCGGAGGGGTCGACGCCGGACTCGGAGTAGAAGTCGCGGTCCTCGGCGGCGAGCACGGCGTGCCGGGCGTCCTCCGAGACCCGGGCGAGGTCGACGTTCTCCCGGTTGACCTCGCCGTCGCGGGCCAGCACGCCGCCGTCGGCGTACAGGTAGACGTTGCTCTGCTGGGTCGCCAGGGCGTTGGCCGAGGGGATCTTGACCAGCGAGTAGCCGAGGAAGAAGCCGCCGACCAGCAGCAGGACGCCGACGACGCAGGTCGTCAGGACCATGCGCCAGGTCGGGATCAGCCGGCGCCAGCCGGTGCGCTTGGGGCGCCCCGCGCCCTTCGGCTTGCCGCCGGACGCCGTGCTGCGCTCGCCCTTGACGGTGCCTGCGGGCCGCGGGGCGTTGGTGCGCGCCCAGCCCGGGATCGGCGGCTTCGGCTGCGGCTCGTCGCTCATGGTGGCGAAAGACTCCTGTGATGCCTGCGGTGCGGGTGCGTCCTGCGTCGGGTCCGTACCTCTCGGGCGTTTTCGTGCGCCCTGAGAAGAAGGCCCTGGGAAGAAGACTGTCCCATCGGACGATCAGTTCCCCGACCCGGGGCCGTGTCGCGGCAGAAATTCCGTGGCGGGCGCGCGTCCGGCCGTACTAGGCTCCCGCGCTTCGGTGTCCGGTGAGGGAGACGGAGGGGCGGTGGACGTGGGCGGCGCGGCGCGGTTGTACGGGGCGGTCGCGGTGGGCGGGTTCCGGCGCTACGCGACCTACCGGGCGGCCACCGCGGCGGGGGTGTTCACCAACACCGTCTTCGGGCTGGTCCTGGCCTACACCTATCTGGCGCTGTGGGACGAGCGGCCCGGCCTCGGCGGCTACGACCAGGCGCAGGCGCTGACCTACGTGTGGCTGGGGCAGGCGTTCCTGTCGACCCTGGCGCTCGGGGGCGGCGGCGTGGAGAGCGAGCTGATGGAGCGCATCCGTACGGGTGACGTGGCGATCGACCTGTACCGGCCGGCCGACCTCCAGCTGTGGTGGCTGTCGGCGGATCTGGGGCGGGCGCTGTTCCAGCTGCTGGGGCGCGGGGTGCTGCCGTTCGCGTTCGGGGGGCTGTTCTTCCACATCGCGCTGCCCGCCGACGCGACGACCTGGGCGGCGTTCCTCGTCGCGGTGCTCCTCGCCATGGTCGTCAGCTTCGCGATCCGGTACCTGGTGGCGCTGTCGGCGTTCTGGCTGCTCGACGGCACCGGTGTGACGCAGGTGCTGATGCTCACCGGCACGTTCTGCTCGGGGATGCTGCTGCCGCTGAACGTCTTCCCCGGCGCGCTCGGCGAGACCGTGCGGGCGCTGCCCTGGTCGTCGATGCTCCAGGCGCCCGCGGACGTGCTGCTGGGCGAGGCCGACCTGCTCGGCACGTACGCCTTCCAGGCCGGCTGGGCGGTGGTGCTGCTGGCGGCGGGGCGGGCGCTTCAGTCGGTGGCGACGCGGCGGGTGGTGGTGCAGGGTGGCTGACGCCGGTGCGACGGCGGGCAGGCGGGCCGGGGCCGTCGGCCGGTTCGGCGAGGGGCTGCGCGCCTACGGGCTGATCGCGGGCATGTGGGTCCGCTCCACCACGGCGTACCGGACCTCTTTCGTGCTGACGGTGGTCGGGAACTTCGCGCTGACCGGGCTCGACTTCGTCGCGATCCTGCTGATGTTCTCGCGCGTCGACGCGCTCGGCGGCTACGCCCTGCCCGAGGTGGCGTTCCTCTACGGCGTCTCCAGCGTCGCGTTCGGCCTCGCCGACCTGGCGATCGGGTCGGCGGAGCGGCTCGGGCGGCGGGTGCGGGACGGGACGCTCGACACGCTGCTGGTGCGACCGGTGCCGGTGCTGGCCCAGGTGGCCGCCGACCGGTTCGCGCTGCGCCGGATCGGCCGGGTCACGCAGGGCGCGCTGGTGCTGGGCTACGCGCTGAGCGTGGTGGACATCGACTGGACGCCGGGGAAGCTGCTGCTGATGCCGGTGATGGTGCTCAGCGGCGCGGCGCTGTTCGGGGCGGTGTTCGTGGCGGGGGCGGCCTTCCAGTTCCTGGCGCAGGACGCCTCCGAGGTGCAGAACGCGTTCACCTACGGGGGCACGACGCTGTTGCAGTACCCGCCGACGGTGTTCGGGCGGGAGCTGGTGCGCGGGGTGACGTTCGTGCTGCCGCTGGCCTTCGTGAACTGGCTGCCGGTCACCTACGTGCTGGGGCGGCCGTATCCGCTGGACCTGCCGGGGTGGGTGGCGTTCGGCTCGCCGCTGGTGGCGGTGGTGTGCTGCGCCCTGGCCGGGCTGGCGTGGCGGGCGGGGCTTCGTTCGTACCGGAGTACGGGGAGTTAGACCGAGTGGGCGGCGACGTGGACGGTGACGTGGACGGCGGTATGGGCGGCGGCATGGGTGACGAGGGCGGCGCGGGCCGGGACGGCGGGGACTTCATCCGGCTGGACGGCGTGGAGAAGGTCTTCGACGTGCGGCGCAGGACCGGGTTCCTGAAGCGGGAGCGGCGCCGGGTGCGGGCGGTGGACGGGCTGTCGTTCACGGTGGCGCGCGGCGAGATGGTCGGCTACATCGGCCCCAACGGCGCCGGCAAGTCGACCACGATCAAGATGCTCACCGGCATCCTCACGCCGAGCGGCGGCCGGCTGCGGGTGGCCGGCATCGACCCGTCCCGTGAGCGGACCCGTCTCGCGCACCGCATCGGGGTGGTGTTCGGGCAGCGGACGACGCTGTGGTGGGACCTGCCGCTGATCGACTCCTACCGGTTGATGCACCGGATGTACCGCATCCCGGACGCCCGGTACCGGCGGAACCTGGACCGCTGCGTCGAACTGCTGGAGCTGGGCGGGCTGCTGGACGTGCCGGTGCGTCAGCTGTCCCTGGGCCAGCGGATGCGCGGGGACATCGCGGCGGCGCTGCTGCACGACCCGGAGGTGCTCTACCTCGACGAGCCGACGATCGGCCTGGACGTGGTGTCCAAGGCGAAGGTGCGGGGTTTCCTGCGGGAGCTGAACGCCGAGCGCGGCACGACGGTGCTGCTGACCACGCACGACCTCCAGGACATCGAGCAGTTGTGCTCGCGGGTGATGGTCATCGACCACGGGCGGCTGATGTACGACGGCCCGCTGGCCGGGCTGCACGAGGCGGGCGAGAGCGAGCGGACGCTCGTGGTCGACCTGGAGCGGGAGCTGCCCCCGATCGCCGCCCCGCCGCCCGCCCGCGTGGTCCGGGTTGACGGCCCCCGGCAGTGGCTGGCGTTCCCGGCGTCGGCCTCGGCGGCCGGGCTGGTGGCGTCGATCGCCGCCGCCTACCCCCTGGTCGACCTGTCGGTGCGGGAACCGGACATCGAGGCGGTGATCGCCCGGATGCTGCGCTCGGCGGGGGACGGTCCCCGGCCCGGGCCGGACCGGGCGAGCGCGTAGTGCCGCGCACCGTGACCTCGTAGGCTGCTGTACATGACCGACGACGCCCCGGAACTGCGCGCATCCGACGCCGACCGTGAACGAGTCGCCGAGGTCCTGCGGGACGCCCTCGCGGAGGGGCGGCTGGACATGGCGGAGTTCGAGGAACGCCTGGACGCCACCTACAAGGCCCGCACCTACGGGGAACTGGCGCCCATCACCAGGGACCTGCCGGCCGGTGAGGGACCCCGGGTGTCCATGACCAAGGAATCGGCGGGCGGCGAGGCGTGGGCGAGCCGGATCACCGGCGGCGTCGAGGGGTCGTCGAGCTGGGCGGTCGCGGTGATGTCCGGGTTCCAGCGCAAGGGCCGCTGGACGGTGCCCGAGCGGTTCAACAGCTTCGCCTTCTGGGGCGGCGGGGAGATCGACCTGCGCGAGGCGTACTTCGCCGGCCGCGAGGTCCGGATCAACTGCGTGGCGATCATGGGCGGGATCGACGTGATCGTGCCGCCCGGCGTCCAGGTGATCGTCCGGGGCGTGGGGGTCATGGGCGACTTCGACCACCGCGAGGACGGCGTGCCGGGCGATCCCGGCGCCCCGCGCGTGATCGTCAGCGGCTTCGCGTTCTGGGGCGGCGTCGGCGTGCGGCGCAAGCTGCCCCGGGCGGAGAAGCAGCGGCTCAAGGAGGAGCGCCGCCAGGAGCGGCTGGAGCGCCGGCAGGAGCGGCGGCAGGGGAGGGTGGAGCGCAAGGAGGCCGCCCGCGGGGAACTGCCCGGCTCCCGTGCCGACCAGCACGGCCTGGGCGCGGGTCTGCACGGCCTGAACCTCCACGAGCCCCGCCCCGAGGAGCGCGACCGGCGCCGGGACGTCTGACCCGGGGACGTGCCGGAGGGGGGCGCCGTCGTCGGTGCTCAGAGCTGGGCGGGCGCCGCGCCCTCGAGGAGGTCGAGGTCGAAGACCTCGGCCATCCGCGCGTAACCGCGGTCGCTGGGGTGCAGATGGTCGCCGCAGTCGTACACGTCCCGCAGCCGGCGCGGGTCGTACGGGTCGCGCAGCTCCTTGTCGAAGTCGACCACCGCGTCGAACACCCGGCCCGCGCGGATCTCGGCGTTGATCTCCTGCCGTACCGCCTCGCGGGCGGGCGTGTAGCCGCGGTGGCCGCCGAAGGGCATCACCGTCGCGCCGACGACCTTCACCCCGCGGGCGTGGGCCTGCTCGACCATGGTGCGCAGACCGTCCAGGACGGTGTCGGGGTCGATGGTGCCCGGGTGGCGCAGGATGTCGTTGACGCCGAGGACGACCACGACGGCCCGGACGCCCGGCCGGCCGAGCACGTCCCGGGCGAACCGGTCGACGCCGCTGGGGTTGTCGGCGGGCCGGCCCCGGCCGCCGGTCAGCACCCGGTTGCCGCTGATGCCCTGGTTGACGACGCTGTAGCGGGGCACGTCCCGGCCGTTGTCGACCGCCGTGCGCAGCCGCGCGGCCAGCACGTCGGTCCAGCGGCGGTTGGCGTCCATGGTGGAGGTGATGCCGTCGGTGATCGAGTCGCCGATGACGACGACGGTGCCGTCGGCCTCGTTGCTGAGCACGTCCAGCGCGGTCAGGTAACGCCAGTACGGCGTCTCCTCGGTGTACGCGGCGCCGGTCACGTCCTCGGTGCGGTCGCCGGTGGCGAGGTAGCTGGTCTCGCGTGCGTGCGGGTGGTAGGTGACCGGTCCGGACGGGGTGGGGGAGTAGGTGGTGACCAGGACGTCACCGCCGTGGGGGACGGTGATGCGGACGGCGTCGCTCGTCACCTGGCCGCCGGCCGGGATGACGACCCGGGGGTTGCCGGCGAAGGTCAGGCGCCGCATGGTGTCGGCGACCGCGGCGGGGGTGTCGTGGCCGGCGGCGAGGGCGATGGAGGCGTGGGTGATGGTCAGCGGTGACTGCCCGTAGAGGTTGGACAGCGTGATCCGGGCACCCGTTCCCGCGATGTTCGCGTGGACGACGTTGCGTACCGAGCGGCCCGCCATGCCGGTGGTCTCGGTGCCCGGTTCCGCCCCCGCCGGGGAGGTGGACCAGGCGCCGACCCAGCTGCCGGTGGAGGCGGGCGCGGCGGGGTTCTGGGCGCGGCCGCCCGTGGAGAGCGACGTCCTGCCGTCCGTGCCGTCGTCGGCGGCCACACCGACGAAGATCGCGGTGGAAAGGGCCACGATCGCGGCGACGACGGCGGCCAGCAGGGCACGGTGTTGGGTTCGGGGTGCCCCCCCGTCACGACCCCGGGTCATGCTGTGGTGTTCTCCTCGGGCGATGGGAGCCTCGGGCTCCGGTCCGATGAGCCCATGATGCGTCAGAGGTCCTGCCGCGGCGTCAGGACCCCCCGGCATTACCCCGTCCGGACAGACGCCGGGAACTTGTGTTCCGTTCCAGGAGTCGGTCAGGAAGGGACAATGTGTGAGGGATCACCGAACGGGTGGAGCGGATGAAACGGACTGAACCGGATAAGCCGGGCGGCGTGAGCGGTGCGGTCGGCATGGACGGCGCCGCCGCCGGGCAGGGCGCGGTCCGCCCCGGCGGCGCCACGAACCGCGCGATGACGACGTTCAGTCCGGCGGACGAGGAGAAGCGGCGCGGCGTGCGCCGGATGAAGCTCACCGCCACCGGACTGCTGCTCTTCGTCGCACTGGTGTACGTCCTCGCCGAGTGGGCCTCCCACGCGGGCGCCGGCGCCTGGGCGGGGTACGTCGCGGCCGCCGCCGAGGCCGGCATGGTGGGCGCGCTCGCCGACTGGTTCGCGGTCACCGCCCTCTTCCGCCACCCCCTCGGCATCCCCATCCCGCACACCGCGATCATCCCGAAGAAGAAGGACCAGCTCGGTGTCTCGCTGGGCGAGTTCGTCGGCGAGAACTTCCTCTCCGAGGACGTCGTCCGCCAGCGGCTGCGCGCCGTCGGCATAGGCAGCCGGCTCGGCGCCTGGCTGGCCGTCCCCGAGCACGCCGACCGGGTCACCGCCGAGCTGTCCGCCGCCCTGCGCGGCGCCCTGACCGTCCTGCGGGACTCCGACGTCCAGGCCGTGGTCGGCGAGGCGATCACCCGCCGGGCGGACGCGGCGGAGATCGCGCCCGGCGTCGGCAAGATGCTGGAGAAGGTCGTCGCCGACGGCGGGCACAAACGCGCCGTCGACCTGGTCGTCAGCCGCGCCCACGACTGGCTGGTGCTGCACCAGGACTCCGTGATGGACGCCGTGCAGGGCGGGGCGCCGGGCTGGACCCCGAGGTTCGTGGACCGCAAGGTCGGCGAGCGGGTCTACAAGGAGCTGCTGCGCTTCGTCACCGAGATGCGGGACATGCCCGCCCACCCGGCGCGCGGCGCCCTCGACCGGTTCCTCACCGACTTCGCCTCCGACCTCCAGTCCGACACCGACACCCGTGCCCGGGTCGAGCGGCTGAAGGGCGAGGTGCTGGGCCGGGGCGAGGTCCAGGACCTGATCGCCTCCGCCTGGACCGCCGTACGCACGATGATCGTCTCGGCGGCGGAGGACGAGCGCAGCGAACTGCGGCTGCGTGTGCGGGCCTCACTGCTGTCGCTGGGGCAGCGCATGGCCTCCGACCCCAAGGTGCAGGGCAAGGTCGACACCTGGGTCGAGGGGGCGGCGGTGTACGTCGTCACGACCTACCGGCGCGAGATCACCTCCCTGATCACCGACACGGTGGCGAGCTGGGACGCCGAGCACACCACGAAGAAGATCGAGGCCAACATCGGCCGCGACCTCCAGTTCATCCGCATCAACGGCACGGTGGTCGGCTCGCTCGCCGGGCTGCTGATCTACACGGTGTCGCGGGTGCTGGGGGCGTAGGGGCCCCTCAGGGCCCGCTCTCTTGGCCCGCTCAGGGCCGGCTCAGGGCCGCTCTCCGGGCCCTCCTCCCGGGCGAGGGCCGCTCTCCGGGCCCTCCTCCCGGGCGAGCGTGATCATCCGGGTCCCGGGCACACGGGAGGCGTTCGCTCGACGGAGAGGGAGACATGACAGCGGATTCGTCGCCGGGCCCGGTGCCCGCCTCCACCGGAACCGTCACCACCGCCGTGCCCGCCCGACTGGACCGGCTGCCCTGGTCACGATGGCACTGGATGATCGTCATCGGTCTGGGCACCGTCTGGATCCTGGACGGCCTCGAAGTCACCATCGTCGGCAACGTGGCCGGCCGCATCGCCGAGGAAGGCAGCGGCCTGGACATCACCTCGGCCCAGATCACCGGTGTCGCCGCCGCCCTGTACGTGGCGGGCGCCTGCTCCGGGGCGCTGTTCTTCGGCTGGCTGACCGACCGCTACGGCCGCAAGAAGCTGTTCATCACCACGCTCGCCGTCTATCTGGCGGCGACCGCGCTGACGGCACTCTCCTTCGACTCCTGGTGGTTCTTCCTCTTCCGGTTCCTCACCGGCTTCGGCATCGGCGGCGAGTACGCGGCCATCAACTCCGCGATCGACGAGCTGATCCCGTCCTACTACCGGGGCCGGGTCGACCTGATCATCAACGGCAGCTACTGGCTCGGTGCGATCGGCGGCGCCCTGCTGTCCATCGTGATGCTGGACACCGACATCTTCCCCAAGGACCTCGGCTGGCGGCTCAGCTTCGCCATGGGCGTCGTCCTCGGTCTGGTCATCCTCCTGGTGCGCAGGCACGTACCGGAGAGCCCACGGTGGCAGTTCATCCACGGCCACGGTGAGAAGGCGGAGGCGCTCGTGGCGGGCGTCGAGAAGGAGATCGAGCGGGAGAAGGGCGAGCCGCTGCCGCCGCCGGCCGGCGAGATCACCATCCACCAGCGCAAGAGCATCGGCTTCGGCCTGATCGCCCGGACCGTCTTCGGCCGGTACCCGCGCCGCGCGGTCCTCGGCCTCGCCCTCTTCATCGGCCAGGCGTTCCTCTACAACGCCATCACCTTCGGCTTCGGCGCCATCCTCATCACCTTCTTCGACGTGCCGACCGGCAGCACCGGCTACTACTTCGCCGTCATCGCGGCCGGCAACTTCCTGGGCCCGCTGCTGCTCGGCAAGCTCTTCGACACGGTGGGCCGGCGGATCATGATCTCCGGCACGTATCTGCTCTCCGGCCTGCTGCTGTTCGGCACTGCGTGGCTCTTCGACCGCGGCTCGCTGACGGCGACGACCCTGACGGCGTGCTGGTGCGTGGTGCTCTTCTTCGCCTCGGCGGGCGCGTCCAGCGCGTACCTGACGGTCTCCGAGGTCTTCCCGATGGAGACCCGCGCGATGGCCATCGCCTTCTTCTACGCCATCGGCACCGCCGCCGGCGGCATCAGCGGGCCGCTGCTGTTCGCCCAGCTGACGGAGTCGGGCGTGGTCGCCGACACGGTGCTCGCCTTCCAGATCGGCGCCGGGCTGATGTGTGCGGCGGGCCTGGTCGCGGCCTTCCTCGCGGTCAAGGCGGAGCGACGCTCCCTGGAGGACATCGCCCGCCCCCTGTCGGCGGCGGAGGCCACGGCGGCGGTGGGGGGCGGTGTCGGTCGGCGGAGGTGAGCGCCGAGGGCGGAACCGGAGCCGGGGCCGCTTCAGCCCTGCCGGTCGGCGACCGCCCAGGACGCCAGGGCGACGGCGCCCGCGACGCCGAACACGGCGGGCCAGGCACCGACCTTCTTGGCCAGCGGATGGGACCCGGCGAAGGCGGCGACGTACGCGGCGGTCAGCGCACCCGCGGCCGGCCCGCCGGCCCGCTGGCGCCACTGCTGCGCGGCGGCGGCTCCGGCGACGGCCAGGACGGCCCCGCCGAGCGGCCGCTTCTTCGTCCAGCGGGCCACGCCGTACCCGCCGACGAGCCCGCCCGCGGCCACCGCCGCGCTGGGAATCCTGGCCATCTCTGCCTCCTGATGTCCGCCTGGTCCGCGTGATGTCCCTGTTCGGCACGAGACTAATCGGCTCCGGCGGACAGTCCCGACGAGCCATCCCAGACCCCCTCGCAGAGCCCCTCCCAGAGCCCCCTCCCGACCTCTGACCAGCCACTCAATCCGCCTTGAGTCAGAGCTTGTCAAGTTTCCTCCCCGGAGTTATATAAGAAGAGGCAATCAGGGCATCGCACAGCAGCACCTGTACGAGAGGAGTGAACTGTGATGCTCATGCGCACCGACCCGTTCCGCGAATTCGACCGCCTCGCGCAGCAGGTCTTCGGGAACGCGGCGGCCCGCCCGGCGGCCATGCCGATGGACGCCTACCGGGCCGGGGAGGACTTCATCGTCCACTTCGACCTCCCCGGCATCGACCCCGAGACCATCGAACTCGACGTCGAACGCAACGTCCTCAACGTCCGTGCCGAGCGCAGGTCCCCCGCCCCCGAGGGCGCCGAGACCCTCGTCGCCGAACGGCCCACCGGCACCTTCACCCGCCAGCTGTTCCTCGGCGACACCCTCGACACGGAGCGCATCGACGCCTCGTACGACGCCGGCGTCCTCACGCTGCGCATCCCGGTCGCCGAGCAGGCCAAGCCGCGCCGCATCCAGGTCTCCGGCGGCAGCGACCGCAAGCAGCTCGGCGGCTGACGGCCCGCCGCATCACGACGCGCGTCCCGCAGGCCCGGCACCCGCCTGCGGGGCGCGGTCCCGTCTGTCCGTCCCCATCAGCCCGCGACAACCGGAGAAGGAGCCCGCAGATGACCGCGCCGACGATGCCGAACCCGACGATGCCGAACCCGACGACGCCCAAGCCGGTGACGCCGGACCCGACGGTGCCGGGCCGGACCACGCCGGACCCGGTGGCGCCGCCGCAGGGCGCGCGCCCGGCGTGGAACGACCTGGTCGAGCAGGTACGGGAGGCCGGCCAGTACCCGACCCGGGCCGAGGCGCAGCGCGTCACCCGTATCGTCCTGTCCGCCCTCGGCGGGCACGTCGTCGGCGACGAACGCGTCGCCCTGGCCCGCGCCCTGCCCGAGGAGGCGGCACGAGTGATCGCCGAGCAGATACCGGCCACCCGTCCGCTGACCGCCCCGGAGTTCGTCGACTCGGTCGCCGCCCGCATCGAGGGCGCCACCTCCGCCACGGCCCGCTGGGACGTCAGCTCGGTGCTCAGCGTCCTGCCGCCCCTGGTCGGCGACGACCTGGTGACCCGCGTCCTCGACCAGCTCCCGCCCGGCTACGCCCTGCTGTTCGGCCGCGCCGACCTCAGCGCGGCGGCGTAACGCGCCGCCGCCCGCGCCGCCGCCACCCGTGCCGTTGCCGCCCGGAGGGGGCCGGCCCGCACCGCGCCGGCCCCCGGCTGCTCCCCCGTACGGGCGACAGTTCCCCCAGCGGGTGCGAAGCGGGGTGGGGACTGCCGAAGAATCCTGACGGGCGTACCCCACGCACCGCGGACCCCGGTCGCCTCCGGCGACGGCGGCACACACGGGAAGCGGTCATGCGCCGGGGGCCCGCGGACACCGCACGGCGCGTACGAGGGAGAGACGATGACCGAATCCGACACGGAGCGGAAGGCGCGCGCCGGGTCGGCGCTCGTGGACGGCGCCCGCGTGGCCTACTGGGAGTCCGGCCCCGCCGACGGCGAGCCGGTCCTGCTCCTGCACGGCTACCCCGCCAACCACCACTGCTGGCGCCACCAGGCCCCGGCGCTCGCCCGCGCCGGACACCGCGTCATCGCCCCCGACCTCCTCGGCTGGGGCCGCTCCGACCGCCCCTTCCACCTCCCCTTCGACTACGACACCGAGGTCGCCCGCATCGGTGCGCTCCTGGACGCGCTGGGCATCGAGGCCGTGAACCTCGTCGGCCACGACTACGGCGGCTTCCTCTCCCTCGGCTTCACCCAGTCCCACCCCGGGCGCGTGCGCCGGCTGGCGGTGCTCAACAGCCGGGCGCAGTCCACGTTCGTGCCCCGCTGGTACGCCGCCTTCGGCCTGATCTCCCTGGCCGGCCGCGCCCCCGCGCTGCGCCCGCTGCTCGTCCGTCTGCCCCTGGCGCAGATCCACCGCAGGTCCCTCGCGCCCCTGGTCCGCGCCGGCCACCTGGACGAGGACGGGCTGAGCGCCTACGTCGACTGGATGCGCACCCGGGAGGGCCGCCGCTGGCTCGCCCACTACTTCGGCGACTACCGGGTGACCGTCCGCCCCGAACTGCGCCGCCGCCTCGGCGACATCGCCTGCCCGACCGCGATCGTCTGGGGCACCGAGGACACCTACCTGCGGCCCGGGATCGCCACCGAACTCGCCGAGCGCGTCCCGCGCGCCGAGCTGACCCTGCTGGAGGGCGCCGGGCACTGGGTGATGGACGAGCGCCCGGCCGAGGTGACGCGCGCACTGGAGCAACTCCTCCTCCGCACACCGTGAGTGACGCGGCTCACACCCCCATCATTGCGCCGGCCTGTCACACCACGCCCGCCCGATCCGTCGTATCGGCGTAAGGCCATACACCGGACGACGCACCGGACGACAGCGAACGCACCACGCAGCCGGAGGAGACAACGATGGAAGCCCGCCTCAACCTGTTCGAGAGCACCGTCGCGATGAAGGTCGTGCAGCACCTCGGGGCCACCAACAAGGCCCTGGCCGGCTCGGGCCTGCCGATGAGCACCCAGGAACTGGTGAAAATCCGCGCCAGCCAGATCAACGGCTGCGGCTTCTGCACCGACATGCACACCAAGGACGCGGCGAAGGCTGGGGAGACCGCCCTGCGTCTCAACCTGATCGCCGCCTGGCGCGAGGCCACGGTCTTCACCGACGCCGAGCGCGCCGCCCTGGAACTCACCGAACAGGGCACCCGCATCGCCGATGCCGCCGGGGGCATCACCGACGAGGCGTGGGAGAACGCCGCCAAGCACTACGACGAGGAACAGCTCGCCGCGCTGACCTCCCTGATCGCCCTGATCAACGCCTACAACCGCCTGAACGTCATCGTCCGCCAGCCGGCGGGCAGCTACGAGCCGGGAATGTTCGGCTGACGATCCCGACCCACCCGCCCCGGACAACGGGGCGGGCGGGAACGGTACTCGGGCGTCCGGAACGCCCCGCTACTCGGGAACGCCGTCGTCCGGGGTCACCGCGGTGATCGCCACCGTCGGCGGTGGTGGGGACGGCGTGTACACATAGGCCACGGCGAGGCCCGGCACCTCGCCCGCGGGCTCGATCCGCGTCTTGCGTACCTCGATACCGTCGGGGCGTGGAGGCCCGAGCAGCACTCCCAGCCGAGGAACCAGCTCCAGCTCCTGGCGCAGCGCCTCCAGAGCCTGTTCCGCGCCGAGTGCCTTCGCCCGCTCGGCCGCCCGTACCGTCACGGCGGCGACGACTTCGCTCACGTGCCCCGAGCCTCCTGCTTCAGCCGCGCGGCGAGGTCGATGCCTTCCTGTACGGCGATGTCGAAGTCGGGGTCCTGGTACAGACGGATCCGCCCCCGGTAGTCGACGATCACCGAGGCCACGGCCGTCAGATCCGTTTCCGACGACCCCTCCAACGCCCGCTGAAGATCGGCTTCGAACGACTCCCGGTCGCCGGGGAACCCGTGCCCGGAGCGGAGAGCGGCTCTTATGTCGCCGATCGTCCTCAAGGGCAACGGTTCGGACGCGACTGCCTCCGCATGCGATGCGCTCATGATCATCCGTTCGTCGGTTCCCTCTCTGCCCACCTGCAGTGTGCTACAGAGCCGGTCGCTCCTGCCGTATCGCCCGCACGAAGGCGTACCAAGCCGGGGCGCTCACGCTCGCGACGAGCTGAGCCCCGACCTTCGTGTCGCGCAGTCGTATTCGGTCGCCGGTACGGAGGCACTCCAAGCACTCGCCACCCGCGCCGTTGCTGTAGGAGGAACGGATCCAGGAGCTCTGTCCACCGGTGTCTTCCGGGCGCGCGGTCACTGTGCGTACTCCTTCACGATGGTCTTGACGAACTCGACCGTTCGACGCGGGCTCAGCGCTGCGGCCCTCAACGCGTCGAAGGCCCGCGTGTACTCGCGGACGTGCGGCTCCCCTTCGAGGTACATGGCATCGGTGATGCCGTCCCGATACACCACGTCGGGGTCTTCCGGATCTGGGAAGCCCAGCATGGTGAAGGCTCCGGTGGTCGGGCCCGCGCCGGCGTCGAAGGGGAGCACCTGCAGGGTCACCCGTGGCTGTTCCACCACGGCCAGCACGTGCTCCAGCTGGGTGCGCATCAGCTCCCGGTCGCCGATGATCTGACGCACGGCTCCTTCGCTCACGACGAACCAGCAGTCCGGCGCTCCCGAGCCCTGGATGAGGGACTGACGCTGCAGCCGTACCTGTACGGCACGTTCGATGTCGTCCGGGGGCATGTACGAGCCGCACTTGTGCAGTTCGCGTGCGTACGCCTCGGTCTGCACCAGGCCCGGCAGGACTTCGCACTGGTACTGACGCACCGACGACGCGTCCTGTTCCAGGCCGATGTAGATGGAGAACCACTCGGGAACTCCCGAGCCGTGCACCTGCCACCAACCTCGCGTCTTCGCCTGGCGGGCGAGTGTCTTGAGGAATTCACGCAGGTCGTCGTCGGTGTCGTAGAACCGGCACAGGGCGTCGATGTCGGACGGCTGCACGCGCCCGCTTCCTGTCTCCATCCGGTTGACCTTGGAGCCGCTCCAGTCGAGGGCGGCCCCGACCTGTGCGCAGGTCAGCCCGTTCTTCTCCCGTAGCTTCCTCAGTTCGATGGAAAGGCGGCGGCGCCGTGCCGTCGGTGATCCGGCCATCGGAACCCCCTTCATGTCGGACGACCCAAGTCTTCCGGCGCACGGATGTCCACACCAGTCACCCGATGGTGGGATTCTCTCCGTGCACATTGCAGCACGGGATTCTCGCCGGCCATGCTGCTGCGCAAGACCGACGCGGGGCGCCTCACAGGTCCTGAGCCGGTGCGTGCGAGAGCGGTGGAGGTGGCGGCAGTGATCCCAGGAACGTGTACGGTGCGCGTGCCATGGGTCGTGATGTTCACGGCCCTGGAAGAGGAGGTCGCGCTTCTGCGGCACGGCGTGGCGGCACATCTACGAGCGTGTGGGCTACGGCAGTTGGTGGACGAGGCTCAGCTGTGTGTGACCGAGCTGGTGGCCAATGTCGTGCGCCACGTCGGCGCGGGAACGCCTACGACCCTGGTGGTCCTGGTGGACGAGGACTTGTTGCGCATCGAGGTCCACGACCCCGACTCCCGGGCGCTGCCCACGCTCGTCGCGGCGGACGCGGAGTCGGAGGAGGGCCGCGGTATGGCGCTCGTCGCTGCGGTCGCCGAACGGTGGGGTGTCCAGCTTCTCGCTGACCGCAAGGTGACCTGGTGCGAGCTGGTGACCGCGTCACCGGCGACGGGAGGTCGCGACGGCGGCCTGCGGGACACCCGCACCGAGGCGGTGCTCGGCGTCTACGGCGCCGTGGGTCGCATGGGTGGCTCGTACGTCGGCAGGGTGGGTACCGCGGAGGCGGAGGAGGCGGCGATCCTCGCCATCACCGACCTCCTCCACTGGCTCGGCGCGCGCGGTCGCGACGCGGACGACGTCCTGGACCGCGCCCTGATGCGGTTCGAGTCCCGGGTGTCCGAGGCCTGCCCGTGACCCGGAGACAGCTCGTGTCAGACAAGCACCGGGCCGAAGAATCCCAGACCGGGGTCGTCCGGCGTACCGACCAGCAGCGCACGGTCCAACAGGATGTTGTTGTGCTCGCAGCTCGTCTCCGGGAGCATCACGCACGCGTGACAGGCGGCGAGATTGGTCCCGGTCGAGCCTGCCGCCTCGGCCTCCATGCAGAGCGGGTCGGAGGAGCACCACTGGGCGCGACGCAGCGCCGACCGCACCGTGCGGTCGAGCACGTCCGGTTCGCCTTGGGCGACGAGGCCGCCCAGGCTGCCCGCCGAGTCGGTGGTGGCCGTGTAGACGAGCACCCCGGCCATGTCGTCCGCGGCGTACAGACGCTCGCGGAGAGAGGCGGCCGGGTAGCCCGCCTCCAGGCTCCACTCGTTGACGAGGGCGTGGGCCAAGGTGTGCAACAGCACCATGCGTGGTGTCGCCGGGGACAGCACGGCCTGGTTCGGATCAGCGGCCCGCTGCTCGAGCACCCGCTGGTGAGCGGTACGCATGCGCTCCACCCGGGCCGCCACCGCCGGCGCCTTCTCCCAGGCGTCCAGTCGGCTCTGGTCCAGGCGCAGGAAGACGCCCTCGCCCTGGACCACCATGGCCGGCAGCCAGTGCAGCGGCTTCTGGGAGAGCGGCATCTCCTTCGGCTCGGTCGTCGACTCCGCGTCGACGAGGCGGGTGAACGCCTTCAGGGCACGCACCTCGCGGAGCTTCTTGACCAACATCGGACCGCTGATCCCGAGTGGCTGGAGCACGCTCGGATCACCGAGCGGTTTCTCGCAGACGAACCGTTCGTCACGGGAGTGCTCGCTCTCGTCGTTGCCGGAGCACAGGCGCTCGTACTCCTTGTTGCGCAGGGCGCGATAGCGATGGTCGAAGGCGGGGGCCGTCTCGCCGTCCGGGTCCTCCTCGCGTTCCGCGTCGAGCAGGGCCATGACCTCCTGCAGGGAGAGGGGCCACTCGTCGCCGAAAACGGCATCGAGATAGCCCTCGATGCGCGCGGGATCGTCGTACGTCCTCAGCTTCTCCCAGTGACCCGCGAGCGGATCCGCACGGCTGTTGCTCCACGGGGGGATGGAGAGCGCCGACTTCAGCACCGGCTGCCACACCGACGAGGAACCACGCTGCAGGGTGCGCAGGGGGAGTCCGCACCCCGCAGGGTCCGTGGCGGAGAGCCCGAGCCACGGGCGGGCGCCCCGGCAGGTGAGACCGAGGTCCTTCAGCGCGTGCCGGCGGAAGGAGCCCTCCATCGAAACGTCGGGCACCTGACCGCAGGTGCAGGACAGGACGATGGAGCGGAGCGAGGCGGTGCGTCCGGTCGTGCGCATCCTCAGCCTGCCCCCGCACCTCGCGGGCCTCGTGGAGCCCCGGTCGGGGGAGCGGTGCACCCACTGCCAGTAGGGGAACTCGTCGAGGTGCCCGGCCTCACAGGCGATGACGAAACGGGAGGGTACGAGATCCACCTCGCACCTGCCGCAGACGCTACGACCGGCCGGTGGGGAGAAGTCGCGGTGCGACTGCAGTTCGTTGCACTCGGGACACGAGTGCATCAACGGAAAGCGGCGGACCCGAAGACCGTCCTTGCTGGTGTCCTCGGACGCAGGCGGCAGCCGGAAGTAGTGGACGCCGAGCAGCCGGGCCAGCCGCCGCTCATGGACGACGGGCGACTCGTCCTCGCTCCAGCTCCGGTCGGCCTCGTCCAGACCTGAGACGACGAAGGACTCGTGGTCGACGGCGATGAGCGATCCGACGCCGTACGTGGTGATGGCCTGGGCGCGGCGGACGGTACCGCGGCGGGGGAAGTTGTGGGCCGGGGCGCCGCCGTTCGCCGAGGTCCGACGGCGGCGGGCGGGGGGCGGGGTCATCGGGTTCCCTCCATGAACAGGGCAGACTCGGCGTCGACGTCGCGCAGGCTCCACAGAGTGGACCATGCCTCGCGGTCCGCGGACTCGTCGTCGTACGCCTTCAGGAGCGAAGGAGCACGGCTGCCCCGCTTCGGCTCGAAGAGCAGCTCACCGTGGATGTCGGCTTCACGGCACCACCATCCGACGAACTCGTCGAATCCCTGCGCCACGGCCTCGATCTCCGAAGGCGTGACCGCGCGGACGCGGTCCAGCAGCAGGGACCTGATGTGGCCCCGCAGAACGCGCTCGTAGGACTCGACCTGACCGGCGCCCTCGTTCGGGCGGGCGGCGGGGATCAGGATGCGTGCGAGTGCGACGATCACCGCGTGCAGTCCACGTTCACGCGAGCGGGCGGAGAACGGAGTCACGGAGGTCGACTCGACCTCTCGGTAGAGGGCCGAGTGGTAGTGCTGGAAGTTCTCGTAGTGCGAACGGTCCCGGGCCCGCGCCGCGTTGAGCATGACCGCCACCAGGCCGGGGTGGGCGCGACCGACGCGGCTCGTGGCCTGGATGTACTCGGCGGTCGTCTGCGGTTGGCCCATCACGGCCATGAGCCCGAGCCGGTCCACGTCCACACCCACCGCGATCATGTTGGTGGCGAGCAGGACGTCCACGGTGTCCTCGTCGGGGAGCTTCTTCTCGATGCCCTTGAGACGTGCGGGGATCTCGCTGGCGTCGATCCGGCTGGTCAGCTCCGAGTAGTTGGCCACCGACCGCGCCGCCACGCCCTCGCGTTCGGCGAGTGTCTCCAGGTAGGCGATCACGTCGTCGTGGACCTGGAGTTCGGCCGCGGAGAGCAGCCGAAGGCTGTTGAAGTAGCCGACGAGGCTCCAGTAGGCGTCGCGCACCTTGTCGTCGGTCTCCGCGTGCATGGCCCGATGCAGCAGCGTGGCGTAGGTGCGGATCAACAACGTCGACTGACTGGTGCCAGGTGCCAGCAGGCCGACGTAGCGCCTGCTGGCCTTCTCCTCGGGCGGCGTCTCCACCGCGAACCACGAGTCGCGCGAGTCCAGGCCGGCGGGCGGGAACTGCCGCACCTGACGAGCGAAGAGGTGGCGGCCCTGGTCGGCGGCCCGGCGGATGGTCGCCGTGGAGGCGATCACCTTGGGGCGGTCGGCCAACGCGTCCACCGCCGTCTCGTAGAGGCCGGTGAGGGTGCCCAGCGGGCCGGAGATCAGGTGGAGTTCGTCCTGGACGATCAGCTCGGGGGGAGGAGTGGCGTCGCTCGGATCGTCGAGGTTGAAGAGCGCGGAGGTCGCCGGACGCCACGGCATGGAGGCGAACTTGTCGACGGTGGCGATCACCAGCGTCGGGCGCGCGTCGTACACCGCCTCGTCGATGAGGTGGACGGGAAGGCCGCCGGAGAAGTCGCAGTCCGTGCCGGGGCAGCGGATGTGCATCCGCCGGGCGACGTCGTCGACCTCGTAGTCCCGGGCGTCGAGTCGGGTTCCGCACCAGGGGCAGGCGTGGAGCTGGACGGGGTTCTCGATGGCCAGACGCTTGTCCGGGTTGCCGCGCAGCTCCTCGAGCCTGGCAGCGGCCTCTGCCAGCGTGTTGGGCGTGGCCGAGCGCCCCACCCACATGCCCACGGAGAACGGCTCGTCGCCCAGCTCGGGTGTGCGGCGCCGCATGTGCTCCATCGCGCAGAGCAGGATCGCCGCACGTTCGAACTGCTGAAGGGTGAGCAGCCGGAGCGTGTAGCGCATGAGGACGGTGACCCCGCCGCCGTTCGGGCCGTTGCGGATCCGGCGCAGGAAGGAGGTCAGGGCGATCAACCCGAGGTACGCCTCCGTCTTGCCACCGCCGGTGGGGAACCACAAAAGGTCGGAGATCTTCCGGTCGTCGTGCTCGGGGTCGTCGATGCCGGCGAGGCAGAGCAGCATGAAGGCGATCTGGAACGGGCGCCAGCGGCCGGTGGACGGGTCGCAGTCGCCGACCTTTCCGCCCTTCACCCAGGCACTACGCGCACGTTGGTCGGCCATGGCACGATTGGCGAGTCGGAACGCCCGCATCAGCTCGGGCTTGGTCCGCAGCAGCCCGATGCCCTCGCGGACTCGGCCGAGCGCCTCGTGGCAGGCCTCGACCTGGTCCCGAGCGGGCTTTTCGTGCGGGGTGCCGCTCAGAGCGTCTGCTTCGGCCGCCTTGCGGGCGATCCAGTCCTCGTACCCCCTGGCCAGCGTCTCCAGGGTGGCCAGGACCTCGGTGTCGGGCTTCTCGGCCAGTCCCAGCATCGACAGCGACGAGCTGTCGATCTCCGGGTTGGAGTCGGTCAGCAGCACCTCGACGGTGGGCACGAACTCGCTGCGGACCTCGGGGACGGCGGCCGGGCGGGTGTCGGTCATCCCGATCGGCGACGGGACCCAGTCCCAGACAGCGGCGCAGCCGTGCCCGACGGCGAAGGTCGGGGCGTGGCGGTGCAGCAGCCGACCGGTGGCGATCTCCGGGTCATGCGCGGCGGCCGGTGCGGGGCGCTCCACGAACGCGCTGGAGCCGTCGGCCGCGCGCACCGTCAGTCCGCACTGGAACAGGGCGAAGGCGTCCTGGAGGTCCCGCTCACCGACTCTCTGTTGATTGACCAGCGTGACCGTGACCGTGACCGACCCGGTCGTCGGATCGGGACGTCGGACCACGAACCGCAGACGGGCCCTGTCGTCGAGGTCCGTCCAGCCGTCGGCGACAGGGGTGGTGACGTCGATCGGGACGTCGGGGAGATCGAGTTCCCTGCGCCGCCACCGTTCGCGCTGTTCGGCGACGGTCCGGGCCTCGGCGCGGCGGGCCGGGACCGGGGTGCCGTCCTCGTCCGTGGGCTCGTAGACCGCCACACGCGCCGACACCACGATCGTGTCGCACTCGGGGGCGACCGCGAAGGTCAGGCCCATGGACGACGGCCGCTTGTCGCCCGAGACGCCGGTCTCCTGCGCGGCGCCTGACTCCTCGGTGTCCTCCCGGGCGAGTACGGGCGTCGCGTCCAGACCGTCCTGCTCGGCGGCGTTCTCGGCCCTCCGCTCCCGCGAAGCACGCGGATACAGCACGCCGGTCACATAACGGTCGATCGGCGCGTCCTGCGCGAGGACCTCGGCCCGGTCCTCCGGTGCGGCGTCCTCGTCGGGACCGAAAAGTTCACGGCGGAGACCCACGAGGAGTTCCTCGTCCCGCACCCGGTAGTGCTCGGAGTGTCGACCTGCCACGTGTGTCATGCGCCCTGCTCCCCTTCGCCGTCGGTCCGTCGGAACATGCCGATGCCGGTGATCCGGGGCGCGATCCACACACCCCGGTCGCCGAGGCCTGCGTTGGCGCCGGCGGCGATGCTGCCCGTCACCGTCTCCAAGGTGTCGATCCGCAGGCCGTGGATCTCGTCGGGCCACCACGGATCCCACGTCCGGTTCACCTTCTGCACTCGGAACAGCTCCTGTCGGAACCGCTCCGAGGCCTCGCCTATCTCCCGTCCCCGGTGCAGTAGGGCGTAGGGAGGGCTCTGGGCCTCCCCCGCGGGCAGATCGTGACGCTTGCGCAGCAGCACCTCCTGGCCGGGACCGACCTCTTGCAGGAGATACTTCTGGGTCGCCACGGCGTCGGTCGCGTGACCGGGCGGGTCGTCCCGGCTGACGTCACCGGCCTCGGCCACGACGCCGTATCTGTCGTACGAGCGCCACCCGCCGACGTAACGCCGACCGTTCTTGCGGTTTCCCGCCCTCTTGATGATCGGAAGCTCGGGGGAGTGGAGGTGGTAGAGGTCGTGCCGGGCGCGGGTCATCGCCACGTACAGGGCACGGACCTCCGCGGGGAGGTCCGCCTCGGTGCCGTACTGTTTGTGGAGTTCGGCGACGGTCGGCGGAGTCAGGACGATCACCCGATCGAACTCCAGCCCCTTGGCCCGGTGCACGGTGGAGACGACGATCCGCTCGGTCTCCGGGTCGGCCGCCTCGTCGGGGAACCGGCCCTCGGCGACCAGACGACGCAGCCGGTCCAGCTCGAGCGCGGTGCGCCCGGGCGAGCGGGTGGCGCGTCGCAGCACCGTCCACAGGGCGCCCGCGTTCGGTTCGTGGGGCAGCGGGACCTGCTCCAGTAGGGAACGGAACCGGTCCTCGGTCAGGCCGGTCGCCTCCGTACGGCGCAGCAGCTCGGCCACCCAGTACGGCACCGGTCGCTCCTCGAGGGGACGGCGCAGCCGGTGCCCGATGCCGTGCTCGTGGAGCAGCCGGGAGACCACCAGGGCCTGCCGGTTGTCGCGGGTCAGGATGGCGCAGCTGTCGTCGAGGCCCCGCAACCCCTGCAGCGTGTACTCGTCGGTGAGGTCGCCCAGCGCGTTCGCCGGGTCCAGGAGCAGGTCGCGCAGTTCCTCGTAGAGTGTGGCGGCCTCGTCCGCGTCCGGGACCTGCTGGAGCCGGGGGCCGTACGACAGCGCGGTGCGTGCCTCCGGGGTGACGGCCCGGAAGTTCTCGGTGAGGTGCAGCTCCACCAGGTCGTCGGGGTAGGAGCGGCGCAGCCACTCGAAGAAGCGGCCGGTCTCGTCGTGGCGTTCGGCCGGGTCCTCGATCTGGAAGCCGTACACGGACTGGGCGGCGTCACCGACCACAGTGAAGCCGCAGCTGTCCTGGTAGCGGTCGAGCAGGGCCTCCACCAGCTCCCGGCGGTCGCCCAGCAGGTCCTGCACCTCGTCGATCACCACATGGGACGGCGGGGCCGAGTCGCCGTACTCCAGCGCGCCTTGCTCGACGGCTTCCGCCGCGGTCCTGATCCGCTCGTCGAACGAGGTCGTGGCCCAGTCCCGGTCCGGGTACGCCTGGAGGAGCACCGCGTAGGCCCAGGCGTCGAAGGTCTGGGCGCGCACCCGGCGGGCCCGGTCCCCGTGCCGGGTGATGCGTTCGCGCAGCTCGCGGGCGGCAGCGCGCGAGAACGTGAGCACGAGGATGTCGGCGGCGTCCAGCACCTCTTCCGGGTCCTCGTGACCGCACAGCGCGTCGAGTCGACGCACCAGGGTGTGCGTCTTTCCCGCACCGGCACCGGCGGTGACCAGGACCCGCGCGTCCCAGGGTTGCTCGACGACGGCCCGCTGCTCGGCGGTGAGCGGAGGGCTGTCGAGGTAGACGTCCGTCACGTACGGCTCCAGAGGTGCTCGAACTGGGTGAAGGCCAGCCGGGTGTCGAAGTTGGCGATGTTGTCGTCGACGTTGAGGATCAGACAGGTGTCCTTGCCGCCGTTCTTGGGGCCGCGCAGGCCGCGGCCGATCATCTGCTGGTACACGTTGGTGCTGTAGACCGGTCGTGCCACGACCACGACCCGTGTGGCAGGCGCGTCGAATCCCTGGGTGAGGACACCGTAGTTGGTGAGCACACGGATGCGGCCGTTCCTGAAGTTCTCGATCCGCGTCCGACGGTCCTGTGGACTGGTCGTCGAGTCCACGGCGGCGGACCGGACCCCTCGGTCGTTGAGCATGGCCGCCAGGTACTTGGCGTGGTCGACCGAGGTGGCGAAGAGCAGCGTCGGCCAGTCCGACGGCAGGGCGGCCACCGAATCGACGATGCGCAGGCTGCGGGCGTGGTCGTCGGCGAGCCGTTGTTCGGCGGCGCGGGACAGCATCGCCATGCGCTCGGCGTGCGTCTTCTCGTCCTGGTTCAGGACGATCCGACCGCCCTCCAGGGTGCGGTGTTCGACCTGGGCGAGCATGCCCCACTTCTGGAGGTCACGGTAGGGGTCGCCGGAGGGGAACACGCCTTCGTCGAGTCGCCGGTTGCCGAAGCGGGTGATCAGTCGGCGGGTCTCGTCCTCGTTGGTGTTGCGGAACGGGGTGGCGGTCAGACCGAGCAGATGTCGGCGCGTCTCGTACTGGGTCAGTCCCAACAGGCCGAGGATCTCCGTGTACCGCTTGGAGATGGCGGTGTGCGCCTCGTCCACGATCACCAGGGCGGGCTCGCGCAACCACGCGTACTGGTCGGTGCCCAGGCACCGGTCCAGTTTGGCGTCCGTGGCGACCACCAGGTGGGGATGGTCGACGACGTTGCCGACCTCGTTGCTGCTCCACAGGCGACTGATGGTCAGCGGCCGTTCGGCACCGACCTTGCTCCAGACGAACTTCCAGCTCTGCACCGCCTGCTCGCACAGTTCCTCGGTCTGTGCGATCCACAGCAAGGGGCCCTCGAGGTCGCCGACCCGTTTCACCCAGCGGATCACCGCTTCGGCGGTGACCCGGGTCTTGCCGGCGCCGGTGGGCAGGGACAGCATCCCGCGCTGCGGGGCGAGCCGGTCGAGCAGGGCGGAGACGTTCCGGACCAGGTCCTCCTGGTAGTCGTGCAGCCTCGGGAAGTCCCGTGGACCCTCGATCGTCTCGTAGGGAGGCGGTGAGGGAGTCCTGGAGCCGGCGAACGTGACCGGCAGGCGCAGGTCGGAGACGAAGGCGATGGCGGCCGACGAACCGCCGTACGCCACCGGAGCGCTGGGAAAGCGTGCTTGGATGTCTCGGGCGTGCTGCTGGAGAACCCCGTCGCCGTGCGCGTTGAAGGCCATCTGCGCGATGCGGCGTCCGGACGGCTCCACGCCGCCGGTCGCCTGCAGCTCGGCGTCCATCAGCCCCTCGGGGAGACCGGCCCTGAGCGCGTCCGCGCCGATCAGCAGTTCGAGCTTGGTCACGACGTCCTCGGCGTCGCGCACGGCCTCCTGCGCCGCCTTCAGTGCGCTGTCCCTGGCCATGCGGTCCTGGTGCTCCAACACCGCTCGGCAGCCGGCCGCGCCGAGACCGAGGCCGAGCTCGCGGTCGATCAGCCGCAGCATGGGCTCCGGCTCCACCGGCACGCGGATCTTGACCGTGCCGTCCTGGCGCACGGCGTCCAGGGGAGAGGCGTGCGTGCCCCTGGGCGTACGTGTGATCTCCTCCAACTCGGTGCACCGCTGCACGGTGCTGTGCCGGTTGCCGCTGTTCAGGCGCTGCCGTAGCGCGGGGAACAGCTCCACGAGGGGCACGGGATCGCCGTCGGGCACCTCGCGGGTCTCCCGACTGATCACGTCGGAGTAGCGGAGCATGCCCCACCTCTCGACCATCAGCTCGGCGTCCTCGGCGGTCGACACGAGCAGGGCGGGGAGCTGTTCGGCACGCAGGGTCCGGTACTCGGCGGTGCCGACGGCCAGGGTGATCTCGTCGTCGGGGCGGGTGCCCCAGGTGTCACCGATCCGGCAACGGGTCATCGAGTCCTCGGGGAAGTCCGCCCCCACCCGGGTCAGCATCACATAGGTCGACCCGACGAAGACGTCGTCCTCGCTGCGGGAGACCTTGTCCAGCAGCGTGTCCCAGTGGTCGGCGGGTACTTCCTGGATGGTGCCGGGCAGCCGCAGCTTGCGGGCCTTCTCGGAGGAGAGGTCGGCGACCGGCAGCACGTCCCGGTAGGCGCCGAGCTGGGGGCCGACGGCCTCCGTCAGCGGCTTGACGCCCTGGGAGGTGGCGACCCTTCCGTACTTCCGCACCATCCATCGGATCGGCGACATCACCGCCTGCCGGGTGTTCGTCTGTGCGCCGAACTGCCGTGTCCAGTTGTCCACCACGGCGTCGTCGGGCAGCGCCTTCAGGAAGGCGGCGCGTGATTCCTCCGACAGCTTGCGGAAGAGGTGCAGAGGGCCACCGATCGCGGCGCCCTCCACCTTCATGCGGTTCAGCTGGGGGCGGGGGGCCTGGCTGTCCAGCGTGCGCAAATAGGAAGCGTGGACGGCAGCTCGGTACTCCTCGAACCATGGCTCGTCCGCCTGCGGTTGCACGCCACCGGTGGGCCGGTCCCGCAGGCCGATCAGGGAGAAGAAGGGCGTGTCGTCGGAGTGGAACGTCATGTCGACGGCGACGCTCGGGTCGCGCCCGGAGTCGACCACGACGCCGGGCAGCATGCAGTCCCAGACCGGCCGGAAGTGCTTGTCGGCCGTCCGCACCCGGAGGGTCGTGCGCGGATCGGGCACCCGCTCCAGGACCTTGTGGGCCAGCCGACGCACGCCCGCCTGGCGGAACAGTTCCCAGAAGCGCTCCCAGTCCGACTCCCCGTAGTGGTCGAAGCCCTGGTCCAGGACGCTGTCGAAACGTCCCTCGGGGTCGGCCTCGTGGATGCCGAGAGTGTTGAACGCGTTCGCCAGCGACGGATCCTGGGCCAGCTCGTCGACGACGTACACCGTGGACTCCCGCAGTCCGTCCTGGTGCTCGGCCCGGCGGAACACCTTGCCGGGCACGGGAGCGACCAGCCCGTGCTCCTCGGTGAGCACGACGCGGGCCTTGCGGGCCTCGTCGGCGGAAGGGGATTCGCTCTCGATCATGTCGGCCAGGATGCGGACGGCAACCCCGGAGGCCTCGGCGGTTCCGCCCGCCACGAGGGCCTCCAGCCATTCGCGAACCCCGGCCCGCGTGTGTCCTGCGGCGCCGAGGATGTGCTCGACCTTGCCGGAGCGCAAGCCGTCGGCCTCCACGCTCGGGTGCAGCCAGTCCGAAGGCCGTCCCGGGCACTCGTGCCACATCCGCAGCCACCGCGTCAGCTGCTTCTGATCCTTCTTGTCCGGCTTCGGGTGGACGCGCAGTTGCCGCGGGAGGCGCAGGACGCCGTCCTGGTCGGGCAGTGAAGGACTCGTGGCGGCGCGGGCCCAGATCTCACGGGTCAGGAACTCGTCGGCCCAGCTGATCGACTCCTTGGTCCGCCCGGGCAGCAGCGGGAGATACGCGCCAGGGTCCTCGGCCGGTACCAGGGAGGGGAGGGAGTCGACGACCAGCTTCGCCGACATCCTGATCATCTCCTGGTTGAAGGGGGAGGAGTCGAGCAGGTTCTGTCGATCCTCGTTGGTCTTCCACGCCCCGTTGAGAATGCCGCTCAGCGACATCTCGTACTTGGTGGGGAAGAAGGACCAGAACGACCCGCGGCCGCGGGAGCGGGGGCTGATCCACAGGCCGCTCTCGGGGTCCCGCTCCAGCGCGGGGACGGCCCAGGACAGGTCGAGCAAGACCCGGTCGTGCAGCTCACCGGCGTCCGCGCGGGCCGCGGGGCCCGGCTCGTGTGTGGTGGTGAACACGCGCCACCGCTCCGAGGAGACGGCCTTACCGGTGCGCTCCTCGGTCACGGTGTGCAGGTCGCCGGAGTGCTGGGCGGTCAGGGTCCGGCGGGCCATGGGCCGGGGCCGGCGGTCCTCCAGCACGACCTTCGCGACGTGTGGGCTGAACAGCTGGAAGCCGACCGGGAACTCCTCGCGGGACTCGCCGCGATCCTTCGCGCGGCCGCCGTGCATGTCTCGGCCCAGTCGGTCGTCGGCCTTGGGAAGCAGGGGCAGGCGTACGACGGTGGTGGCCCAGGTCAGCAGCTCGTTCAGCGCGGGGTCGGCGGCGCGTTCGGCCTGCATGTCCAGCGGGCGGGCCATCCGCAGGACAGGAGCGTCGAACTCCGTGCCGTAGCGGGCCGTCACACCGGGCACGGCCTTGATCTGCTCGTACGACCACGCACGGTTGAACCCGAAACTCCCGGTGCGGCTGAAGAATTCCGGAGTGTCGGTCACCACGAGGACCGACTTGACGCCGACTCCGAAGCGCCCGATCTGTCCGCCACGCTTCTTCGACATACTCATGCGAAGAATGGTCTCCGCCCCTTCCGGGGTCACCGGATTGCCTTCGTTGGCGCAGTACAAGTGGGTTTCCGTGAGGACGACATGGATGCGCCCACCCGGTTCGTCCGCGATTTCGTCGGCTGCGTTCTGGACGAGTTCGAAAAGCTGGCGGTCGCCGTACCCGCCCTGGGTGATGCGGCGCTCGCCATTGGCGTGTTCGGCCACGAGGCCGGGATCCACGGCATACGTCTGCAGAACGCGGGCGGACTGTTCGAGAACGGTTTCGATCACCGCTGAGGACGAGGACGGCACGGTTGCTGCGCTCCCGGTGTCAAAGGTGGGTGAAAGTCTGGGTGACGGGCCGGCCCGCCGGCCGTGCACGGGCCGGCCCACGGTTCATCGCCCGCTGGTGTTCGGCGTTTCTCGCCGGTGGGTTGGGGAGGCGAGGCATGGGGAGGGAGGGGCTCGGCATCAGGCGTCAGAGGGTCTCTCGTCGGGCAACTCCTGAATCCACTTCGCCAGATCGGGGAAACCCGCGACGAAATCGTCCTCGGAAATGGCGTGTCGGTTCAGCACATCAGCCACTTCGGGCTTGCTCGTTGCCGACCGAATGTCCATTGTCAGCGCATTCTGCTCCCGCTGGGAGAGCAGTAACGGAAAACACCCGTCCTCGTTCAATGAGAATCCCGCCCCTGTCGAGTCTTGTACGTATTCGCGCAGGGGTGTGCAGTCGGGTCACGTCCCCCGTGAAGCGAAAAGGTTTGAGCTGTGGGAGTGGCTCCCGTCGATCACGGTAGCGGGTGGTTCCTCCGGCTCGCCAGCCGTTCACGAAAAACGTTTTCGCGCCGGAGTGTTGACCGCTTTCGGGCACACTCCACCCCCGGTCGCCCGGCCTCCGAATTATTCGGTTCGCGGACGAGCTGGCTTTTCCAGCATGGCGAAGGTAGCGGTGTCGGGCGGAATGAGCAACCCAACTCCGCCCGGCGTGAACGGAGTTCATCGCTCCGCGCCGCGAAGGTGACCCAGGGATGCCCAAAACGGACGAACGTGATCATCTGGATCGGCGTGACGGGCTTGCTGGGGCAGCGTCTTCGGTTAACCGTTGGTTGACGCGATGGCGATCGTCAAATTAGCCTCCTTCCTACGTTCGTCCCGAGAAGAGCAGGTGGCGCGTGGAGACAGGTGAGGAGTTCGGGCCGTGGCTGGCCCGGCAGCTCAAGCTCGCGGGGAAGACGCAGGCCGAACTGGCCAAGGAACTCGGGTTGACCCGGGCCGCCGTCTCCGCTTGGGTCGCCGGACGGTCGACCCCGCGCCCGACCGTGATGACGGACATCGCCAAGGCGCTGGGCACGGACGTCGGCACGGTGCACACCCGCACCACCGACACTCAGGCCGGCCTCCCGATCACCTGGTACCACCGCCCCGGTTATCCCGACGGTGGCCGTGACCTGGGCAATGCCGCGGCCTTCGCCTTCGACGCGGATGTCCAGGTCCTCGCCCGAGAGACGTGTCAGAACAGCCTCGACGAGCGGCTGACGGAGAACGGACGCCCGGTCCGCGTCCGCTACACCCTGCACGAGCTGACCGGGGAGCACTTGGACGCCTTCCGCGAGGCGATCCTCTGGAACGACCTCTTCCCGCACTACTCCGCCGTCTCGGAGGTCGCCGGCAACCAGAAGGTCGGCAGGGTCGTCGACGCCGGTGTGCGCGACATGTACGAGAAGGGCCGCCTGCTCCTGCTGCGGGTCGACGACTACAACGCTTCCGGGCTCACCGGCGACGACTACGCGGACGGCAAGTTCGCCGCCGTCGTCCGGCGCCAGCTCGAGAGCCTGAAGTCCGGTCCCGCCGCAGGAGGCTCCTACGGACTGGGCAAGGCGACGCTGTGGGCGACCAGTGCCCTCGGCCTCGTGCTCATCAACTCCACCCTGTCCGTGCCGCACGAGGGTCGTACCGAGCGACGGGTGATCGGCCGGCTCGAACTGCCCTGGCGGGAGGTCGACGGGCGTCCCTGGGCGGGCCCCGCCTGGTTCGGACGCCCCGACCCCGATTCACCGGGCGCCGAGGTCGCCCGTTCCTGGTGGGCGGACGAGGAGACCGTGGCCCGCCTGCATCTGACCCGGGACAGTGACGAACCCGGTACGTCCTTCCTCGTCGTGGGTGCGCACGACGTGGCCAGTCTCGAAGGGGAGATGCTCGACCACGACGGGAGCCCCCGCGACGAAGAGGGGCCGGAGGACACCCGCGACATCGGCAGGATGCACAGCCGGCTGGTCGAGGCGCTGGGCCGTGACTTCTGGGCCGCCATGATCGGTGGCGGCGGCCGACTTCCGCTGCTGGAGGTCTCGGTCCGGGCTCTGCGCAACGGCGAGGAGGTGATCCCGGACACGAAGGTGGATCCGTCCGTCGAGCAGCCCTCCCGAACCCGCGCCCTGCGGGCCCACTACGAAGGCACGACGGTGGACCGCCTCACCGAGGCCGGTCAGGTGGCTTCCAGAAACGTTCCGCTGAAGCTGCCGCTGTCCGGGGGCGCCCGCGGCACGCTCGGTACCCATCAGGCGGTCCTGCTGGTCACCGAGGCCGCCAACGACAAGGACACACCGACGAACCAGCTGCACTCGCTGCGCGGCAACCGTATGACGGTCAAGAAGGCCACGGTGCCGAACCTTCCGCTCGGCACCAACCCGTTCCAGGCCGTCCTCCTCGTCGGCGAGGCTGCCGGCGAGTCGGCCCCCTTCGCGAAGGAGGCCGAGGAGTTCCTGCGTGCCGCGGAACCGCCCGAGCACGACCGCTGGGGGCAGACGGAGGAGCTGTCCCTGCGCTGGTCGCCTTCGGCCCACCGGCGGATCAAGAGCCTGACTTCCGAAGCCAACAGCGCGGTCAGGGAACTCGTCGCCCGCCCGAAGCGCGGCAGGCACGAGGGCGGTGAGGCGCTGCGCAAGGCGCTGACCGTCAGGAGCCGACCCAAGGCGAAGGTGCCCTCCGGGCCGGTCGTCCCGGTGCTGAACGGGCTGGATGCGACGGTCGGTGACCGAGGGGAGTGGCTGATCACCGCGGAGGTGACCATCCCGCGCGGCGACGAGATCGTCCAGATGGTGCCGGTCGCCCAGCTGGATGTCCGCTCCGGCGGACGCCCGCGACTCGACTGGGCGGAACTCGTGGCCGTCGAGGGCTGCGAAGTGGAGGACGGTGTGCTGCGCTTCCCGCCCGGCACCCGCCGAGCGAGGTTCCGAGGAGCCACCGACGTCTCCAGTCATCCGGTGCGGACCACACTCACCCGCCTCGTCGTCGAGCTGCACGCCGGCAAGGGGGCGTGACGCGTGAAGATCTACCCGTACAAGCGGCTCAACCGCCCGATCACGCTCAGAGTGACATCGGTCTCCCTCAAGCTCGCCGACGGCACCCGTGACCCATTGGACACCAGCGCCTACTCGACCCAGGAGCAGGCCGTCGCCCTCGGGGTCGCGGGGCACGCGGATTGGGTGAGTGCCACGATCGGTCTCTCCGCCACGCTGCCGCCCGGTGCCGACGCCCCCGACGCCGCCTGGTCCGATCTGCGTGTCCTCGCCGTATTGACCGATGGGGAGACCAACGTCCGCACCTCGACGGCCCTCACGCGTGACACGGAGGGCGGCCACGACTGGTCGGGCTCCCTGGAGGTGCTGCGCGACGACCACCTGGGACGTGCGTCCCTCGGCGCGTACGCCGTCGGGACGGTCGACGGCGTACGGGGACGGTCGATCGCCGAGACCGACCGGAATTGGGTCGTCGACACGGTCTCCGACGAGCCGGTCAGTGGTCTGCGACTGGACGTCCGCAAGGCGTCGTTCAGCAAGAGCTCCAGGGAATGGCTGCGCGCCTACGCCGACGCCCCCTGGCTCGTGGACACCACGGCGCGCGTCCCCACCGTGTTCGTCAACACCGACATCGACGGGATCGACGGGCTCTTGGACAGCGGCGGCACCGGTGTGGAGAGCAAGGTGCGTGACCTCCTCGTCGCCCAGATGGCCACGGACGTCTGGACGGCGGTGTTCCACGGCGCCATCGGCGACCTGGAGGTGGAACCCGGTGGCGGCCCGGTCTTCCCCACCGACTGGCAGGGCGAGGTGCTGCGGGAGATGCTCCCGGACGTCGTCCCGGGTGTGCACGTCGAGGAGGCTCTGCGACAGGTCCACCGCCGACGCACCGGCGAGTCGGGCTGGGGTGAGCTGCAGACACGCGTCCATTACGCGGCGGTCCGGCGCGCGGAGGCCGCCAGGGCGGTGGGCTTCGCCATCCGCGCTCTGGAACGGACGAACAGGGAGAGCGAGACGTGATCACCCAGCCCCATCACGCGCCGGAACGTCTGGCGCTGCTCTCCAACTCGGCCGCGGACCCCTTCCTCACCGAGGGCCTGCTCAGAGGCGAAGAGGTACACAGCGGCATCGACCTCGCCAAGGTCGTCGAGCCGCTCCCCGAGGACGACGCCAGATGGTGGGTCGAGCCGGTTCGCAGTCTCGTCGAGGACGCCATGTTCGCCTTCGACAAGGAACGCACCAAGGCCGACGCCTGGCTCGCGCCACGGCTCCACGCCACCCTGCGTCTGACGCGTCGGGAGGCGGCGGACAAGCGTCTGTGGAACCACCTGGCGCTGGCCGTCGCGCCTGACTATGTCGTGTGGCGGCACCTCTCGGAGCCAGGAGGACGCGTCGCGGTGGAGCGCTTCCGGGGCCCCGGGGACCGGCAGTGTTTCTCCCGCCTGTGGTGGGCGGCCGAACTCTTCCGGAACGGGCCGGACTATGAGCCGGTCGAGGTCGCGTGCGGCAATCAGTACCTCATCCACACCGTTCTCCGGAAGGACCTGGTCGACCACCGCCCCACCGCTCAGGCCCTGGTCCGCCTGCTGAAGGACGGAAAGGTCACGGGCGGGCGGGAGATCGACGGTCTGAGCGTGGCCGTCAACGCGGCCGGAGCGACGTTGATCTACGACGTCCTGGCACCCGACGAGCCCAGGGACCCCGCCCGGCTGCGCGACTGGATCGCGGAGGCCCAGTCGGCGCCACCGGTCTCACGCCACGGACTCCCGGAGGGCCCAGATGAGGACCCCGTCCCCGAGACGTCCGTGGCCGCGCTTACCGACTATTTCGCCGAACTGTTCGAAACCGCGCCGGTCAGAGGCCGGAAGAGTGAGGACTGACACGGCGGCGCAGAGCTACCTGCTCTTGCGTGGCCGTGGGGGCGCGGACCGAGGAGGTGTCTGCTCCTCGGGGCGCGGGCAGCGGGCGGTGCAGCCGTCCGCCGCCCCGCAGCCGTGGCTCCGCAGCTTGGCGCGCTGCTCCTCGGTGGCCGGCACCCACGGCTTCCGCAGCATCTCCGGTGTGGGCGCGGGGAGACCCAGCGCGGCGCTCAGGAGGTGCGCCCCGAACAAGGGCGGCACGGCATTGCCCACCTGCTGGGCCTGGGCCGTACCCGACCACGGGTAGTCCGGCGGGAAGCTCTGCAGCATCCCCGCTTCGTTCATGCTGAACCGTGGGCCCTCGTAGACGGTGTGGTCGTCGAGGTGCTCGAAGACCACGAAGCGGGAGATGCGGCCGGTGACGGTGGTGGCGGGCTGCTGGTCGGTCCGCACGCCGCGCCGTCCCGGGATGCCGGAGCTGCCGTAGTTCGACCGGACCAGGAAGGGCCGCTTGCGACCCGGATGCGTGCCCACCTCTTCGGCGAGAGCGTCGCGCATCGACAGCCAGTGCTCGGGTTCGTCGTCCTTCGGGGGGCGGGACGGGGGTTCCTGGGCGCAGAGCTCGTCGAGAGTCGCCTGGCCCTGAGCGGGGACGGCGCCGTTCCTGCGGTTCCACTCCTTCGCCTCGTAGGCCCGATGGGTCGGCTTGGGCAGCCTGGGCCTACCGAGCCCCTTGCGACGGGCGATCAGCACGGCGCGGGACCGGGTCTGCGGCACCCCGTAGGTCTCGGTGGCGAGGACCCCGAAGTCGACCTCGTACGTCGTTCCGTCGGGAAGGCCCGGGCCCCGCAGCGCCGCGGCGTAGTGCCGCCAGACCTCCACGACCGCGGGGACCTGCTCCAGGACGATGACGTCGTACGGCCGGTGCCCCCGGTTGGGGCTCCTGGTCGCCTGGATCGCGTACCGGAGAGGCTCGAGGACCAAAGCGGTACGCGGGTCGCTGAGCTTCTTCAGTTCCGAGTCGATCTCCTCGTCGGGGGCGCCCGCCATCAGCCGCCTGATGAATTCCTTGACCTCTTCCAGCGCCTTGCGCCCCGCCCCGCGCCCCGCCACCGAGTACGTCTGGCACGGCGGACCGCCGGCGAGCACGTTGATCTCCGGGGGGAGCGACTCGAAGGACTCCCTGCGAACCGCGCTCACGTCGGCGTGGAGGGTGTCCAGGCCGGCCGCGTACCGCGTCAGGCACGCGCTCCTGTCCCACTCGATGCCGAGACTCGGGACACCCAGCACGTGCCCGGCGACGTCCAACCCGCCCGGCCCCGCGAAGAGGTCCAGGACAAGGGGCTTTTCGAGGATGGACGTGTGGGGCGGCGTGCTGGTCATGTGGCGGAAGTCTAGCCGGCCGCGGAGGGCGCCGGTTCCCCGTACAGCGCTTCGGCGACGGACCGTCCAAGCGCCCGACCGACGGGCGGTGGTGTCGCGTGCCCGACCTGGCGGTATCGGGCGGTCTTCCGGCCGGCGATCTCCCACGACTCGGGGAATCCCTGCAACAACGCCGCCTGCTCGACTGTGATTTTCACCATATGATCCCGGCCGAGGCTGGGGGCCCAGACGAAGTCGGGTCCCGGAACCTCGTTGCCCACCGTGTGGGCGTCGACGCCCATGGTGGCCCACTTCCGCTTGGCCCCGGTCGGGCCGAGGTCGGCGCCGCCCCGGTTCTTCGAGCCCCCGACCAGGGTCGGAGCCGGCTGATCGGCCCGGGCGGCCCAGCGCGCGGCGTCGGGCCAACCGCGCGCGGCCATGGAGGGGCCCAGGACGTCACCGACGGTCGTCGGCTCTTGAACGGTGGGCGTCGGCGGTCGGAACTCCCGCGCCCGGCCTCGCTCGACGGCCACCAGTACCCCTTGTTTGCGATTCTGCGGCACGCCGAAGTCGGCGGCGTTCACCACGAACCACGTCAACTCGTAGCCCAGGTGCACGAGTTCCGCCCGAGCGAAGTCACGGAACGGCTGGTACACGTCCGAGTGCGCGAGGCCGGGCACGTTCTCGATGAGCACCGCGCGGGGGCGGATCGCGTGGGCGAGATAGACGGTGGCCTCCAACAGCCGCTCCTCCACGCCCGAGTCCGCGCGTCCGACGGTCGCACTCGACTTCACCCGGGGTGGGCTCGCCGCCAGGAGATCCACGTTGTAGCTCACGGGGTGTTCCGTCGGGTCGAAGTCCGACAGATCGGCGTCGAGCACGTTCCACCGCGGACGGTTCGTCCGCAGCGTGGTGACCGCGAGCTCGTCGTGGTCCAGCAGCAGGCGGGGCTCGAAGCCTGCCTGCTCCAACCCGAGGGCCAGGCCACCCGCGCCGGAGCACACGTCCACGAAGGTCAGTGGTCTCACTTCGTTCTCCCCCTGCTCAGTTCCGCCCTGCGCCGCTCCACGGCCGCCGCCACCCGTACGGCCACGTCCTCGGGGGCCTCATGCTCCCAGAACCGCAGCACCGTCCACCCCTCCGCGATCAGATGCTCCGTCGTCTCACGGTCACGGGCCATGTTCCGGTCGAGCTTGCTGCGCCACCATTCCGCGTTGGCCTTGGGCTGTGTGGCGTGCTGTGGGCAGCCGTGCCAGAAGCAGCCGTCGATCAGGACGGCGACCCTCAGCCGAGGGAACGCAACGTCCATGCGCCTGCGCGGCATACCCGGCACCGGATACTCCACCCGGTAGCGCATCCCGGCGGCGTGCAGGAGCCGTCGAACGGCCAGCTCCGTCCCGGTGTCCTTGCTCGCCTGCCGGCTCATGCGGGCCGAGACGCCGGGGGAGGAAGGCGTCATGCTGTTCACTGTCGTCGAGCCTCACGAACGGGTGTCGTCACGATTGATGATCGCCTCGTCCGCTCTGGTCGAGTCGATCGCGCGGAACCGCACCAACGGACGATCGTCCCGCGCTGTCGACGGCGGCGCGACGAAGGCGAACGCCATCACGAGGTCACGTGGATCGACGGAACCGTCGGACATGATCCGGGGTTCGGATTCCACCACGGGGTAGAGCACCAGCGCACCCCGCCGTGGGCGAACATGCCGCTCGACGGTCGCGTTCCCTGTCGGGCCCGTCGCCCCGGCCAGGCGCTTCGCCGCCGCGACGTGCTTGGGGTCGCGGATCGCGCCGAACAGGGGGCCGCGGCGTCGCTGTCGGCGGGCCAGCGAGAAGGGCCCGTGTCCCAGGATGCGTGCCTCGTTCCGGCGAGCGGACGTCTGCATCGGAGCGATCACGGACCAGTCGTCGATCGTGCCCGGCTCTTTGCCGGCGTCCAGCAGGAACTCGAGGTGCGGCGAGAACTGCTGCGGAGCGGACCAGCGCAGGTCGCACAGCACACTGAGCAGCTCCTGGTGGGACACGATGCCCACGCGCGCGTCGTACTGCGGTCCACCGTCCACGCCCAGGGTGACGGGCGCGCCGGGCAGGGCCTCGAGGATCGGAGCCCAGCATTCCGTGTTGTGACGCAGCGCTTCCGGGTCCTCGGGATAGGCCGTGGGCTCCTCCCAGACGCCCGGCGACCGCACCTCCACCAGCTCCGCGTTGAACATCTTGTTGCGGGCCGACGGCTTCACCCATGGCAGGTGCTGGGCGACGAGCGGCGGGATCTGGGCGGGGGTGACCTGTGGGCGGCCGTCCACCAAGGGCGCGTAGCGGGCCAGCTCGGCGCGGAAGAGTTCCTCGTCGCGGCAGATCGCCTCGAAGGCCTCGTACAGGTCGACGGTCTTCGCGGCGCGGCCGTTGCCGAGCTGTTCCTCACGGCCGATGTAGAGCCGTACCAGATCCCGGTACCCGGGCCGGAACCCGAACCAGCGCCCCATCTGCATCAGGGTGTCGGCCTGCCGGGTCGTGCGGCGGTAGTACGTGACCGTGAGGCCCTCGACCGTGAAGCCGCGGGAGAGCTTGGTGCCGCCCACGAGGATCTTCCAGACGTTCGGGGTGCGGTCGAAGTCCAGATCGGGCTGGGCGTAGTCGCGTTCGCTCTCACCGTTGACGACGATGACAGGGGTGCCGCCCCTGTTGATGAGACGGCGGGCGTCATGGACGTACTGCTTGAGGTCCGTGTATGTCTCGGGAGTGGGCAGGGAGTCGTCCGCGTGGGTGCGGAAGTCCTTCTCGAAGAGCGACGACAGGCGCGCGTGGCCCTCAGGGCCGGTGTACGCGGAGTTGTCCCACAGGGCGCGGATGCGCTGGGCGAGCGCGGTGTGTTCCGCCATGCGGACCGACTCGTGCACGAGCATCGTGTGGTGACGGAACGGCTCGTCGGGCACACCGTGGTCGGCGCGGTAGAGCTTCAGGGCTCCTGTCAGGACGAAAGCGTCAAGGGCCTCCCGGAGGCGGTCGCCCGTGGAGTCATGGACGCCGCGGACGTGCTTCTCCTCGGCCCCGACCGCGCCGTCCTCGACACCGTCCAGGTCGTGGAAGTCCTGCACCCCCATGTACCCGGTGGGACGGGTCAGGGAGATCAGGAAGTCGCGCGGGAAGATGTCCTCCTCGTCCCCCGGGTCGACGAAGACGTTGGCGAACGGCGTCGCGGTGTACCCCACGTACTGGGCACGGGGCAGGAGTTTGAGGAGCTTGCTGATCTGCCCGTTGATCGCGGAACGGGTGACCCTGCCGGCTTCCCACTTCTTCGGATCCGTGGTGTTCACGGAAGCCTGGTCCGACTCGTCGTCGATGATCAGGGCCGGGATCTCACCGAGGATCGGGCCGATCTTCTTGAGGTCCTTGACCAGCTTCTCGAGCACCGACTTGTTCTTCTTGACGACCATGACGCGCGCGCGTGCCGAATGGAGGTTCGCCGGGTCGTGGAGGGGACGGGTGCGGTCCGGCTTCTCGAACTCCAGCGCGCTGATGCCGCGTTCCAGCGCCATGTAGTCACGGTCGCGGGAGGTCAGGCGCTCGATGTCGAAGGCTCCGAGTGTGGACGGGCGGGCACCGAAGGAGACGAACTTCTCCGGCCAGTCCCCGTCGTCCTGGTAGTCGATGTCGACCAGGGCGTCCGGGTCGTTCGGGTCGGCGGCGCCCAGGATGTTCTCCCGGCCGATCAGCTCCATGTCGAGGCGGCGCTGGGTCTGGCCGCGCAGCAGGTTCAGCGTGCCTCCGAGGACGATCACCAGCCGATAGCCCGCGTCGATCGCCTTCGCCGTGACACCGGTGAAGTTCGCGGTCTTTCCGGACTGCACGTAGCCGACGACCAGGCCGCGCGCACCGTAGGGGTCGTCACGGGTGGGGTCGGCCAGGCGCTCCACGACCGCGTGGGCCGCCTCGTCCAGATCGGAGATCGCCGCGTCGTTCCAGCCCTTGCGACGCAACAGTTGCTCGTAAGAGGTCCAGTAGAAGGAGCGGTTCGCCGCCAGCTCCCGGGTGTACCAGGGCCGGAATTCGCGGCTGATGGTGACGGGGCCGGGTTCCGTGTGGACCGGGACGGCGGCGTCGAACGCCTTGCGCAGCTCCGGGGCGAACGCGAGTTTGTCGTAGATCTCGGCGCGACGTTGCGGAGTGCGCGGGGCGGTGGTCGACCAGGCGGGGGACTGCTCGAAGTCCCAGGCGGTGAGCCTGCGCCGCCAGAGTGTGATCAGGCCGTCCGCGGAGTCCGCGGTCAGGATGCGGTCGCAGAGACAAGACATGTCCATGTCCGCCGGCTCGTCGGTGTCCGCGAGGGCGAAGGCCAGCTTGGCGAAGTGCCTGGGGCCACGCCGGCTCATCGCGTCGAGAACCTCGCCGTGGAGGTCGGTGAGACGGTCGGCAGCGTACGGGTTCTCGGTCACGGCGACGGGGAGACTCTTTCTGGCGTACGGGTGGACGGTGGCGTGGCCTAAGCCTCGGCGCGGGCCAGTTCGGCCCGGACCGCGGTGACGAGCACGCTGTTCCACAGGGCGATCCGGTCGGTCTGGTTGGCCCAGACCCGTTCCTTCTGGAAGATCTCGTTCAGCATCAGGTAGAGGAGGCTCTTCAGGACCGGGGCGTCGTTGGATCCGCCACGCCGGGTGCCGTTGAAGACGTGCCGGTAGTCCTTGTTGAGAACGACCCTGCGCTCCTTGTGGTCGATCGTGAACAGCAGGTCGGAGGGGGCGACACCGGCCGGCACGTCGAGCCGGGCCCAGGTGAAGGTGATGGGCTCCTCGCCCTCCAGCTGCGGCAGCTCGTCCCGCAGCGTCCGCTTCAGCTTCGGGTCGAGGCCCTTGCCCGGCGGAATGACGGCCTTGCGCTTGACCTCCGTACGACGCCGTGCGGCCTCCCGGTAGGTGGCCTCCGCCTCCTGCACGTATGCGGCGAAGCAGTGACCGGTCTCCGGATGCTTCGCGTTCTCGAGTCCTCGTGCGAAGGCCGGGGTGACCTGGACCCCGTCCTTCTTGACGGTCAGCGCGAACACCTCGTTGGGTTCGGAAGGCAGGTCCACGGAGATGCGGGCGAGGGCGAGGTGGGCCTCCGCGCTCCGGGTGTCGTTCCAGCCGCCGGCCTGGACGAGGCGGTCGTTGCGGTAGAGGTAGAACCCCTGACGTTCCGCGAGCGACCCGATGCCGCGGTACGCCACCAGCGGGGACTTGGGCGGCCATATGTGCGCGACCAGCGGCACGTCGCCGACCCCCTCGACGGGAGCGAGGTACGTGCGGGGGTAGCCGGCCCGGCCCGGGACCCGGTAGCCGAACGGGTCGATGGGCTCCACGCCCCGGTGGTCCAGCTCCTCCCGGGTGTGGACGTCCTCGACGACGATGTCGATGTGGAAGCCCTCACGGGCGAGGAAGCGGTGGAGAAAGAGGCCCAGATGGGTCTCGAGCCGTTCGATCGCGTCGTTGAGATAGCGATCGGTCTGGCCTTCTGTGATCGTCTCGAACGCGCGGACCTGGTCCCAGCGCACGATGGTGCCGTGCCAGCCGATGACGCCGTCGTAGCGGTCGACCAGGTCCTGGCAGTACGTCGAGTCCACGATGTCGCAGGTGAAACCGGCCTGTGCGCGGGCGGTGAGCCAGCGCCGACCGGCCGACGGGCTCCGCTTGGTCCTGCTGATCACGGTGAGGGCGTCGGCGTGCGAGAGCGAGGCGGCCTTCAGCCCGGCGCCGAAGTGCCCGAGGGCGCCGGGGGCGTACTCCGCACGTCCGCCGACGGTCATCGCCGTGTCCAACCCCGACTCGTCCATGCCGTGGCCGTCGTCGACGACGAGCAGACCGACGAGGCGGTCGCGGCAGCCTCGCTCACCGGTGTCCCGCAGGAAGCTCACGACGATGTTGCGGGCCCCGGCATCTATGGAGTTGTCGATCAGGTCGGCGATGGCCGCCTCGAAGCTGTATCCCTGGTGCGCGAGCGAGTCGAACGACCTGGCCGTCGGAGGCAGCCGCTTGCTCCCGATGGTGGGTACGTCGAACTGCCAGTCGGAAGACGGCTGGTACGGCGGCATGCAGGCGTTCCTCGCGGGCCGGGACATGCCCCGGGTGTCTGAGGGACATGCCAGTTCAGCTGGTCGTCTGCGACGTTAGCGCCTGCGATTGTGAAGGAGTAGTGGGTTCGGAAGAAATGGGGCCGTGCGTACCGGACGGCGCTTCGGGGAACGAAGGCGGCGACGCGGACGGTCTCGGCCCGTCAGACGCCCTGAGCCCCGTGACACTCCCCATAACCCCGCCCCGACCCGCACCAGCACGCAGCCCCCCGCTCCGGCGGCCACTCCGTTGCGCGGCCCCGGGCCGCCAGGGTCGTCGCGTACTGGGGGAGCAGCGTCGCGTCGTCCGGGGAGGAGCCCTCCGATGCCGCGAACGCCTCGTAGGAGGGGACCGTGCCGCGGACGACGCCCAGGTTCGGGGTGCCGGACGCGGCCAGTTCGCGCAGGGCCGCCTCCGTCGTCGCGACGTGCTCCTCGTAGGAGGGGTACTCGGCGGACAGGGACGGGTACGCCTCGAGCAGTTCCGTCAGTTCGCCCGCCGGCCAGTGGAGCATCGCCACCGGGAAGGGGCGGGAGAGGGCCTCGCGGTAGGCGCCCAGTTCGGCGCGGAGGCGGGAGATCTCCGCCTGGAGGTCCGCGGGATTGTCCGAGCCCAGGGACCAGACGCGGGACGGGTCGTGCAACTCGTCCAGGGTCACCGGCATCGAGTGGACCGTGTCGGCCAGGGCGTCCCAGTCGTCGTGCGGCAGGCCCAGCATCCGACGGACCCGGTGGCGGCCGATGAGGAGGGGGCGGGTCGGGCGCGGGGGCTCCGGCACGTCCGCCAGCAGCAGGCGCGCGCCCTCCGTGAACGTCTCGTGGGCCGCCTCCAGCTCGTCGTGCGCCTCCAGCGCCTCCGCCGCGATGACCCAGGGCGCCGCGTCGCGCGGGGACGCCGCGCGGACGCCGTCGATGATCGCCCGGGCCTCGGCCTCGTGGCCGTACTCCCACAGGTTCGACGCCTTCAGGGCGCGGACCAGGGCCGGGTTCTCCAGCCCGTCCGGCGAGGACAGCAGGCGGTCGTAGAGGGTGCTCGCGGCGGGGCGGTCGCCGGACAGTTCCAGGTGGGCCGCGGCCCGCAGCAGCAGGGCCTCGGCGTCCTCGGGGTAGAGGCCGGCGGTCCGCTCCAGGCGTGCCGCCTCCGCGGTGTGGTCGACGTTCTCGGCAGGCGTGTCGGGGCGCATGAGGGACACCGTACTGCCGTCAGGTGACGAAGGTCAGGCGGTGGGGAACCCGGCGGGCGCCTGCCGCGTCCTCCGAGTGGGACCCTGCCGCGGCTCGTCGGCTCCGGTGTACGGGTGTCCGGCGGACGGGCTTCTGGGGTTCTGCTGTGTGAGTCTGGGGTTCTGCTGTGTGAGAGGGAAGAGGGGGAGGGGAGAGGAGATGCGGGGGGTGGTGGCTGAGTCGCGTGGGCTGCGGATGCCTTTCCTCGCCGTGCTGCCGGTTCTCTTCCTCCAGCTCGCCCTCCTCGACGCCGGCGGTCTTCCCGCCGCCGTCGCCCTCGCCGCCACCGCCGCGGCCGGGGCCGCGCTCGCCGCCTGTGCCGTGATCGCCGCGCGCTGCGCGCCCGTCGTGCCGCCCACCCGGGTGCGCACGGCCATCCGCGACCGGGACCGGCGTACCGCTTTCCTGCCCCAACGCGATCCCGACGCCGCGGGCCGCCGCCGGCCCCGAGCGCCCGGGTCGGCCCTCCCGGCGACCGCCGCGTAGGGCCCCTCCCCAGAGCAAGCAGTCAGGCCCCGCGCGGGCGGGTCGTCATGCCGCACACCTTCTTCGTCCGGCACGACGAGACCCCGGAGGGCTCACCCACCCATGTCCGTGTCATCCTTCTTCGCCGGTTTCGCCGGTCTGGTCGAGCGGCTCGCCGAGCTGCTTCAGCCGCTGTTCGGCGCCTCCTCCGCTGCCGCCGCCATCGTGGTGTTCACCGCTGTCGTACGGCTGCTGGTGCTGCCGTTGTCCCTCGCCGCCGCCCGCGGGCAGAAGGCCCGCGCCGAACTTCAGCCGAAGATCGCCGAGCTGCGGCGCAGGCACGGGAAGAACCCCGAGCGGCTGCAACGGGCCGTGCTGGAGCTGCACGCCGAGCACAAGGTGTCGCCGCTGGCCGGATGCCTGCCGAGCCTCTGCCAGCTGCCCGCCTTCTTCCTCCTCTACCACCTGTTCTCCAGCTCCTCGATCGGCGGGCGGGCCAACGAACTGCTGTCCCACCGGCTGTTCGCCGCGCCCCTCGGCGGGCGGTGGGCCGACGCCCTGGGCGCGGGCGGCGTCGTCGGCGGGGCCGGGCTCGTGTATCTGGGGCTGTTCGCCGTCGTGGCCGCCGTCGCCGCGTTCACCTGCCGGCGGACCCGGCGGACGATGGCCGACCGGCCCGTGACCGGTGAGGACGTGCCCGGCCTGGGTGCCGTCGGCAAGGTCATGCCGTTCCTGTCCTTCTTCACCCTCGTCACCGTCGCGGTCGTGCCCCTCGCCGCCGCGCTGTACGTCGTCACCAGCACGACGTGGAGCGCCGTCGAGCGGGCCGTGCTGTACCGGTGAGGGCCATGGACCGGGGGTCCGAGCAGCGGACCCCCGGTCCTCATCAGGGGCTGCGGTCCCCGCGACCGGGCGTCACCGCCTCCGCGTCACAGCCCCCGCGGCGGGCGGCACCGCCCCGCGTCACAGCCTCCGCAGCTCGTTCGCGGCGACGTAGCCGCCGACGTCCCGGCCCAGTTCCAGGCCGTCCACCGCGTCCCATGGGTAGTGGACGCCCAGCCAGAGGCGGCTGTCGGCGTTCTCCTCGGCGGCGGCGCTGAAGCTGTCGAACGTCCGGTGTTTGACCGGGGCCTTGGGGTCGTCGGTGCTCGCGGTGAAGGTGATGCGGTCCGTGCCGAAGACCTCGTTCATCACCGACTGCCAGGCTCCGCCGAACGTGGCGTGGCCCGACGCCCACGCGGGGAAGCAGGGGCTGGGGCCCAGCGGCCGCCAGTCCGGGTCGTTCAGGCCCTCCCGGATCGCCGACACCGGGCGCCACAGGTCGACGGGAGTGCCGTACTTCACGTCCCACTCGGCGATCGCCCCGTCCGCCATCGCCAGCGAGACCAGGGCGTACATGCGGGCCGTGCGGTACGTGTCCACCCTGCGCAGGTCGGCCAGGGTGCCGGTGAGCTCGAGGAACTGGCCGGGCGGCTTGTAGGTGCCGTCGGCGTCGTTGGCCCAGAACCAGGCCGCGGCGGTCTGTTCGGTGGTGCGGGCGGTGGAGCCCGCCCCGCCCAGCCTGCGGACCTCCGCCACCTGCTCCCGGTACTCCGGGCTGGCCAGCAGGGCCTCGTACGTGCCGTACGTCTCGGGTGTCGCGGGCCGGAACAGGTCGCCGGAGGGCAGGGTGAACGGCCGTACCCTCCCCCAGTGCGGGTCGACGGCGTCGCTCTCGGCCGTGCAGCCGGGGTTGCCGGTCGGACGCCAGGCGCCGGGCTCGCCGTCCAGCCGGTAGGACTCGGTCTCGCGGGACCCGTCCTCGTAGCGGGTGTTCCAGATCCGGTCGGCGATCGGCTCGGCCGCCAGCGGCTTGAGGATGTCGAAGTCGGTCCACTCGTGGCCGAAGCGCTCCGTGAACCGCGTGTTGATCAAGGTGGCCTGGCCGGGGAACAGGCGTACCAGGAGGTTGCGGGCCGTGTGCCCGATGAGGCGTTCCTCCTCCTGGGGGCCCTCCCGCAGCGGTGCCCCGGAGTACTTGGGCGCCTCCAGGTAGGGCTCGAACTTCAGCGTGTGCCAGGTGCGCTGGTAGGCGCTCTCCGCGTCGTAGATCGCGGCGTTCATCATCGCCGCCGCGCGCGCGAGCGGGCCCGGTCCGACCCCGCGCTGGCGCTGGAACACCTCCAGCAGGACCGAGTTCCAGTACTGCACCGGCCGGCCGTCGAAGGTGTCGGCCTGCGCCGCCGCGGGTGCGGCGCCGGGTGTCGCGGGCGCGGCGGCCGACGGCGTGGCCATGGTCAGCGGTGTCAGCAGCGTGGCGAGTACGGCCGACAGCGCCAGCCAGGTCTTCGTCGCTCTCGGTGACGCGGTGGTGCGTAACGCCCGGGTGCGGGCGGGTCTTCCCGGTGTCCTCGAGGACATGTGCGTCCCTCCCCTGTGAGAGCCGGCGCCTGCTGCGCCGGTGCGCCCAAGCTAGGAAGTCCGCGTGGCTCGGGCATCCCGCGGGAAGCGGATCGCCCGTAAACCACCGCTGTAGCCGGACGGCAACCACGGCTGTATCCGGACGGCGACCGGCGCCGTAGCCGGACGGCCGCGGTGCGCCGTGTGCCGTGAGCCCCGCGTCCCGCGCCGCAGGCGGGGCGGAGCGGGGCGGGGCGGACGCGCCGCCACCAGAGGTGCCTACGGTCCAGTACGTGAACGGGGTATTGCGGAGTGGACCCCCGCCTTGGAGGATCGACCAAGTCCTCCGATGGCTGCGCCGGCCGCACCCAGTCGCACCTCATCGGGCGGGGCACCCGCGACGTGAGGGAGTTGGGGATCATGAAGCTGCTGCGAGTCGGTGCGGCGGGGGCCGAGCGGCCCGCGCTGCTCGACGCCGACGGCACCCTGCGGGACCTGTCGGGTCTCGTACCGGACATCGACGGGAGCCTGCTCGCCGACGACGCCGCGCTCGGCCGGATACGGGGCGCAGCCGAGGCCGGTGAGCTGCCCGCGCTGGACGCGACCGGGCTGCGGATCGGGCCGCCGGTCGGGCGGATCGGCAAGGTCGTGTGCATCGGGCTGAACTACCACGACCACGCCCGGGAGACCGGCGCCGAACCGCCCGCCGAGCCGGTCGTGTTCTTCAAAGCGGCGGACACCGTCGTCGGGCCGCACGACACCGTGCTCGTGCCGCGGGGCTCGGTCAAGACCGACTGGGAGGTCGAGCTGGCCGTCGTGGTCGGACGCACGGCCCGGTACCTGGAGTCGGCCGAGGCCGGACTCGCCTCGGTCGCCGGGTACGCCGTCGCCCACGACGTCTCCGAGCGGGAGTTCCAGATCGAGCGCGGCGGGACCTGGGACAAGGGCAAGAACTGCGAGACGTTCAATCCGCTGGGGCCGTGGCTGGTGACCGCCGACGAGGTGCCCGACCCGCAGCGGCTCCGCCTGCGGCTGTGGGTGAACGGCGAGCTGAAGCAGGACGGGACCACCGCCGACCAGATCTTCCCGGTGGGGGAGGTCGTGCGGTACGTCAGCCAGTTCATGACGCTCTACCCCGGTGACGTCATCAACACGGGGACGCCCGCGGGGGTGGCCATGGGGCAGCCGGAGCCCAAGCCGTATCTGCGGGCCGGGGACGTCGTGGAGCTGGAGGTCGAGGGGCTGGGCAGGCAGCGGCAGGAACTCAAGGACGCCTGAGGGGACCGCCCGCCGGGGCGCCGGGGGATCGGCCCCCGGCCCCCGGCGCGGCGGCCCTACGCCAGCAGGGAAGCGAGCCGGCGCCACCCCTCCCGCGGCAGGACGTTCTGGTCCGTGCCCTCCACCACCTGGAGGGCGACGTGATCGGCGCCGGCCTCGTGGAACTCCGCGATCCGGCGGCGGACGGCGGTCTCGTCGCCCCAGGCGAAGACCGCGTCGATCAGTCGGTCGCTGCCGCCCCCGGTGACGTCGTCCTCCGTGAAGCCCAGGCGGAGGAAGTTCTGCGTGTAGTTCGGCAGCTCCAGATAGCGGGCCAGGTAGTCGCGGGCGGTGGCGCGGGCGCGGGCCGGGTCGGACTCGAGGACGACCTTGAACTCCGGGGCCAGCAGCGGGCCCTCGCCCAGCCGTTCCCGCGCCTGCGCGGTGTGCTCGGGCGTGACCAGGTACGGGATCGCGCCTGCCGCCCGGTCCCGGGACAGCTCCAGCATCTTCGGGCCGAGCGCGGCCAGCACCCGGCGGTGGGCGGGCATGCCCGCCTTGTCCAGGGCGTCGAGGTACTCGACCATCGTCGAGTACGGGCGGCCGTACGCCCGCACCCGCGGGCCGTGGCTGACGCCCAGGCCCAGGACGAAGCGGCCCGGGTGCGCCACCTCCAGCTCGGCGAAGCGGGCCGCGGTGGCGGAGGCCTCGTGCTCCCAGATGCTCTGGATGCTGGTGCCGACCGTGATCCGCGAGGTCGCCGCGACGAGCGGGGCGGCGTGGCCGGCGTCGCTGTTGCCGCCGAGCCACAGCGCCCCGTAGCCGAGCTCCTCCAACTCGGCCGTCGCCTCCGCCCGTTCGGCACGCCCGCCGGGGTCCTCGGAGCGCAGGCCGACGCTCCAGACGCCGTACCGTCCGACGGATTCCTTCAGGGCGCTCGTCGCGTCGCGCATGGGTGCGATCCCTTCACTGGTGGGCATGATCGTCACTCCTACGTCGCCTGCCAACCAGTGCGGGGCGCCGGTGATTCCCGGCGGCGTCCGGCCGGGCGAGTGCCGGGCGTCCTGCCGGACGAATGCCGGGCGTCCGGCAGGACGAGTGCCGGGTGTGCGGCCGGGCTACGCGCCCCGCTCGGCCAGGAACCGCTCCAGTGCCTCCACCACCAGCCGGTGGTCCTCCAGTTGCGGCAGGCCGGACACCGTCACCGCGCCGATCACTCCGGCGCCCTCCACGGTGAGCGGGAAGGAGCCGCCGTGCGCCGCGTAGGTGTCGAGGTCGAGGCGGGAGGACTCCTCGAACGTCGTGCCCTTGGCCCGGAAACGGGCACCGACCAGGTACGACGCGGAGCCGTAGCGCTCCACCACCCGGCGCTTGCGGGCGATCCAGGCGTCGTTGTCGGGCGTGGAGCCGGGCAGGGCCGCGTGGAAGAGCTGCTGGCCGGCGCGGTGGATGTCGATGGCCACCGGCGCCCGCCGCTCGCGGGCCAGCTCCACCAGCAGCGAGCCGAGCGCCCACGCGTCGTCGTGGGTGAACGAGCGGAAGACCAGGCGCCGTTCCTGCGCCTGGAGCTCCTCCAGGCTCGGGGCCTGGTCGCCGGCCGTCTTCGGGGCGGGCCCCGTCGTCCTCTTCGGGGCGGACCCCGTCGTCCCGTGTGTCGTCACAGCGTCACCGTCACTCCGTCTCGGGCCGAACGGCGGGCGGCCTCCAGCACGTCCAGGGCCGCCGCCGCCTCGTGCGCGCTCACCGGGTTGGGGGCGCCCTCGCGCACCGCCTTCGCCACGGCCGCGTAATAGGCGGGGTAGTCGCCCGGCCGGGTCGGCTCCACACGTCCCCCGCCGGTCAGCGGGGACTCTCCCGCACCGACGCGGCCCCACAGCGACTCGTCCTCCTCGCCCCAGCCGGGGCCGGGCCGCTTGCCCTCGCGCAGCGCCGCCTCCTGCGGGTCCAGGCCGTACTTCACATAGCCGGCCTGCGAGCCGAGGACCCGGAAGCGGGGGCCGAGCTGGGCGGTGGTCGCCGAGACGTAGAGGTGGGAGCGGACGCCGCTGGCGTGCGTGAGCGCGATGAAGGTGTCGTCGTCCGCCTCCGCGCCCGGCCGGCGGACGTCGGACTCGGCGTACACCTGCGCGGCCGGGCCGAACAGCACCAGCGCCTGGTCGACGACGTGGCTGCCGAGGTCGTAGAGCAGGCCGCCGATCTCCGCCGGGTCGCCGGACTCGCGCCAGCCGCCCTTCGGCTTCGGCCGCCAGCGCTCGAAACGGGACTCGAAGCGCCATACGTCGCCCAGGGCGCCCTCGGCGAGCAGCGCCCGCAGGGTGAGGAAGTCGTTGTCCCAGCGGCGGTTCTGGAAGACGGAGAGCAGCAGCCCGCGCTCCTCGGCCAGCGCCGCCAGCTCGCGCGCCTCGGCCGCCGTGCCCGCGAGGGGCTTGTCCACGACGACCGGCAGGCCGGCCTTCAGGGCGGTGGTGGCGAGCGGCACGTGCGTCTTGTTCGGGGACGCGACGACGACCAGGTCCAGCTCGTCCGCGCGGTCGAACAGCTCGTCCGGTGTCGCGACGGTCCGCACGTCGGGGAACTCGGCGCGCGCCTGCCGCTGCCGGTCGGGGTGGGAGGTGACCACCGTGTCCAGGGCCAGGCCCTCGGTGGCGGCGATCAGCGGCGCGTGGAAGACGGAGCCCGCGAGGCCGTAGCCGACGAGTCCCACGCGGAGCGGGGTGCCGGGAGGTGTACGAGTCATGCGTCCACTTTCGCAACGCTGTTGCCAAAGTGCAAGCAGCGGGGACAATGGGCGGCGTGAACAGGACTGACGGTGGTGGCGGCGGCCTGCGGGGCGCGGGAGCGAGGGTGACGGCGGGGGCGGGTGTGGGCGCCGGTGCGGGTGCGCCGGGCGGCGCCAATCTGCTCGCCCTGCGCAGCCACAACACCGCGCTGGTGCTGGACCTGCTGCGCACCGCCGGTGCGGAGGGCATCAGCCGGCTGGAGCTGGCCGAACGGACCGGGCTCACCCCCCAGGCCGTCAGCAAGATCACCGCCCGGCTGCGGCAGGAGGGCCTCGTGGCGGAGGCGGGGCGCCGCGCCTCCACGGGCGGCAAGCCCCGTACGGTGCTGCGGCTGGTGCCCGAGGCCGGGCACGCGCTCGGGGTGCACCTGGACCGGGACGAACTGCGGGCGGTCCTGGTCGACCTCGACGGTGCCGTGGTGGGGGAGCGCCGCCGCCCACTGGACCTCGGCGCCGGTTCGGCGACGGTACTGGACGGGGTGGCCCGGGTGGCGGAGGACCTGTGGGCGTCCCTCGCCGGTGCGCCCACCCTGCTCGGCCTGGGCGTCGCCCTGCCCGGTCCGCTGGACCACGCCCGGGGGGTGCTGCACCGGGTCACGGGGTTCCCGGAGTGGGACGGCTTCCCGCTGCGGGACGCGTTGGCGCGGCGGCTCGGGGTGCCGGTCGTCGTCGACAAGGACACCAACGCGGCGGCGCTGGGACTCGCCGTGGGGGCCGTGGGGGCCGCGGGGGCCGTGGGCGGGCGTGCCGGGGGTGCTGGGGACTCCCAGGGTTCCCGGGGTTCCCGGGGTTCCCGGGGCGCCAGCGGCGCCGCGGGCGTCGCTCCGGGTGGCTCCTTCGCCTACCTGCACCTCGGTACCGGCCTCGGCGCCGGCCTGGTCATCGGCGGGGCGGTGCACCGGGGGGCGCGGACCGGGGCCGGTGAGTTCGGGCACCAGGTCGTCCAGCTGGACGGGCCGCCCTGCACCTGCGGCGCCCGCGGCTGTGTCGAGGCGCTGTGCCTGGGCGCCGTCGCCCGCGGCGACCTGGACGAGGCGGCCAGGGTGCTCGGCGCGGGCGCCGCCAACCTCGCCGGGCTGCTGGACATCGACCTGGTGCTGCTCGGCGGCCGTACCGTCGCCGCCGCACCCGAGGCCTTCGTCGGCGGTGTCGGCGCCGTCCTGGACGCGCGCGCCCGGCGCGAGGGCGGGCAGGAGGGCGCCGTACCGGTGCGGATCGCGCCGGGCGGGGAGCGCGGGGTCGCCGAGGGCGCCGCCCAGCTGCTGCTGGCGCCACTGTTCGGACGCGGCACCGCCTGACACACGCGGCACGGCCTGACAACGGGGCACCGCCTGACACGCGGCACGGCACCACTCCACGACGCCGACCCGGTGCCCCTCCCGGCGCCGCCGACGCCGACCCCGTGTTCCTCCCGAGGTCGACCCCGCTCCTCCCGGCGCCGGCCCCGCTCCTCCCGAGGCCGGCCCCCTGCCTCCACCCGACGCCGGTCCGTCGCCTCAGCGCACCACCGCGCAGGCCTCACCGTTGAGCGTGAACCGCGGCGGCGGCGACGCGTCGCCCGTGTGGTCGGCCAGGTAGCCCAGCGTGACGCTCGCGCCCGGCGCGATCCGGGCGTTGTGCGGGGCGTTGGACGCCCTGATCGTGTTGCTGAGCTGGATCAGGTCGGTGTTCCAGTCGGAGACGACACTCTGCCCGAGGGCCAGGGGGAACCGGAGCTCCCAGCCGTCCACCGGGGTGTCACCGGTGTTGGTGACGGTGAGGTCGACGGTCGTGCCGGTGCCCCAGGACGTCACGGTGCGCTCCACCCGGCAGGTGGGCTCCTCCTGCGCGAACGACACCTTGTGCAGACCGCCCGGCAGGTCGTTGACGACGTAGAACTCCCCGTCGGCCGTCGTGCCGACCGACGTCACCTGCGTGGGCATCCGGCCGATCTCCGCCTGCTCGTAGCCGCCCCTCCCGTCGGGACGCAGCGCCCACACCGTGGACGAGCAGTAGTCGGTGGCGATGTACGTGCCGCCGACCAGGTCGGCGTACTGGCGGCCCCGGTAGACGTGCCCGCCGATGACCGAGCAGCCGCCGGTGTAGGGGGAGTACGTGAACACCGGCTCGGTGTACGTCGCGCCCGGTGTGCAGTGGCCCCCCTCGAACCTCTCCAGCCCCTCGTAGCAGGACCAGCCCAGGTTCAGCCCGCCCCGGCCCGCGGGGAGATGGTCGATCTCCTCCCACCGGCCCTGACCGACGTCGCCGATCCACATCGAGCCGTCGGCGCGGTCGAAGGAGAACCGCCAGGGGTTGCGCAGGCCGTGGTGCCAGATCTCCGGCCGGGCGCCGGGCGTGCCGACGAAGGGGTTGTCGTCGGGGACGCAGTAGGCGAGCGGGGCGCAGGCCCGGCCGACGTCGATGCGCAGGATCTTGCCCAGCAGGGTGTCCAGCCGCTGGCCGGCGGCGAAGGGGTCCCCGGAGCCGCCGCCGTCGCCGATGCTCCAGTAGAGGTGGCCGTCGGGGCCGAACGCCAGCTGGCCGCCGTTGTGATTGCTGTACTCGGCGTGCTCCTGGGCGAGCAGGACCTCCAGGCGCTGCTCCTGGAGCCGGTAGCGGGCGAGGGTGACGGCACCGTCGGGCAGGGCCGTGTACGCCAGGTACAGGGTGCGGCTGGTGGCGAAGTCGGACGGGAGCGCGATGCCCAGCAGGCCGCGCTCGTTGCCGGATTCGTCCACGGCGGAGGTGATGTCGAGCAGCGGCGCCGAGGCCAGACCGGTGTCCGGGTGGTAGACGCGGACGGTGCCGCGTTTCTCGGTGATGAACAGGCGGTCCGTGCCGTCGTCGGGCGCGACGAGCGCGGTGGGGCGGCGCAGCCCGGAGGCGACCTGGGTGGTGGTCGCGGCGACCGACGGCAGCGGTACGGAGGCGGCGGCCTTCCCCGGGTCCGTGCGAGGTGGTCTGTCGTCACCGGCGGCGGTGGCGGGCGACGGGGCGAGGAGGGTCAGCAGGAGGGCGGGCAGCGCGAGAAGGAGCACGGTCAGCATGCGCGTCGCACGATGCCGCACGTTGTAGTCATGTATATGACAATCCATGGTCTCTCTTCCGCGAGGTGTGCACGGCGGGCCGGTGCCGCCGTGGGGGCGGGCAGGGGTGCGGGGCGCGGTGCGTGGGAGCGCTCCCGCACTCCGTACGCCCCCAAGGCTGCGGGCCGTGAAACGGAACCGGCAACGCCCGATCACGCCACTTTCGCGCCGCCTGGCGCAAACCATGCGCTGCCGCACACCGGGTACCGCCGGCCGGACGCAAACGCCCCCCGCGCGGGCCCCATGGCACGAATGGCGGTGTGCCCGGCGGTCCCCGACCGGCACGCTCATGTGTTCATGCGACCGTCTACGCCCTCGTTGCCCCGTCTGCTGGCCGCAGCCGCCCTCCTGGCCGGGTCCGCGTCCGCGGCCGTGCCGGCCGTGGCGCAGCCGCACGCCGACCCGCCCGCGCCGCTGCCCGCGTGCACCGCCCCCGACGACCACACCTTCCCCCTGACCACCCGCGTCCACGGCGGCCCCGCCCACTACGAACCGGGCGGCGGCTACGGCACCTGGCGGCTGGACCTGACCAACACCACCGACCGGACCTGCGCCGGCATCCACCCCGTCGTCGTCCTGGTCGACGAGGAGCGCGCCCTGGAACCGGACCAGCCCCGGCTGGAGTTCTACGCCGACGGCCGCCCGCACGCCGTCCGTTTCGAGGCGACCGACGCGGACGAACTGGTCGGTGTCTTCACCGGCGAGGACGACGCGTTCCCCGGCTTCACCGTCGGCCCCGGACGGACCCTCACCGTGACCGTGCGGCTCGCCCTCACCTCGGACGCCGTGCCCAACGAGGTCACCGCCAACGCCGCCGTGGTCCAGCGCCGGGCCGGCGACGGCGAGTGGATCGGCCAGTCCAACGACTACCGCTTCCGCGTCGCCGCCGACGGGCCGGGCACCGGCGCGGACGCCGGCACCGGCGGCGACACCGGGGGTGACCCGGACGCCGGGACGACGCGCCCCGAGGGCGGCGGTGGGACGGACGCGGACCGGGGCACCGGCCAGGACGCCACCGCCTCCCCCGCCCCCACCGGCGACCCGACGCCGGCCGAGGAACTCGCCGGCACCGGGCAGAGCCGCACGGTCGCCGCCCTCGCGGTCGCCGGCCTGCTGGTCGCCGCGGGCGCCGGCGCCGTACTGCTGGGCCGGCGCGGGCACCGCTGATCCGTCCACCTCCCCCGTCTCCGGGGCGGCGCGGGCACCGCCGACCCGCCCGCCGCCCCCGTCTGCGACGATCCCTGCGTGGACTACCCGAACGACCAGGCCCCCGGCGCCCCCGTCCGCTCCGGCATCCCGGAACACGGCCGCGTGCCCAAGTACTACGCCGTGAAGGCGCGCATCGACCGGCTCGTCGGCGAACTGGGGGAGGGCGCGGCCATCCCCACCGAGCGCGACCTCTCCGAGCGGTACGACGTCGCCCGCGAGACGGTCCGGCAGGCGCTGCGCGAGCTGGTGCTGGAGGGCAAGCTGCGCCGGCGGGGCCGCGGCACGGTCGTCGCGGGACCGAAGCTGGAGCAGCCGCTGTCCCTCGCCAGCTACACCGAGGGCGTGCGCCGCCAGGGCCGCACCCCGGGCCGTACCCTCGTGGGCCTCGACCGCTTCCCCTGCCCCGACGCGCTCGCCGCCGAGACCGGCCTCGGCCGCGGTGAGCCCGTCTGGCACCTGGAGCGCGTGCTGCTCGCCGACGACGAGCGGGTCGGCCTGGAGAGCACCTACGTCGCCGTGGCCCGGGTCCCCGACCTGGACGCCGACTTCGACCCGGACTCCTCCTTCTACGCCTACCTCGAGGGCAGGGGCATCGTCTTCGGCAGCGCCGACGAGCGCATCGAGACCGTGCTGGCCACTCCGCGCGAGGCCCTGCTCATCGGCACCCCGCCGGCCCTGCCGATGCTGCTGATCCACCGCGTCTCCCGGGACGCCGACGGCCGCCCCCTGGAGCGGGTGCGGACGCTGTACCGGGGAGACCGGTTCTCCTTCACGACCCGCCTCGGCGGCTGAAAAACGCCCTCGCGACCCCCGACGGGCACCCCAGTCTCATCACGAAAAGATAACGGGTCTAGCCCAAACGTGATGACCAGTTCACGCTCTCGTCGTCGGCCGGATTCCTCCGGTTCCCCGATGCCCAGGAGCGTGAGCAACGTGAGAGTGACAGTCGTCGGAGGCGGCGTGGTGGGCACCATGCACGCCTGGCAGGCAGTGAAGCGCGGCCATCAGGTCGTACAGATCGAGCGCGAGACCGAGGCCCGCGGCGCCTCACTGCGCAATTTCGGCCAGATCTGGGTGAGTGGCCGGGCGGGTGGTGCGGAGCTGGAGACCGCGCTGCGCGCCCGGGAGCTGTGGGAGGAGATCGGCGCCCGGGTCCCTGCCCTCGGCTTCCGCCCCAACGGCTCCCTCACCCCGCTCCGCGGGGAGCTGGAGATCGCCGTGGCCGAGGCCGCCGTGGCCCGGCCGGACGCCGCGGCCCGCGGCCACAAGCTGCTCACCCCCGGTGAGGCCCGCGCCCTCAACCCCGCCCTGCGGGGCGCGTTCGACGCCGCCCTGTACTGCGAGCGGGACGCGGCCGTCGAGCCGCGCACCGCGCAGCTCGCCCTCCGCGCCGAGCTGCTCACCTCCCCCCGCTACACGTTCCTGCCCGGGCGCGAGGTCCGTGACGTGGTCGGCGAGAGCGCCGTCCGCGACGACCACGGGGACGTGCACACCGGCGACGTGGTCCTGCTGTGCACCGGCGCCTGGCTCGGCGGCCTGGTCCGCGAACTGGCCGGCCCCGAGCTGCCGGTGCGCCGGGTCCGGCTCCAGATGATGCAGACCGACCCGCTCGGCGAGCCGCTGACCACCTCGGTCGCCGACGCCGACAGCTTCCGCTACTACCCGGCGTACCGCTCACCCGCCCTCCAGGAGCTGAACGCCCGGCAGCCGCAGGCGCCGACGGCCGCCGAGCACCGGATGCAGCTGCTCATGGTGCAGCGCGCCGACGGCGGACTGACCATCGGCGACACCCACGAGTACGACCACCCCTTCGCCTTCGACACCGTCGAGGACCCCTACGACCACCTCACCGGCGTCGTCGAGTCCCTGCTCGGCCGCCCGCTGCCGAAGGTCCGGCGCCGCTGGGCCGGGGTGTACGCCCAGTGCACCGACCCCGGCCGGGTCGTGCACCGGCAGCGGGTCCGCGACGGCGTCTGGCTGGTCACCGGGCCCGGCGGGCGCGGCATGACCTGCTCGCCCGCGATCGCCGAGACCACCGCGAACCAACTTGGCTGGTGAACCCATGACCACGACCGACCCGAACACGGACATCCGCCTCGTCGTCCTCGACATGGCCGGCACCACCGTCGCCGACGGCGGCCTCGTCGAGCGCGCCTTCGACACCGCCGCCCGCGAACTGGGCGTCGAACCCGGCACCGACGACCACGCGAGGAAGCTGGCCCACGTCCGCGCCACCATGGGCGAGTCCAAGATCTCCGTCTTCCGGCACCTGTTCGGCGACGAGGACCGCGCCCGGCGGGCCAACACCGCCTTCGAGAAGGCCTACGGCGAACTGGTCGACGGCGGCCTGACCGCCCCCGTCCCCGGTGCCCGCGAGGCGATCGAGGAACTCCTCGCCGGTGGCCGCACCGTCGTCCTGACCACCGGCTTCGCCCGCGCCACCCAGGACGCGATCCTCGACGCGCTGGGCTGGCACGGCCTGGTGCCGCTCACCCTGTGCCCCGCCGACGCCGGCGGACGCGGACGGCCGTACCCGGACCTGGTGCTGGAGGCCTTCCTGCGGACGGGGGCCGCCGACGACGTACGCCAGGTCGCCGTCGTCGGCGACACCTCCTACGACGTGCTCAGCGGGGTGCGCGCCGGAGCCGGCCTGGTCGCCGGCGTGCGCACCGGGGCGCACGGCGAGGACGCCTTCCGCGAGGCGGGCGCCACCCACGTCCTGGACTCGGTCGCCGGCCTGCCCGCCCTCCTGCGGGGAGCCGGCTGATGGCCGCCACCGGCATCCGCTTCGATGCGGTCACCGTGGCCTACGACGGCAACGTCGTCCTCGACGCCCTCGACCTCACCGTCGCACGCGGCGAGGTCATGGCGCTGCTCGGGCCGTCCGGGTCCGGCAAGACCACCGCGCTGCGGGCGGTCGCCGGGTTCGTCCGGCCCGTCTCGGGACGGGTCTTCCTCGGCGACCGCGACGTCACCGGCCTGCCGCCGCACCGGCGGGGCATCGGCATGGTCGTCCAGCAGTACGCGCTCTTCCCGCACCTGCGCGTCGAGGACAACGTGGCCTTCGGGCTGCGGGCCCGCAGGACGCCCAGGGCCGAGATCAGGGACCGGGTCGCCGAGGCGCTGGAGATGACCGGCATGGCCGCCTACGCCCGGCGCCACCCGCGCGAGCTGTCCGGCGGCCAGCAGCAGCGCGTCGCCATCGCCCGCGCGCTCGCCATCCGGCCGGACGTGCTGCTGCTCGACGAGCCGCTGTCCGCGCTGGACGCCCAGCTGCGCTCCGGGATGCTCGCGGAACTGGCCCGGCTCCACCGCGAACTGCCGGACGTGTCGATCCTGTACGTCACCCACGATCAGGTCGAGGCGCTCACCCTCGCCGACCGGATCGCCGTCATGGACCGGGCGCGGCTGCGCGCGTGCGGGACACCGAGGGAGCTGTACCGGGCGCCCGCGGACGAGTTCACGGCGTCCTTCGTGGGCGGCGCCAATCTCCTGCCGGTGACCGTGGGGGCCGGGGGAGCGTCCTTGGGGGACGCGGAGATCAAGGTCGACACGGAGGGGGTCGCGCCGGGCGCGACGGCGACCCTGTGCGTACGCCCGCACCTGGTCGGGCTCGGCGACGGGCCCAACCGGCTCACCGGCACGGTGGCGGAGATCCAGTGGCGCGGGGCCACGCACCGGCTGTACGTCGACGTCGACGGCCACCGGGTCATGGCCGACCTGCGCGAGCTGCGGGACCCGCCGGTGCTCGGCGAGACGGTGACGCTGCACTTCGCGGCGGACGACGCGGTGCTGCTGCCCGCGGGGGTGGGCCGTGGCTGAGGTCGTGGAACGTCCGCGGGCGTACCGTGGCCGGTCGCGCAGCACCCCGCGCCCCTTCGGGGCGCTCGTGTGGGCCCTTCCCCCCGTGCTGCTGCTCGCTCTCGTCTTCCTCTACCCCCTCGCCCTCGTCGTCCAGCAGTCCCTCCAGCCGGACGGCGGAGGGACGTCCGTCCAGCCCTACGCCGACGTCTTCGCCTCCCCCGCCTTCCGGGAGGCCCTGTGGACGACCGTGTGGCTGGCCGTCGCATCGACCGCCGGATGTCTCGTCCTCGGGTTCGTCCTCGCGCTGATCATCGCGTTCGTCCCCTTCCCGGGGGCGCGGGCGGTGTCGCGGTTCATCGACGTCTTCCTGTCCTTCCCGTCCTTCCTGATCACGCTGGCCCTGCTGTTCGTCTACGGCACGGTCGGCATGGCCAACGGACTGTGGACGGACCTCACCGGATCCGCCGAGGGACCCTTCCGGTTCCTCACCACGCCCTGGGGCGTGCTGCTCGCCGAGATCACGTACTTCACGCCGTTCGTGATGCGCCCGCTGCTCGCCGCGTTCTCCCAGCTGGACACCGCCCAGCTGGAGGCGGCCAGTTCGCTCGGGGCCCGCGCCCCGCGGATCGTCCGGCAGATCATCCTGCCGGAGGCGCTGCCCGCCCTCGCGGCCGGCGGCAGCCTCGTCCTCGTCCTGTGCCTCAACGAGTTCGGCATCGTGCTCTTCACCGGCGCCAAGGACGTCACGACGCTGCCGATGCTGGTCTACGGCAAGGCGATCCTGGAATCCGACTACCCGGGCGCCTGTGTCGTCGCCGTCGTCAACGTCCTGATCTCCGTCGGCCTCTACGGCCTCTACCGGGTGGTGAGCCGCCGTGCTGGTGCATAGCCGCAAGGCGAGGTGGGCCCTGTGGGTGCTCTTCCTCCTGCTCTTCGTCCCCCTGTTCGCCCTGCCCCTCCTCGTCGTCCTCGGCGCCTCCTTCGCCACCCACTGGTCCAGCGTCCTGCCCTCCGGCCTCACCACCGCCCACTACCGGGCCGCCACCCGCGGCGAGGCCCTCCAGGCGCTCACCACCAGCCTGGTCACCGCCCTCACCGCGAGCCTCGTCGCACTGGCCGCCGGCACCTGGGCCGCGCTCGCCGCCGCCGCGCTCGGCAGGCGGCGCCGCAAGGTCATGGACGCCCTGTTCGTGCTGCCCGTCGCCGTGCCCTCCGTCGTCGTGGGCCTGGCGATCCTGGTCGCCTTCTCCCAGCCGCCGCTGCTGCTCAACGGCACCCGCTGGATCGTGATCGCCGCCCACGCCGTGCTGGTCACCGCCTTCGCGTACCAGTCCGTTGCCGCCGCGATCGCCCGCCTCGACCCGGCCTACGAACAGGCCGCCGCGTCCCTCGGGGCCTCGCCCGCCCGCGTCCTGTGGCGGGTGCGGCTGCCGCTGCTGCTGCCCTCCCTCACCGCCGCCGGCGGCCTGTGCTTCGCCCTGTCCATGGGCGAGCTGGGCGCCACGATGATGCTCTACCCGCCCGACTGGACCCCGCTGCCGGTCCTGATCCACGCCGCCACCGACCGCGGCGCGCTGTTCACCGGGTCCGCGGTCGCCGTGGTCCTGATGGCGGCCACGCTGCTGGTGCTGCTCGCCGTCTCCCGGGTCCGCACCAGAGCCTCCTACCGCTGAGAACCGCTGACACCACCACCCCCTCCCCGCAAGGAGTTCCCCCGCCATGCCCGCACAGCGCCTCCTGCCGCTCACCGCCGTCTGCCTGCTCGCCCTCCCGCTGACCGCCTGCGGCGGCGACTCCGCCGCCTCCGACGAGAACGTCGTCACCGTCTACAGCGCCGACGGCCTCAAGGGCGAGAAGGGCGACGGCTGGTACGACCGCGTCTTCGAGGACTTCGAGAAGCAGACCGGCATCAGGGTCGAGTACGTCGAGGGCGGCTCCGGCGAGATGGTGCAGCGCGCCGCCCGCGAGAAGCGCAACCCGCAGGCCGACGTGCTCGTCACCCTCCCGCCGTTCATCCAGCAGGCCGGCACCAAGGGCCTGCTGGCGAAGTACACGCCGAAGGGCGCCGACCAGGTCGGCACCGGGGACAAGGCGGCCGACGGCACCTGGACCGCCGTCGTCAACAACTACTTCGGTTTCATCCGCAACGACAAGGAGCTGAAGCAGCCCCCCACCACCTGGGAGGACCTGCTCGACCCCCGGTACCGGAACCGGCTCCAGTACTCCACGCCCGGCGTCGCCGGCGACGGCACCGCCGTCCTGATCAAGGCCATGCACGACTTCGGCGGCGAGAAGCCCGCCATGGAGTACCTGAAGAAGCTCCAGGCCAACAACGTCGGCCCGTCCGCCTCCACCGGCAAGCTCGCCCCCAAGGTCGACAAGGGCGAACTGCTGGTCGCCAACGGCGACGTGCAGATGAACTTCGCCCAGTCCAGGTCCATGCCCAACCTCGGCATCTGGTTCCCGGCCCGCGAGGGCGGCAGGCCCACCACCTTCGCCCTGCCCTACGCCGCCGGCCTGGTCACCGGTGCCCCGCACACCGAGAACGGCAAGAAGCTCCTCGACCACCTGCTCAGCCGCACGGCACAGACCCAGGTCAGCGAGATCGGCGGCGGCTTCGCGGCCCGCCAGGACATCGAGGCCACCGACGCCAACGCCGTCGAACTCGACAAGATCATGACGGGCGTCGAGGTCTTCGAGCCGGACTGGAACGACATCGAGCAGAACCTCACGGAGTACGTCGACGCCTGGAAGTCGGCCACCGGCAGCTGAGCCCGTCGCCGCCCCGGTACACCGGGTCCAACAACTGGTACTGGGTGATCGACGGGGTCAGGACCAGCACCTCCTGATTAGGCTGTGGGGCGTCGGTACGCCGTGGTTCCGGCGCCCCAGTCCTGCCCGCACGACTTCCAGGAGTTCGAAGCACATGGCAGACCGCAAGCCCATCGAGTCGTGGCTCACCGACATGGACGGCGTGCTCATCCACGAGGGCGTCCCGATCCCCGGCGCCGACGCCTTCCTGAAGAAGCTGCGCGAGTCCGGCAAGCCCTTCCTGGTCCTCACCAACAACTCGATGTACACGCCGCGCGACCTGCACGCCCGGCTGAACCGCATGGGCCTGCACGTGCCGATCGAGTCCATCTGGACCTCCGCGCTGGCCACCGCCCAGTTCCTGGACGACCAGCGGCCGGGCGGTTCGGCGTACGTCATCGGCGAGGCCGGACTGACCACGGCACTGCACGACATCGGGTACGTCCTCACCGACCACGACCCGGACTACGTCGTCCTCGGCGAGACCCGTACCTACTCCTTCGAGGCCATGACCAAGGCGGTACGGCTGATCAACGACGGCGCCCGCTTCATCGGCACCAACCCCGACGAGGTCGGCCCCTCCACCGAGGGCCCGCTCCCGGCGACCGGCGCCGTGGCCGCGCTGATCACCAAGGCGACGGGCAGGCAGCCGTACTTCGCCGGCAAGCCGAACCCGCTGATGATGCGCACCGGCCTGAACACCATCGGCGCCCACTCCGAGACCAGCGCCATGATCGGCGACCGGATGGACACCGACGTGCTGGCCGGCATGGAAGCCGGCATGCAGACCTTCCTGGTCCTCACCGGCGTGACCCGTCCCGACCAGGTGGAGGGCTTCCCGTACCGCCCGTCCCAGGTCGTCGACTCGATCGCGGACCTGGTGGACCGCGTCTGACCCCGGCGCCGCCGAGCCCGTGCCCACCGGGCTACGGCCCGGCCCCCGTCACCCGGTCGGCGTAGCCGCGGCGCGGCGCCGGATGCGGGGGACGGGCCCACGGGGGAGCCTCCAGGTAACTGGAGGTACACGATGGGCCCACTGAAAGTCACTCTCTGTGCCGGGGCCGCGCTCGCCGCGGTGTTCGGCCCAGCGGCGTACGCGGCGGACGGCGGCGCGGTCGCGGTGACCCCGGCCAGCCCCGCACCCGGCACCGACGTCACGCTCCGGGTGCCCGACTGCACCGAGAAGACGGCCGTCGCCGTCTCCGCGGCGTTCGTCACCGACGCCCGGCTCTCCCTCGCCAGCACCGACGGCGCGCTCGTCGGCTCCAGCCGCGTGAAGTCCACGGTCACCGCGGGCGCCTATGCGGTCAAGGTCCGCTGCGGCGGCGCCGAACGCACCGGCACCCTCACCGTCGTCGAGCGCGCCCGGCCCTCGGCCGGCACGTCGGCCGGGCCCACCGCCCACGCCTCTCCCGTCGCCCCGGTCGACGCGGGCGGCGGCGGCACCGCGCACCTGGCCGCCGGCGAGGGCCGGGACGACGACGCCCGGGCGGACGGCCCCGGCACCGCCCACGCGGTGACCGGCCTGGTCCTGGCGGGCGTCGCCGCGGTGGCCGTGGCGCTGCGCAGCGCCCGCCGGAGCCGCGGAACGGACTGAGCCGACCATGTCCGAACAGGAACGCCCCGCGGGCAGTGGCCGCCTGGTGACCGGCATCGCCTGGGTGGTGCTGCTCCTCGGGCTGTGGCTGTGGGGCCGCGAGGCCACCGACGTACCCGAGGGCATAACCGGGCCGGCCACCGGCGACATGGCGGCGGCCGGCCGACCCCCGCACATCGACCTCCCGCCCGCCCACCGGCCGCTCGGAGCCGCGCTGCCGCAGCGCCTGGACGTGCCCGAACTCGGCGTCCAGGCCCCGGTGATGGCCCGCGGCCTGGACGCCGAGGGCGCGCTGGCCGCACCGCCCTTCGACCGGGCCGGCTCGGTCGGCTGGTACGCGGCGGGCGCGACCCCGGGGGAGGCCGGCACCGCCCTGATGGTCGGCCACGTCGACACCGAGACCCGGCCGGCCGTCTTCTACAAGCTCAGCACCCTGGAGCCCGGCGCCACGATCCGGGTGCTCCGCGAGGACGCCCGGGTCGCCGAGTTCACCGTCGACGACGTCCAGGTCCTCACCCGCGACTCCTTCGACGCCCACCAGGCCTACGGGCCGCACCGCACCGGCCGCGCCGAACTGCGGCTGATCACCTGCGGCGGCGGTTTCGACGAGGCGAGCAACGCCTACACGGCGAACGTGGTGGTCTCGGCCTACCTCACCGGAACCGGCCTGTGACGGCTCCCCGCCCCCGGCCCCAGGGCCCTCGTGGGTGCCGGGGCCGTATGTCAGGATTGAGCCTCCGAACAGGCATCAGAGGGGGGTTGGATGTACGGCAGCAGGGGGGCCGGAACGTTTGCCGCGACCAAGGCGTCCGCGGCGGTGCTGGGAGTGGCACTGCTGCTGGCCGGCTGTTCCTCCTCCGGGGACGGCGAGGAGAAGGACCCGGGCACGAGCGCGGGCGCCGGGATCACCCAGCAGCCCAAGGACGCCTCGCCGTTCTGGGTCAACCCGGAGGGCACCGCGGCCCGGCACATGGCCGAGCTGAAGCAGGAGGGCAAGGACGCGCAGGCCGAGCAGATCCGCGAGATCGCCCAGCAGCCGGTCGCCGAGTGGATCAGCCCGGAGAACCCTCAGGAGCAGGCGCGCGGTTTCACCGAGGCCGCCGACGAGGCCGGCCGCACCGCGCTGCTCGTCCTCTACAACATCCCGCACCGCGACTGCGGCCAGTACTCCCAGGGCGGCGCCGCCGACGGCGACGAGTACCGCGCCTTCGTCGACGCCGTGGCCAAGGGCATCGGCGACCGCTCCGCCACGGTCGTCCTGGAGCCGGACGCGGTGCTGCACCTGGTCGACGGCTGCACCCCGGAGGAGTACCACGAGGAGCGCTACGACCTCCTCAAGGGCGCCATCGCCAAGCTGAAGTCGCTGAAGAACACCAAGGTCTACCTGGACGCGGGCAACGCCGGCTGGGGCCACCCCGACCAGATCTTCGAGCCGCTGAAGTGGGCGGGCATCGACCAGGCCGACGGCTTCGCGGTCAACGTCTCGAACTTCTACACGACCGAGGACTCCATCGCCTACGGCAAGGAGCTGTCCGCCAAGGTGGGCGGCAAGCACTTCGTCATCGACACCAGCCGCAACGGCAACGGCCCCTACACCGAGGGCGCCCCGGGCGAGCGCTGGTGCAACCCGCCGGGCCGCGCCCTCGGCGAGACCCCGACGACGAAGACCGCCGACCCGCTGGTCGACGCCTACCTGTGGATCAAGCGTCCCGGCGAGTCGGACGGCGAGTGCAAGGGCGGCCCGAAGGCGGGCCAGTGGTGGCAGGACTACGCCCTGAAACTGGCCGAGGCCTCGACGCGCTGAGGCCCGCGGGCCGTCTGGCGGTCCGGGGCGGTCCCCGGCCGGCCCGTCGCGCGAGGCGACGGCCCGGCACGGGTGGGAGCGGCCCGGTCGGTCAGCTGTCGACGGAGTCGAACGAGTAGCCGTAGGTGTCCATCACCACCGAGAAGTTCGTGGTGCGGTTGCCCGCTTCGTGCCACACCTGGCACCTGTAACCGGTGTCGGCGCCCTTCGCGACGGCCTTGACGGCCGGGATCTCGTCGCACGTCAGCTTCTGCTCGTAGCCGCCGCTGTCCTTGTGGCGCTCCCAGAACTCCTGGTGGACGCGCTTGGCGACGAGGAGGTCCTTCCCCCGCTCGGCGTCGTACCGGATCAGGAAGGCGCCCTCCTTGTAGTCGTCGGCGATCTTCACCGTGAAGGGGATCTCGACGCCCTCGTAGGTGGCCGTGCAGGTGCTGGTCGCGGACGCCTCGAGGGTGACGCCGTCCGGGCAGTCGGCGGTGGTCTCGCCGTTCACCTTCGCGGCCCGCAGCAGGTCCTCGCGCAGCCGGTGCTCGACCTTCTCGGTGAACTCCGAGCCGCTGTCGGGCTCGGGCTGCGGCGTCTTGAGGTCGTCGTAGTCCTGGACGACGTCGGGCTGGGCCCCCGTGATGTCGACGGCGAGCGGTTTGCTCTCCGGCCGCTGCTCCTGCGAGCCGCTCCCGGCCGAACTCCGGCTGTTGTCGTCCCCGTTGTCCCCGTTGCCGCCGTCCCCGCCGGAACTGCACCCCGCGGTGAGCAGGAGCGCGGCCACGACAGCTGGGGCGATCTTGGATATGCGCATGCCACTCACTGTAAAGCGCTGGCAAAACCCGGCCCGAACGGGGGCCCATCAGGCGCCGACGGTGCGTCAGGGACGGGCGCTGCGGGAAAGCGCGGCGCTCCCGCGCCCGGGATCCGGGACGGCGGGAGCGCCGTGACAGGGGCTGCCGGGGCGCGGCGGCCGGGAGGGGCTAGGGGACCTTCACCCACTGGGCCTTGCTGGGCACCCCGTTCTTGTCCGTCACGAACAGCATGTACCACCCGGCCTGCACCAGGTTCCGGTTCTCCGGCACGGTCACCTTCACCCGGTCCCCGGAGGTCGTGAAGTCCAACGCGATGGACCGCTGGTCGACGTCGGTGACGTGGGTGGAGGCGCTGGGCCGGATCAGCCGCACCTTCTCGATCGAGGAGGCCGTCTTCGAGGTGAACGTCCCCGACTCACCGCGCGCGATGGTCTGCGGCCCGCCGGACAGGTCCGGCCGATCCTCGCCGTACAGGTAGGGCGGCGTGTAGATCTCGATCCGCTGCTCGAACTTGCCCGGCTTGGTGTTGGCCTTGTCGGCGAAGAGCGAGTCGGAGCCGAAGAACATCACGCGGCCGTCGGGCAGCAGGATCGACCCCGAGTGGTAGTTGCGGCCGACCAACGGATCGGCGACCCGCTTGAACGCGTTCTTCTCCGTGTCGTAGATCCGCGCCTGGAGGATGTTGGAGTCGCTGCGGCCCCGGTAGTCCTCCGAGCCGCCGGAGACCAGCACGTCGTCGTTGGGCAGGATCGAGGCCTGCGGGTAGCGGGTGCCCTTCTCCAGCGACGGGCCGTCCACGAAGCGCGGGTTGTCGTCCTTGAGGTCGACCAGCCGGGTCTTGGCGCTGGACAGCTTGGACTCGCCGACCCCGCCGCCGCCGATCACCAGGTACCGCTCGTCCTGTGCGGGCGGGAGCAGCACGGTGCCGGAGGTCTCCAGCCGGTCGGGGTGGCTCATGCCGGGGATCTTCGTGAACGTGTTGGTCTCCACGTCCCAGATGCCCGGGTCGCGGCCCACGTCGTCGGGGCCGTAGCCCGCGTTGGACCCCGAGTAGAAGATCTTCCCGTTCTGCATCAGGAACAGCGCGGGATACGTCGGGAACTGACGCTCCTCCTCGGTGTACGTCCACTCCTTGGTCTTCGGGTCGTAGATCTCGTTCTTGCCCGGGACCAGCTGGCCGATGTCGTCCAGGCCGGAGACGCTGAGGATCTTGCCGTCGCTGAGCGTGGTCAGCGTCGGGTACCAGCGGGCCTCGTGCATCGGGTCGACCTTGACGTACTTCTCGGCGACCGGATCGAACTCGAAGGTGTCCCGGATGCCCTGGAAGTCCTTCTTGTCCAGCGCCAGCTTCTCCGCGATGCCGTACGTGTTGCGGGCGTCCTCGCCCGTCAGGCCCTGGATGCGGTAGTTGTCCTGGGTGCCGGTCTGGTACTTGCGGCCCTCCTTCTGCGCCTCGACGTAGACGCGGCCGTAGCCGGGGGTGTTGCCGAGGAACTTGCCGGTCGCCTTGTCGAAGTTCTTCTTCGCGCGCGGGACGAGGACCGGGTCCTTGGAGACGAAGGTCTTGCCGTTCTGCTTGCCGGTGAACTTCGTGCCGGCGGGCAGGGTGATCGGCTTGTCCGGGTTCTCGTTGTGGACGATCATCAGGCCGCCGGCCTTCTTCACGTCACCCTTGAGCTTCTCGTACCGCTTGGTACCGCCCGCGATCAGCAGATTGCCGTTGGGCAGCTGGGTGTGGCCGGTGCAGAACAGGTCGGTCGGGGTGGGGACCTTCTTGATGGTGCCCTTGACCGGGTCCCAGATCCGGGTGTCGTACTGCTTGGCGTCGAAGTTGTCCTGGTTGTTCCCCGAGCCCGCGACGAGCAGCACCTTGCCGGTGTGCAGCAGCGCCGCGTGGATGGTGTTCTGCCGGTACTTCTCGGGAAACTCGATGATCTCCCACTTGCCGTTCTCGGCCTTGTACTCCGGCTTGTTGATCTTGTACTGGTGGTATTTCTCGGTGCCGAAGCGATACAGCCACGGCCCGTTCATCCCGGCCAGCGCGACTACCACCGCCGTACCTATCGCGAAGCGACGGGCCCGGCGGCGGCCGGCACGGTCTTTCATTCCTTACGTCCCCCAAGTCCGCCCAGGGCGATCTGCATGGTCTGGTCGTTGCCCCCGTTGCCCCCGTTGCCCCCGTTGCCCGCGTGTCCCTGGCCGCCTCCCTGGGAGGCGGCCCAGGTGGGACGCTGCTGCGGCGCGTGCGCCCCGGGTCCGGTCGCCTGCTGAGGGATGACCGGCGGTTCGTACGCCGCGGCGGGCGTCGCGTCCCGCACCTCGGCGGCGGCCGGAGCGGCGGGCTGCTTCCGCGCCTGACGCAGCGCGTGCCGCCAGGCGAAGATCGGCGTCGCGGTGATCAGCATGGCGAACGACGCCCAGATGATCATCGCGGGGTGGGAGTTGCCGAGGACGAGACCGGCGACGATCGACCCGCCGAAGATCAGGATGAAGTACCAGTGGTAGCGGAAGGTCCCCAGCCACCGGTCCGGGCTGGCCGAGTCGCCCTTGGGGGTCACCACGAACTTGCTCTTGCGGCGCAGCACCGAGTCGATCAGCGCCTTGGCGTACAGCGGCGCGGACAGCGCGGACATCACCATGCCGGCCACACCGCCGGAGCCCTCGGGCTCGTGCGGGGAGACGTTGTGGCGGCGGTTCCAGACATACAGGCCGATCTGGAGCGCGGAGGCGTTGCCGTAGAGCATCAGCCAGACCGCCGGGTCGATGTTCACACCCGAGGCGCCCAGGCCCAGGAACAGCGCGCAGCTCAGCGCCGCCAGGATCCAGTTCAGGGCCGACATCGGGTAGAAGATGATCATCATGGTGTAGTTGAAGAGCTTGCTCGGCGGCAGCGAGTACCAGCCCTTCCAGTACTGCTTGAGGATCGTCTCGTACGTCCCCCGCGACCAGCGCATCTGCTGGGTGAAGAAGTCCGTCCAGGCGTTCGGGCCCTCGCCGACCGCGAGCACGTCCGGGGTGTAGACCGAGCGCCACTTGCGGCCCGTCGCCGGGTTCTTGGCGCGGTGCATCTCGAAGCCGGTCGCCATGTCCTCGGTGATCGAGTCGTACAGGCCACCGATCTGCTTGATCGCCTTGATGCGCACGGCGTTGGAGGTGCCGACGAACATCGGCGCGCCGTAGCGGTTGCCGGCCCGCTGGATCAGGGCGTGGAAGAGGAACTGCTGCGACTCGGCGGCCTTGGTGACGAAGTTGTCGTAGTTGCCGTAGACCTGCGGGCCGATGACGAAGCCGACGTCGGGGTCGCGGAAGAAGCCGAGCATCCGCTCCAGGTAGTTGGGCAGCGGCACGTGGTCGGTGTCGACCGAGGCGAAGAAGTCGTAGTCGTCGCCGTGCGCCTCCAGCCAGGCGTTGTAGTTGCCGTGCTTGGTCTTGGCGCGGTGCGGGCCCTTCTTCCGGTTCCACTTCGCCACGCCCTTGCGGGAGAAGTGGTGCACGCCCAGGCGCGCGCACACCTCCTTCACCTCGGGGTCGTCGCCCTCGTCGAGCAGCCAGACGTGCAGCAGACCGCGGTGGCGGATCTTGACGGCCGCCTCCAGGGTCTTCGTCACCATCTCCAGCGGCTCCTTGCCGGGCACGAAGGAGGTGAGGAAGGCCACCCGGGTGCCGGTCTCGGGCACCACCGGGATCGGGTCGCGGGCCACCAGCGTCGCATGCGCGTTCGACACCACGTTCATGCAGCGGAAGAACTCGATCAGGCCGATCGAGACCAGCATCACGACGTCGAGGGCGGGCAGCCAGTCGAAGGCGGGGTAGTCGCGCTCGGTCCAGTGCGCGGGCTGGAGCAGCCAGAACAGCAGCACCAGCGACAGCACCGGGGCCGCGACCAGCATCAGGGTGATCCGGATGCGGTGGGGCTCCTGGGATATCAGCGAGCGGTACTGGACCTTGTACGGCTTGTCCGGAGCGGGCTGGGTGAGGGGACCCGCCAGCCGGCTGTAGTGCTCGTAGTCGTAGCGCGGCAGGCTCTTCCTGATCCGCCGGAACGTGCCGGTCGTGCTGTTCCGGTGCGCGGGCACCCTGAGCTGGGTGGTCCGGGACGGATCGAAGTCCTGTCGGTCGCCCGTCGGCGTCGACGCCATGAGTCATCCCCCCACACGCGGTCGGCCGCGTGTTACGTCGCTTTCCTGCGCCCGTTTCCGGTCCCCCTCGACCTTCACAGGCGTATCAGTGGTGGGCTGCTGTCACCACGTCGTCCACACACCTTATAGACATGGAACGACACCTTCCCGGTTGCATGATGCCGCCCCCGGTGTCCGGCCACGAACGGGCCCCCTCACCCCCGTGGTGCCGGCGACCGGCCCTCCCAGCCCCCAACTGGACCAGGGTTCTACGGCGTTCGTCATGATCGCAAGATGCGAAACCCGGTGCTTACCGGTCAAACGCGTTCATTGTGGCGAGCGGGGAGCGCACGACGAAGGCCCCCCGCGTGAGCGGAGGGCCTTCGCTGTCGGTGCGCCGCCAGGGACTCGAACCCCGGACCCGCTGATTAAGAGTCAGCTGCTCTAACCAACTGAGCTAGCGGCGCCTGCTGACGCGACAACTCTACCCGACCCCGGAGGGTGCTCCGGACCACCGGCCGGGGCGGGCCCCGGCGCCGGCGGCCCGTCCCGGCCCCGCGTACATCATTCGGACCGTCAGCATGCGCACTCGGAAGACAGTTGAGAAACTGACGGACGTGTACCGCCGCGGACATTTTCACCAGGAGTGTGAGGGGAATCGCATGGAGACTCCGGTATTCGAGGAATTCGACCCGGAGGGCGACTGCGACTGCCCGGGTTGCCGGCACTGGCGGCGCGTCCTGCCGCATTCCCCGTCCGGCCGAAGCTTCGCCCATCCGGCAGCACACCGGACCCTGATCGTGGCGACCGCGGCCTCCGCCGCGCTCGCCGCCAGCCCGGCGGCGGCCCTTCCGGCCGCCGCCCACGCCCCCGACCGGCCCGACGTCCCCGCAGGTGACGAGGGTGGAACCCCACAGGGCGGCCGGACCCCGCTGTACGGCCCCGCCGGCCGGCCCGCGCTCCCGCCGGCCGGTGCCCGGGTCCCCGAGACCACCCGGACGGAGATCATCAACCGGGCCAAGAAGTGGGTCGCCGCGAAAGTCCCGTACAGCATGACCGCCTACTGGTCCGACGGTTACCGGCAGGACTGCTCGGGTTATGTCTCCATGGCCTGGAACCTGCCCGGAAACGAATGGACCGGCAGCCTCGGGAACTATGCGGACCGCATTTCCAAGGAGGAGCTCCAGCCCGGGGACATTCTGCTGTTCCACAACACCTCCGACCCGCACGCCGGCTCCCACGTGGTGATTTTCGGCGGCTGGACGGACCACACCAGGACCGCCTACACCGCCTACGAGCAGACCCGCCCGCACACCCGCAAGCAGTCCACCCCCTACGCCTACTGGAGCAATTCCTCCCGCTACCTGCCCTACCGGTACAAGGGCGTGGTGTCCGCCACCCCGGACACCGCGGGCCCCGAGGCCGCGTCCACGACGCGCTACCCGGGGGCGTCCTCCTTCGGCCCGGGGGCGGACAACGCCCACGTCACCCGGTTGGGGCGGATGCTCGTCGAGCGCGGCGGCCGGCGCTTCTACACCGACGGGCCCGGTCCCCGCTGGTCGGAGGCCGACCGCCGGGCCACCCGGGCGTTCCAGGAGGCCCAGGGCTGGCGGGGTACCGACGCCGACGGGCTGCCCGGCCCGGCCACCTGGGAGCTGCTGGTCACCGGCAAGGGCAGGGACATCCCGCCCGCGGGTGCCGGCGCACCCGCCCCGGTCCCCGCCTCGCACGGGGTGCCCGGCTACCCCGGCCGCGCGATGTTCCGGCCGGGCGCGGACAACCCGTACGTCACCCGGCTGGGCAGGCAGCTGGTGAAGAAGGGGTTCGGCAAGCACTACACGACCGGGCCGGGGCCGCGCTGGGGCGAGGCGGACCGGCGGAACGTCGAGGCCTTCCAGCGCGCCCAGGGCTGGCGCGGGGGAGCGGCCGACGGCTATCCGGGTCCGGAGACCTGGCGGCGGCTGTTCTCCTGACCTCGCCGGGCACTTCTTCTCCTGTCCCGCTCGGCACTTCCTCCCCCGACCTCGCCGGGCACTCCTTCTGCTGACCTCGCCGGGCACTCCCTCTCCTGTCCCGCCGCCCGGCACCCATCCCCTCGGACCCCTGCACTCGCCGACCCCCCGTTCATGACGCATCTGGCGCGGAGGCTGGAGCACGCATGAGTACGACCTCTTCGACGACCACCCCGTCCACCCCCGAGCCGAGCGGACCCGCGGAGGGCGCGGCCCGGCCCGTCCGGCTGATCCAGAACGAGTCCACCACCGAGATCCCCGTCCACCTGCTCTTCCGCGACGACCCGGACCCGGCGCCGGTGCCGCTGCGGCCGGCGGTCGTCGGCCGCCGGCAGGGCACGGGCGAGCAGCCCCGGCTGCGCCGCCCGGTGGCGGCCCGGCCCCGGCCCGTGCCACAGGCCGACCCGGACCTGGTCGAGCGCCCGGCCCGGGTGCTGCCCGGCGCGGCCGGCGTGCTCGCCGGGTCCTGCGGCGCCTTCGGCTGTGCGGTCACCACCTGGTGGGCGGGCGTCCTGCCGCCGATCGCGGCCCAGGCACTGCCGGCGTACGCGGGGGCCGGGCTGGGGCCGGCACAGTGGGCGGCGTACGCGGCCGCCGGGGCGCTGGGGCTGTTCGGCTTCGGCGGGCTGGCCCGGGGCCGGACCGGCCAGGCCTGGGTGCTCGGTCTGTTCGGGCGCTACCGGGGGACCGTGCGGCGCACCGGTCTGATGTGGGTCAACCCGCTGGTGCTGCGCCGCCGGGTGGACGTACGGCTGCGGCACTGGCGCAGCGAGCCGATGCCCGCCGCCGACGGCAGCGGGGTCGCGCTGCGGGCCGTGACGCTGGTGGTGTGGCGGGTGCGGGACACGGCGCGGGCCACGCTGGGCGTCGAGGACCACGAGACGTACCTGCGCGAGTGCGTGGAGGCGGCGCTGGCCCGGGTGCCGCTGGAGATGCCCGGCGGGTCGCGGGGCGCGGCGGACGCGGCGGCCGAGACGCTGACCCGGCTGGTGGCGGCGGAGGCGGCGGCGGTCGGTCTGGAGGTGTTCTCGGTGCGGCCGGCCCGGGTGGAGTACGCGCCGGAGGTCGCCGCGGCGATGCACCGCCGCCGGATCGCGGCGCTGGACGCCCGGCACCGGGCCAGCGTGCTCAGCTCGGTCGTGGACTCGGTGGAGGACACGGTGACCCGGCTGACCACGCGCGGGCTGGTCACGCTCGACGACTACGAGCGCAAGGCGCTGGTGAAGGACCTGACGGTGGCCTTCTGCGCGGGCCGCGGCGAGACCTGCCCCTGACGGGAGGGGCCGGGCGGCCCCCCGAGGCCGTCGGGCGGGCCGTCGGGCGGGCCGTCGCCAGGGCCCGGCGGACAGGTTCTTCGATTGGTATGGACATGTTCAACTAACGGCAATAGTCTGAGACTTGGTCTAGACCTGCACGGCTCACTGAATCTCCCCACGTCACAGGAGCGGCAGTATGCGCACAAGGACCAAGTTGTACGCCGGGGCGGTGGGACTGGCGACCACCGGCGCCCTGGTGCTCTCCTCGGGCGGTGCCAGCGGTCACGGCTACACCGACCTGCCCATCAGCCGGCAGAAGCTCTGCCAGAACGGCTCCGTCAGCAACTGCGGTTCGATCCAGTGGGAGCCGCAGAGCGTGGAAGGCCCCAAGGGCTTCCCGGCGGGCGGACCGGCCGACGGGCAGCTCTGCTCCGCGAACAACACGCGGTTCTCCCAGCTCGACAGCCCGAAGACCCCCTCGGGCGGGGCCTGGCCGACGACCCGGGTCTCCGGCGGGCAGAACTACACCTTCCGCTGGCAGTTCACCGCCATGCACGCCACGACCGACTTCCGGTACTACATCACCAAGCCGGGCTGGAACCAGAACCACAGGCTGTCCCGGTCGGACCTCAACCTCACACCGTTCCTGACGGTGCCGTACAACGGGCAGCGCCCGCCGTCCACGCTCTCCCACAGCGGCCGGCTGCCGTCCGGGCTGAGCGGGCACCACGTCATCCTCGCGGTGTGGACCGTGCATGACACGGGCAACGCGTTCTACGCGTGCTCGGACGTCACCTTCTGAGGCTCAGAGGAAGGGGCCCCTCGCATTCCCCGAGGGGCCCCTTCGTTTGTGCGCCGCCAGGGACTCGAACCCCGGACCCGCTGATTAAGAGTCAGCTGCTCTAACCAACTGAGCTAGCGGCGCATGACTCCCGCCGACCGCGCGATGTCCGTCTCTCGCGGGGGGCGACGAAGAAAATAGTACCTGGTCCGCGGGGGTGCTTCCGACCACGGCCGGAGGAGCGGCCACGCCCCGGGACCGGCCCCGCGCCGCCTAGATCGCCAGCGACAGCAGCACCCGCGCCGCGTTGCGGTTCAGCGTGTCGGCCGCGCGGCGCAGCCGGTGGGCGTGCTCGACCGGCATCGACAGCGCCAGGCAGCCGGCGGAGGCGCCGGCCGTGATCGGGACGGCGGCGCAGACCGTGCCGACCGCGTACTCCTGGAGGTCGAGGACGGGCACCGAGGGCGGCTGGGCCTCCAGCCGGGAGAGCAGCACCTTGTCGCTGGTGATCGTGCGCGAGGTGAGCCGCGCCATCTTGTGCCGGGCCAGGTGGTCCCGGCGCCCGGCGTGGTCGAGCTGGGTGAGCAGGCTCTTGCCGACCGCCGTGGCGTGCGCCGAGCAGCGGAAGTCGACCCACTCGTTGACCTTGGGCGCGGCCGGGCTGTCGGCGTACTGGGTGACCCTGACCTCGCCGTCGACGTACCGGCTGAGGTAGACGGCCGCGCCGACGCGGTCGCGCAGCCGGTCCAGGGTGCGCTGGAGCTGGTCGCGCACCGCCTCCTCGCGGCCGTGCGCCGAGCCCAGCCGGGTGAGCGCCTCCCCCGTGACGTACGCCCCCTCGTGCGCGCCCTCGCCGATCTGCTCGACGTAGCCCTCCCGGCGCAGCATCCGCAGCAGGCCGGTCAGCCGCTCGGGGGCGAGGCCGGTGTGCCGGGCGAGTCCGCCCTCGGTGACGCCGGTGCTGTGCCGTGCCACGGCCTCCAGGACTCGCAGGGCGTCCTGGGCGGAGTGGTGCGGAGCGGTCGGCTTGTGCTGAAGCGCCACGGTGGTCTCCCTGCGCTCGCTCGTAGGGCCGTAGTCCGGTCGGCGAATCCCTCTCACGATAGCCGCCAAGAGGCCCCAGGGGAGCGGCCGTTGACGAGATTGGTTGCCCCCTCAACTGGGGCGATGGCCAGCGGCATATGCCAAAGGGACGCCCCGACGCCCGGACCTCGGGCGTTGGGGCGGACACGGCCGGTAGCGGTGCGGCCACGTCAGGAGAGGGTCTCCCTCAGGAGGTGGAGCTGAACTTCGGGTCGCCTCCGGTGCCGAGGAGCGTGCCGCCCTCCCACAGGCCGATCTCCCAGTAGATCGTGGAGTTCTCCGGGATCTCGTCGTGGAAGCCGTCGCACACCTGCCAGCCCGCCGCCGATCCGCCGTGCTCGTAGCAGCGGAAGTTGTCGCCGGTCCGGTTCACCGTGCCGCGCACCTCGATGTGGTGGCCGTCGGCCAGCGTGTCCCGGACGTAGAACTTGTCGCCGTAGGGCCGGAAGCAGGCCAGTCCGGCCGTCGCGCGCGGGTTCTCGTAGCCGGTGACCTCGTTGCAGTTCGCGTCGAGCGTCGGCGTGGTGCTCGTGGCGGAGGCCCGCTCGGTGTGGAGCGTGGCGGCGGAGGCGGAGCCGCCGAGGAAGGCGACGAGGGCGAACGCGCCGGTGGTGACGAACACGGGGGCGGTGAATTTCACTGCGTGTCTCACTCCTGGGGTGTGACGGGCCGGCGGGGACTGGTCCGCGGCCGGCGGGTACTCCGGTCGGGCGGGGGCGCGCGCCCGGAGGCACCTGGTCATTGCATGGACATGACGCTATAGCCCTGTTTGTACGGCTATAAGGCCTTTGTCAGCCACAAGGCGATGGAAACGAGCCCCGAACCGGCCCCGTTCACGCCGGCGCCGTTCACGCCTGCGCCGTTCACTGAAACGCACCGGGCCGTCCGCTCCGCCACGGCTCTCGCCGGGCGGGGCGGACGGCCCGCGTCGCGACTTCCGGTCGCCGCTCGCCGTCAGAGCACGGCGCTCAGGAACTCCCGGGTCCGGTCGTTCTCCGGCTCGCTGAAGATCTTCTCCGGCGTGCCGGCCTCGATGACCCGGCCGGAGTCGAACATCAGGACCTGGTCCGAGATGTCCCGGGCGAAGTTCATCTCGTGGGTCACGCAGAGCATGGTGATGTCCGTGCTGCGCGCGATGTCCCGCAGCACGTCCAGCACGCCCGCGACCAGCTCCGGGTCGAGCGCGGACGTCACCTCGTCCAGCAGCAGCACCTGGGGCTGCATCGCCAGCGCCCGGGCGATCGCCACCCGCTGCTGCTGGCCGCCGGAGAGCTGCGCCGGGTGCGCGTCGGCCTTGTCGCTCAGGCCGACCATCTCCAGCAGCCCCTTGGCCCGCTCCACCGCCTCGTCCTTGGACAGGCCGAGCACGGTGACCGGTGCCTCGGTGATGTTCCGCAGCACCGTCATGTTCGGGAACAGGTTGAACTGCTGGAAGACCATCCCGATCTTCTTGCGGACCTCGCGGACCTCCTTGTCGGAGGCCGGGAACAGCTTCTGGCCGTCGACCGTGATCGTGCCCTCGTCGGGCTTGAGCAGCGTCATCAGCAGCCGCAGGATCGTGGTCTTGCCGGAGCCGGACGGGCCGATCAGGGTGACGTGCTTGCCGGCGTCCACGGAGAAGTCCAGGTGGTCGAGGACGGTGTTGTCCCCGAACCGCTTGGTGACCTGATCGAACCGGATCAGCTCGCCGGTGCTTCTCGGGGTGGCCGCCCCGCCCTTCTTCTCGGGGCCGGGCACGGTCTCAGGGGTGTCAGTGGACAAGGCGTCGCTCCAGGGCTCGCAGGGCAAGGGAGGCCAGGTAGGAGATGACGATGAAGGCCACGCCGATCACCGTCAGGGGCTCGGTGAACTGGAAGTGCTCACGGGCGAAGAGCTGCGCCTCGCCGAGCATCTCCAGCACGGTGATCGCCATCAGGATCGGGGTGTCCTTCAGCATGGCGATGACGTAGTTGCCGAGCGCGGGCACGACACGGCGGATCGCCTGCGGAAGGATCACCGCGGCCCAGGTCCGGCGCACGGGGAGGTTCAGCGCCGTGGCCGCCTCCCACTGACCGACCGGCACGGCTTCGATACCGGCCCGGTACACCTGCATCGTGTAGGTGGAGTAGTGCAGGCCGATGCCGACCACACCGGTGGTCAGGGCGGAGGCGGTCACGCCCCACTCGGGCAGCACGTAGAACAGGAAGAACAGCTGCACCAGCAGCGGGGTGTTCCGGATGAACTCGGTGATCGCACCGACCGGCCAGGTCACCCAGCGCGAGGGCGCCCGCATCAGCAGCGCCCACACCAGACCGAGGACGAAGGAGATCACCGAACCGATGACCAGGATCTGCAGGGTGACCAGCAGACCGTCCCAGAAGTGCGGCATGAAGTCGGCCACCGCGCTCCAGTCCCAGTTCACGAGACACCTCCCACACCGGTGACCTCGGGCTGCTTGACGGCGCCGGAGCCCGCCCGAGGTGCTTTGCCCACACCGGCCTTCAGCTTCTTCTCCAGGCCCCGCATGAGCCGGGTGAGCAGGAAGGCGATGACGAAGTAGATCAGCAGGATGTACGTGTAGATCTCCGCGCTCTCCTGAAGCGCGAGACGCACCAGGTTGCCGCTGAACGCCAGGTCGCCCATGCCCATGAGGGACACCAGCGCGGTGCCCTTGAGCAGTTCGACGAGCAGGTTCGAGAACGGCGGGATCATCTCCGGCACCGCCTGCGGCAGCAGGATCAGCCGCATCCGCTGCCAGGGGGTGAAGCTCAGGGCGATACCGCCCTCCTTCTGCGCGGGATCGACGGCCGCGATCGCACCGCGCACGATCTCCGCGCCGTACGCCCCGTACGTGAGCCCCAGCGCGAGCGTTCCGGCCCACATCGGCACCAGCTGCCAGCCGAAGCTGAGCGGGAGCACGAAGTAGATCCAGAAGATCATGATCAGCGCGGAGGTCCCGCGGAACACCGTGGTGTACAGGGCCGCGAGGAACCTGACCACGCGTGACTGGTGGGTGCGGGCGACACCGACGACGAACGACACCGCGGCGCCCAGCAGCGCGCTGAAGACCAGCAGCTGGATGGTCGTCCAGATGCCCCTGACGACGAGTTCCCAGAGTCCGGATGTCATCCGCCGCAGAGCTCCTTCGCGGTCAGATCGGTCATCTCTTCCTCCGTGAAGCCGAACGGCCGCAGGATGCGCAGCAGTTCGCCGCTCTTCTTCATCTTGTGCAGCTCGACGTTGAAGGCGTCACGGAGGTTGGTCTCGTCCGGGCGGAACGCGAAGGCGCCGCCGTCGACGTGGGGCTCGCCGTTGACGATGGGCTTGAACGGCTCGGTGACCTCGGCCTTGGTGGACTTCTTCACCACCTCGCGGGTGGTCAGCGCCGTGCCGGCGAAGACATCGGCGCGTCCGGTCTCGACGGCGTTGAGACCGGCCACCTGGTCCGGCACGATCAGGATGTCGTCCCGCCGGTAACCGGCCTCCACGGCGTACGCGATCTCCGCGTAGCCGGTGCCGGTCGCGAACTTCGCCTTCTTCTCCACGACGTCCTGGTAGTCGTGCAGACCGAGCGGGTTGCCCTTGCGCACGATGAACGAGTCGAGCATCTGGTAGTCGGGGTCGGAGAAGATGACCTGCTGGCAGCGCTCGGGGTTGATGTACATCCCGGCCGCCACGATGTCGAACTGCTGCGAGTTCAGGCCCGGGATGAGGGAGCCGAACTCCGTCGGCACCGGCTGCACCCGGTCCACTCCGAGCCGCTTGAAGATCACCTTGGCCAGCTCGGGCGCCTCGCCGGTCAGCTCGCCGTTCTTGTCGATGTACCCGAACGGGATCTCCCCGGCGATACCGAGCCGGGCGACGCCCTGGGCCCGGAGCCGGTCCAGCAGCTCACCCCCCTCCGTGTCCGAGGCGGTGGCCACACGCGAGCATCCGGCGGCACCCAGCGCGCCGAGCGCCGCGACCCCCGCGAGCAGCGACCGGCGGGTGGGTCCGGATATGCGGTCACGCCTGTCTGATGGCGGAATTCTGAAAGGTGGAGAGGCCATGGGCGCGCGGCTACCCGAAGCCCTTCGAGTTATGCCGGTCTTTTTCGGACCGGTATCGCGCCGATGCGCCCTTGACCACGCGGTGCCTGGGCACTGCCATGGGGGGATGGCTGATCGCTTCATCGAGGTCTCGCTGGTCAAACGCGACATCCGCTGCACGGCCCGGCTGCTGGACGACCGCGCTCCGCTCACCTGCGCGGCCGTCTGGGACGCACTGCCGCTCGCCGGGGACGTCTACCACGCGAAGTACGCACGCAATGAGATCTACGCCCTTTTCCCGCCGTTCGCGGAAAAAGAGCCACCTCTGGAAAATCCGACCGTAACCCCCATTCCGGGCGACCTGTGCTATTTCGCCTTCGCGGGCACGGAGCTGGGCACCAAGGCGTACGGCTACGACCGCGAGGTCCGCCCGGGCACCACCCTCGTCGACCTGGCCCTGTTCTACGAGCGCAACAACCTGCTGCTCAACGCCGATGTCGGCTGGGTCCCCGGCATCGTCTGGGGCCAGGTCGTCGAGGGGCTGGACGCCATGGCGGAGGGCTGCAACGACCTGTGGCGCTCGGGCGCGGCGGGGGAGTCGCTCAGCTTCCGCCGGGTGTAGCCCCCGGGCCGGCGACCCCGGCCTCGTACAGCGCGTGCGCCGCCCGCAGGACGAGATCGTCCCGGTGCCGGGCGGCCACGAGCTGCATGCCGATCGGCAGACCGTCGCCGTCCCGCCCCACCGGGACCGTCGCCGCCGGCTGCTGGGTCAGGTTGAACGGATAGGTGAACGGCGTCCACCCCGTCCACCGCCGGTGCCCCGAGCCCTTGGGCACCTCCGCGCCGGCCTCGAACGCGGTGATCGGCAGGGTCGGGGTGACCAGCAGGTCGTACGCCTCGTGGAAGCGGCCCATGCGGCGGCCCAGCTCCATCCGGACGTCCACGGCGGCCAGGTACTGCAACGCCGAGTACCGCGCCCCGGCGGCGACGACCTCGCGCAGCCCCGGGTCGAGCAGCTCCCGCTGCCGGGGGCCGAGGTGCTGGACGACGCGCGCCGCCCCGCTGAACCACAGGGTGTGGAAGGCCTCCACCGGCTCGGCGAAGTCCGGGTCGGTCTCGGTGACGTACGCCCCCAGCTCCGCGAGCCGCTCCACCGCGCGCCGCACCGCCGTCGCCACCGCCGGCTGCACCGCCACCTGCCCGCCCAGCGACGGCGAGTACGCCACCTTCAGGCCCCGCACCCCGCCGGACAGGGCATCCGTGTACGACCCCGGCGGCGGCCCCAGCGCCGACCAGTCGCGGGCGTCGGGCACCCCGATGACGTCCAGCAGCAGCGCCGCGTCCGTCGCGTCCCGGGTCATCGGGCCCACGTGCGCCAGCGTGCCGAAGGCGCTCGCCGGGTACAGCGGCACCCTGCCGTACGTCGGTTTCAGGCCGAAGATCCCGCAGAAGGACGCCGGGATGCGCACGCTGCCGCCGCCGTCCGTGCCGAGCGCGAGCGGGCCCGCGCCGAGCGCCACCGCCGCCCCGGCTCCGCCGCTGGAGCCGCCCGCGGTGCGGGAGGGATCGTGCGGGTTGCGGGTCACGCCGGACAGCGGCGAGTCGGTCACGCCCTTCCAGCCGTACTCGGGGGTCGTCGTCTTGCCGATGAAGACGGCGCCGTGCTCCCGCATCCGGGCCACCGACGGCGCGTCCTCCTCCCAGGGGCCGTCCGGGGAGACGGCCCGCGACCCCCGCAGCGTGGGACGGCCCCGCATCAGCAGGATGTCCTTCACCGTCGCCGGGACGCCGTCGAGCCGCCCGCACGGCTCGCCGCGCCGCCACCGCCGCTCCGACTCCCGCGCCCGCTCGAGCGCCTCCTCGGCGGTGAGCAGGACGAAGGCGTTCACCTCCGGCTGGATGCGCTCGGCCCGCTCCAGCGCGGCCCGGGTCGCCTCCACGGGGCCGAATCCGCCCTTGCGGTAGCCGTCGAGGAGCTGTGCGGCGGTCAGCTCGGTGAGGTCGGTCATCCACCCTCCCAGGGATGTCAGTGCCCGGGTACGTACCCGCGCTGCTTGTCGACCACGTTCGTCAGGGGCCTGCCCGCTGCCCAGCGCTCGTACAACTCCACGAACTGCCGGCCCAGCTCGTCCCGCCAGCCGACGGTGTCCCCGCTCATGTGCGGGGAGACGATCAGGTTCGGGACCTGCCACAGCGGGCTGCCCGCGGGCAGCGGCTCGTCCTCGAACACGTCCAGGGCGGCCCCCGCGATCCAGCGCTTGGCCAGCGCCTCGGCGAGCGCCTCCTCGACCACGAGCTGACCCCGCCCGATGTTCACGAACCGGGCCGAGGGCTGCATCACGCCGAACCGGCGGGTGTCGAACATCCCGCGGGTGTCCTCGGTCAGCGGGGCCGCCGCGATCACCCAGTCGGCGCGGGCCAGCAGCCGGTCCAGCTCCCCGGGCCCGTGCACGCCGGTGCGCGGGGTGCGGCCGACCAGCGCGGTGGTGATGCCGAGCGCCCTGAGGGTGCGCTCGATCGCCCGCCCGATCGGCCCGGAGCCGACGACCACCGCGCGGGTGCCGCCCACCCGCTGCGACTCCCGGTGCCGCCAGGTCCGCTCCCGCTGGAGCTCCAGCGTGAGCGGCAGGTCCTTGGCCATCGCCAGCACCAGCGCGGCGACGTACTCGGCGATGGGTTCGTCGAAGACGCCGCGGGCGTTGGTCACCACCGCCGGGGAGGCGGCCAGCTCCGGACACATCAGGTGGTCCACCCCGGCACTGGCGGTGTGCACCCAGCGCGGCCGGGGCCCGTCGCCGGGCCAGGCCTTCCGTACGGCGTGCGAGGTGAAGTCCCACACGAGCAGCACGTCGGCGTGGGGCAGCCGCTCGGCGAGCGTCGACTCGTCCGCGTACTCGATCCGGGCGCGCCCGGTCAGCCGGCCGAGCCGGGGGCGGGGCTCGGCGTCGAGGACGAGGAGGGTGGGGGTGGCCGTGGGGGCGGGTCCGGGTGAGGTCATCGGCGGTGCGTGTCTCCGGGAGGGGGGCGTGGGCCGGTCCCGCGGCAAACGGGGGTGACCGACCGGTCACAAGGGCTGGGGCGCGGGGCTGACGACGGATTAACCAGCTGTTGACCTGCTGGTGACGCGGGCGGATTGACCACGCTCGCACCGGAACCTACCGTCGTCAACACGGCCGTGCGTACGGTGCGTTGTCCTCTCCTCCCTCAGTGTGAGGCCGGTGCGTGCCATGGACATCTCCTTTCTCGGCGGACCCTCCCCGCAACGCGGGGTCGGTGTCGTCGCTCCCTTCGATTTCGCTCTCGACCGCGAGCTGTGGCGCTGGGTACCGGACGAGGTGTCGCTCCATATGACCCGAACGCCGTACGTGCCGGTCGAGGTCAGTCTGGACCTGGCACGCCTGGTCAGCGAGCACGAGACGCTGGAGGAGGCCACCCGGACCCTGAACGCGATCGCCCCCGAGGTCGTCGCGTACGCCTGCACCTCCGGCAGCTTCGTCGGCGGCATCGCCGGCGAGCGCGCGATGTGCGCGGCGATGACCCGGGCCGGCGCGACGCCGTCGCTGACCACCTCCGGCGCGCTCCTGGACGCCCTCGCCGAGCTGGGCGCACGCCGGGTCGCGCTGGTCACCCCGTACACCGTCTCCGTCACCCGGTCCCTGGAGGAGTACGTCGCCGAGGGCGGCGTCACGGTCACCGGCTGCGCCTTCATGGGGCTGACCCGGCACATCTGGAAGGTCGGGTACCGGGAGGTGGCCGACATGGCCCACCAGGCGGTGCCCCGCCCCGGGGCGGCCGACGCCCTGTTCATCTCCTGCACGAACCTGCCGACCTACGACGTGATCCCGCAGCTCGAGGCCGAGCTGCGCATCCCGGTGATCTCGGCCAACCAAGTGACGATGTGGGCTGCGCTGCGCCGGCTGGGTACCCCTGCCGTGGGGCCGTATCAGGCGCTGATCGACCCGGCGGCACGGTTCGGCTCCGTGGTGCCGGAGGTACCCGAGGCGGCTCCGGGAGCCCCGGGCCTGCCGGGGGTACCCGGTGTGCCGGGAGTTCCGGGTGTCTCCGGGGTCTCCGGTATCTCCGGGGTCTCTGAGGTCTCCGGCGTCTCCGGTATCTCGGGTATCTCCGGGCTTCCGGAGGAAGAGCAGCAGCAGGAAGGGTGGACATGACAGCACTGGGATTCCTGTACCCGGGTCACTCCGGCGAGGACGACTACCCACGCATCGAGCAGCTCCTGGGCAGCGACATCCGGGTCGACCTGGTGCACACCGACATCGGCGAGGACGCGCACCGGGTGGACGCGCTGCTCGAGATGGGCTCCCCGCAGCGGCTCGCGGCAGGCGTGCAGGAGCTGCGGCACGCGGGCGCCGAGGCGGTGGTGTGGGCGTGCACCAGCGGCAGCTTCGTGCACGGCTGGGACGGCGCCCACGAGCAGGTCCGCACCCTGGCGGCGACCGCCGGCATGCCCGCCTCCTCGACGTCCTTCGCCTTCGTCCACGCCGTCCGGGAGCTTCAGGTCCGCCGGGTCGCGATCGGCGCGACGTACCCGGAGGACGTGGCCCAGATCTTCGCCGACTTCCTGCGCGCGGCCGGCCTGGAGGTGGCCGGCGTCCGCAGCTCGGGGATCATCACGGCGGCGGAGGTCGGCACCTGGACCGAGACCGAGGTCCTGGCGCTGGCCCGCGCTGCCGACCACCCGGAGGCGGAGGTGATCCTCCTGCCCGACACCGCGCTGCACACGGCGGCCCACATCCCGGCCCTGGAGAAGGAACTGGGCAAGCCGGTCCTGACGGCCAACCAGGTGACGGTCTGGGAGGGCCTGCGCCTGGCGGACCGCAGGGTGAACGCACCGGAACTGGGCGCGCTGTTCACCCGGGAGCCGGTCGTGCAGGTGTAGACCGGGGGCGGGCCCGGTCGCGTGGGCCGGCTCCCACCACGACAGAGAACCCCGGCCCCGCTGATGCGGGACCGGGGTTCTCACTCTCGGAGCGCCGGGCAGGCCTTGCACCTGCATCTCCCCGCAGGAAGCGGGGCGTCTTTCCTTGGACCACCAACGCACTACCGGCTGCCGGGAGTTGCCCCGTCGACCAGTGCGAGATGATCGTACCGCACTCCGACCCGAGACACGCAACCAGCAGAACCGGATGGCCATGCAGCCCCACAACGCCGACCACGCACCGGTCGACCACGAACTCATCGAGGCCGCGGCCCAGGTCGCCCGCACCCGCTGCCGGGGCGACAACCACACCATGGCCGCCGCGGCCCGCGCCCGGGACGGTCGCATCATCACCGCGGTGAACGCCTACCACTTCACGGGCGGCCCCTGCGCGGAGCTGGTCGTGATCGGTACGGCAGCGGCCCAGGGCGCCTACGCCCTGGACACGATGGTCGCCGTGGGCGACCGCGACCGCGGCGTCGTCCCCCCGTGCGGCCGCTGCCGCCAGGTCCTCCTGGACTACTTCCCGTCCCTCACGGTCATCGTCCCCACGAGCGCCGGCGCCCGCCCCGTCCCCATCACAGAACTACTGCCCGCGAGCTACGTCTGGGCCGACCACCAGTTCGACGTAGATGGATGGGGCTAGAAAAAGCAGGAGACTTCACTTTTTGCGGCGACGGACCGTGTAGAGAGTCACCATGACGCAGGCGGCGACGAGGCGTCTGCTTTTGCGACGGTCATCCTGGTTACGGCGATCCCGACAGACGGTGCATCGCTGACAGTCGCTGGCGGTATCGGTCTGGCTGTGTCGCGCGCCCTGAGTCTTGATGAGGCGTGATGCGGAACCGTAAATCGTTCGGCGTACGCTTTGGCCTATTTTCCGCGCCGAAACTGAACAAGCGCCAACGTTGTTGCGGCCACGCCTACGAGACTAAGGATTAGAAAGCCCCAACGTTCAGTCGCAAGAGAGGTTCCGGAAGAGATCACGCACAGAACTAGTACCGTCCAGATGCAGACTTTCCAGGTTCGGCTCTCTCGCAAATCGCCTGAGCTTCGCATACCTGCTTCCCCTCACTCTTACCATACGGTCTACGACTCAGCGGGGTGGGGGCGATCGTGCGCCGCCTCCACCCCACAAGTTCTCAGTCTGCGACGTGTCGCCCGACTACCACCCCAACCCCGAAGACGCCGCCGATGAAACCGCCGACGCCGACGCCGCAGGCGTGAGGGCCGAAGAAGCACGCGCCTCCCCCAAGACCGGCTCCGGCACCGGCAGATCCACCGATGATGCTGATATCAGTCACCAGGTCGTCGATGCTGTAAAGGCCGGTCGGATCGCTGATATTGATGGGGTCGCCGGCGGCGTAGAGGTAGGGGTTGGCTCATGGAGCCTTTTCCAACCTCAGCTTGCCGTTGTCAGGTGAAGGGTGAGGACGGCCTTGACCACACCGGTGATGCGGGTGGTCCTGCACCGTGTGTGCGTGCACCGACCAGCCAACAGGCCCGAATCGTGGATGCCGACCTCGAGTTCCCGCCGGTTCTCTCGCGGTGGCAGGATGCCTGATCACGGACGGGCACGCGGGAGATCCCATGGACGATCAGGGCATCCCCGGCTCGGCAGAAGGCTTCAGCGTCTTCGCTGTCGACGCCAACTGGCCGGAATCACGGCAGGTCACGGGTCACGGCTACAACCGAGCCACCGGCGACATCCATGTGTACCTGTGGTTCGGCTCTCCGTACTTCGACCCCCAGGGCGAGCATGTCACGGTCTTCAGCGCCTCCTCCGGCAATGCAGAGATCAGCGAGGCGCTGGAACGGGCTTTCGAGATCTACTACCGCCCCGGCGAGGAACCTCCAGCCAGCCTGCCGGCATCCGAACCCGTCACCATCACCACAGACGGGAAACCCACGACCTTCGAACTCTGGCGCAACAGCAGCAACCGCTACTGGGTCGCACGGGGATGCGTCGAGAGCACTGACGTGGTCCTGTCCGGCTCCGAGGTCGAACCCAGCGAGCTCAGCCTGGTTCGCGTGAGCGACCTGATCCCGTTCTCGGACCCGTTCACGCCCCTCGGGTAACTGCACCACACGGCGGCCCTCAGCTCGTTGAGTCGTCTCCAACCTGCTTGAGAGGCCAGCCACTTGGTGTGGTCGAGACGTTTATCGCAGGCATCGGGGTCTCGCGCTGTCTCGTCACAGCGAGACGCTGCCTTCTCGCGGTGGGTTAGCGGCGGAAACGGGCAGGTGTGCGCCGCGGTTGTCCGTGGCGGCGCACACCTGTGCCGACTGTTCCTGCTAGGTCTAGGTCACCAGTACGCCGACGATACCGAGTGCGACGAACGGAGCGGTGATCAGGGCCGCCTTCTGTGCGGACCGACGGCGAGGTGATCCTCGCTCACTGGCTATTACCACACCGTTGGCCACAGCCATGGCGATCAAGGACACCGCGAGCAACAGGTAGCTGGCGATCTTCACGACTAGCATCCGTCCGAGAACATACAAGCGACACCACCGACCCCGCCTGCGATACCGGTCGTGAGACTGATGCCCCCAAGCACTTCTGCTGCGACGACACCCGTCGCCAGGGCACCTCCCACCCCCGTTGCCATACTGATGACGCCCAGAGTGACCACAGTGATCTCGCCAGCAGAAGGTGCCAGGCCAGTCGGGTCGGTGTTGTTGATGGGGTCGCCGGCGGCGTAGAGGTAGGGGTTGGTTTCCTGGCCGGAGGGGTCGGGTTGGGTGAAGCGGCCGAGGGTGGGGTCGTAATAGCGGTGGCCCATCTTGTACAGGCCGGTCGGGTCCAGGTAGGTGCCGGCGTAGCGGTAGGGCTGGGGGACAGCCTCTGTGGGTGTGGTGCGCGGGAGGCCAGTGGGGCCGTAGGCGTAGGTGTGCGTCCGCTTGCCGGTGTCGTCGGCGAGGCCGCGGACGTTGCCGGTGGCGTCGGTGAGGTAGTAGTAGGACTTCCCCCCAGTCGTCATGGAATTCAAGGTGCCCGAAGGCTCGCGGATGAATCCGGTGTCGACGCCGTTCGTCGTTGTCGAGGCGAGGCCGAGGGCGGTGTGGTGGAACCAGGTGGAGCCGAGCTTGGTGCGCTCGGCGTTGGTGGTGCCGGCGTGGACCAGGTCGTAGGTCTTGCCGCCTGCGGTGATGCCGGCCAGCTGGCTGTAGTCGGTCCAGGTCTCGTCGGTGCGGGGGGTGTTGCCGGCGGCGGCGGTCTCGTTGCCGAGCTTGTCGTAGGACCAGCCGGTGGTGGAGCCGTTCTTGCCGGTCAGCTGCGATGCGTCGTTGTAGGTGTAGGTCGTGCCGCCCGGGCAGGAGCTCTTGCTGCCGTCGCGGGAGGTGAGGTTGCCTGCCTTGTCGAAGCAGTACAGCCAGGAGGCCTTGCGGGTGCCGGCGGAGTCGGCTTCCCGGGCGTAGGTGAGGCGGTCCTGGGAGTCGTAGGTGTAGGTGGTGGTGTAGTCGGTGAGGTGGTCGGTGCGGGTGCGGATCTTGGTCGTGTCCTTGCCCGCGTGCGCGTAGCTGTAGGAGAGATCGATGAACGTCTGCGTGCCCGACGTCGTTTTGATCCGCTGGGGGCGGCCGTTGTCGTCCATCGTCACGGCCTGGGTGGTGCCGCCGGGGTAGACCGTCTTGGTGCGCTTGCCGTTGTTGTCGTAGGTGTAGTCGGTCTTCTTGCCGTCGGGGGCTGTCAGGTAGTCGAGGCGGCCCGCGGCGTCCCAGGTGTAGTCCGTCTTGCCGGTCGGGTCGGTGTAGAAGTCGACATCGCCGCCCGGGGTGTAGGCGAGCGCGGTCTGTGCGCCGTTCTGTAGGGTGCGCACGCTTTCGCGGTTGAGCTGGTCGTAGTCCCACTTCGTGGTGCCGGAGGCGTCCGTGCGGGACTTCACGTTGCCGTCGCCGTCGTAGGAGTAGGTGACCGTGGAGTTCGTGGAGGACACCTTGGTGACGCGGTCGCGGGAGTCGTAGACGTAGACGGTGGTGATGCCGCGGCCGTCGGCGACCGTCTCCACCCGGCCCAGCGCGTCATAGGTGTAGGTCGTCTCCCCCAGCGGGGCGGGCGGCTCGACCTTGGTCAGGTTGCCCTTGCCGTCGTAGGTGAACGAGGTGACCTTGCCGTTGCCGTCCTTCGCCGTGCAGCGCTGGCCCTCGAACCCGCCGCAGGTGGGTGTGTCCTTGTTGTAGGTGAACTCGCGGGTGGCGCCCGCGGTACCCGACGTGGTCACCGACAGGGTGTTGCCGTTGGTGTCGTACTCGAACGTGTCCTTGCGGCCGTTGGCGCCGGTCATGTCGCTGGGCAGGTCGGTGCCCGCGATCGTCTGGTACGCCGAGACCGACGCCGTGGCGCCCATCGGCAGCTTCGCCGAGGTGGGGTTGTTGCGGGAGTCCCAGCCGTAGGTGGTGGTGTTGCCGCCGGTGCCGTCCGAGCCGGTGCCCATCGCGTCGGTCGCGGTCTGGGTCAGGTGGTTCTTGTACGTGGCGTGGCGGGAGTGGCCGAGCGGGTCGGTGACCTTGGTGACCTCACCGTCGGCGTTGTGGACGTACTTCGTGGCGTCGCCGTCGGGGTCGGTGACCGTCGTCGTGCCCGCGTCCTGCGGGGTGGCGGCGGTGTAGTCGTAGCGCCAGGTCGGGCCCGTGTGCCCGCCGGACGACGTGCCCGTCGCGCGTTGCATGGAGGTGACGCGGTTGTGGGCGTCGTAGGTGAAGACGGTGACCGTGCCCTCGGGGGTGGTCACCTTCGTCAGGCGGCGGGAGGAGTCGTACTCGTAGACCGTGGCCTTGCCCGCGGTGTCGGTGACCTTGGCCAGGTTGCCGGACGCGTCGAGGTCGAAGACGGCGGTGCGGCCGGTGTGGTCCTTGGCCTGCCACTGGTTGCCGTACGTTTTGACCAGGTCGATCCAGCGGCCCGAGCGGGTCTCGGTCAGCTTGAAGCCCTTGTGCTCACCGCCCTCGTCGTGCTGGTCGACGGTGATCGTGCCGTCGTTCTTGTCCGTGACCTTCAGCAGGGTGCCGTGCTCGCTGTAGGTGTCCTTGGAGCCGGACTTGCGGTCGGTGAGGGTGTAGGTGCCGTCCGGGTTCTTCTTCAGGTCCTTGGAGTAACCCGTCGGGGTGGTGTACGTGCCGTCCGGGTTGGCGGTGAAGCGCAGCAGCTCGCCGGTGGTGTCGAAGACCGCGATCTCGCCGTCGGTGATCTGGAGATAGCGCTCGTAAGCCTGCCACCAGCGCTGCGACACCTTGCCCCACGGTGCTTCGAGGGAGTTGTAGGTGCGGGTGAGCTGGAGTTTCTGGCCGACACCGGCGATGTCGAAGTCGGTGGCGGCGAGCATCAGGTTGCCGTTGGAGACGTTTACCCGGGCGACGAGGGCGTCGTTGAGGCGGGTGTCGAGGATCTGGTGCCAGGGGACCTCGCCCTGGCCCTCGGGCAGGTAGTCGGTGGCGGCGTCAGCAGCCGCCACGGACGCGGAGTCCTTGGTCTTCCCGCCGCTCGTGCGGGCCTTCTGCGCCGCCCTCCAGGCCGCGACCTCGGCCGACGGACCGGCCTCCGGCTGAGACTTCGCAGGCCTGGTCTTCCCAGCCGGCGTGGCGGGCGCCTCGACCTTCGTCGGCTTCGTCCACGGGCTCTCCGGCTTCGGCAGCTCCGGCTCAGGCGGCGCCGCGAGACCGGGCGCCGCCGCCATCACCACAGCCGCGGCAGTGATCGCCGAGATGAGAGCGGTTCTGTGTGTTCTCCGGGCACGCCGAAACGGCGTGCTTCCAGCACGCTTGTGCATCAGCTTCCCCCCACAGGAAGGCAGACAGACAGTCATAGCCAGTGACCACGGCGGTCACCGGCGACGCACAAGCTGTCACAAGAAGCACACGAACCGGCGCGACGTCCCCCCGAACTGACGTTGCATACGTGCTGGAATCAGCCCCACCGGTTCAGCAGGACCAAGGGGGTAAAGAGGGGCAATATTGATGCGCGCAGCCTGGAAGTGACGCCTAGTAGGGCAGCAAGTGCCAGCGGAATGACTGAAATTGCGCGAAGACGCCTCCATAGCGCATGAATGGCCTTTCCAAGTGGTGCGTTCTGGCCAAGTTGGTATGGAGGCAGGGCTCAGGAGGCCGCAGGTGATGCGGCGGTATAGGTCGTTTGCGGGTGGTTTTTTCTGCCTGGAAAGTTGTCCGAGCTGGTCTCGGTGACGCCCGGACATCCCTGTGCACGCGCTTTCACGGAATGCACACTTACCGCGTCCGGCGCCCGGCCCCACCCGCGGCAGCCACCCTTTCGCTCCCTCTCGTGAAGGACGTTCCCGCGATGTACGGACCGGGCAGACGCCTGTGCGTGCCCTTGTCCCGTCTCCTCCGCCCCGGCTGTCTGCCCCTCAAGTCCACCCGTCCCGTGCGGTACACGGGGCGCCTGCTGTGCTGGAGCCTGGCTACCGCAATGGTGACGGCGGCCACCGAAGCGGTCATCGGGCCGCGGTTCGCCTGGTGGCAGACCCTGTGGCTGATTCCGTGGTGCCTCGTGCCGCCGGCGGCGCTCGCGTGGGCCGTGGCCAGGGCGTACGAGAAGCGGGGGCAGGAGCCGCCCGACGCGGACAGCGGGGAAGTCGAGTGGGACACGGCGGCCTGACCGCGAGTTACGGTGGCGCGTCAACCGGGCACCCGCGTTGCGGGTGCCGCTTGATGGTGACGTGGCCGTCGGGGCCGCCCGCTTCTTTGCCAGTGTCGTGCTTCCACGACCCGAGTAAAGGGCGCTCCCTGCGGTCGCGTCGCCTTCGGCGACCGGCCTGCGGCCGCCCCTTGACTCGGCCCGTTCCAGCACGGGTGAGAAGCGAGCGAGCGGCCCGGAAAGGCGGGTGGCCGGGGTAGGTTCGCGGTCCCCCGTCAGCTGCGTCCGCGCCCGGCGTCGGCGGTGCGCGTCAGCGCCTCGCCAGCACGCCGGGTGGGTTTGGCGGCGGTCGGGTGGTGGGTGGTGCGGTGCGCGCGGGGCGTCTCCGGGGTGCGCCGGTCGCGGCCCGACGGTGACGTCGTCGTCAGGCGGCCGGTGAGGGTGCCCCCGCCGGGGTTCCGACCTCGCACCACACGTACTTGCCCCGGTTGCCGTTCCTGGCGAGCGGTTGCCAGCCCCATACGTCGGCGCAGGCCCGCACCAGGGCCAGGCCCCGGCCGTCCTCCTGTTCCACCGCCTGCTCGAAGGGCGTCGGCGGGACGGGCGGTTCGGGGTCGGCGTCCCAGGCGCCGATCCGGAGGGTGCTCGGGGGTGACCAGCGTACGCGGAGGGCGGCCGGGCCTTTGGTGTGGCGTACGGCGTTGGTGACCAGTTCCGTGGCCAGGAGTTCGGCGAGGTCGGTGAGGCGGATCAGGCCGTGGATCGTGAGGATCAAACGGAGGGTGCGGCGGCAGACCGTGACCGCGCGGACGTCGTTGGGGATGTAGAGGGAGTACTCCCACGGTTCGTTTTCGGGCATGCGGGCTCCTCGTCGGTGAGGGGGAGTTGGAGTAGGGCGGGCGTCCGGTGTCGGTGCCGCAGCCGTCGTGGCAGGGCGGAGCGGTGTGCTTCCGGCACGTCCGGTGCGCGCAGCGTGTGCGTCGCGTCACCGACGGTAGAGCAAAAATTTTTGCTCGGGCAAGTGAGTGGCGTAATCTGACCCCCGAACGAGCCACTTCGGTAGGACGGTTGAGGGCTGGAGGCACCCATGGCGCCACGGAGCCAACCCACGGCGCGTCAGGTTCGTCTGGGGACAGAGCTGCGGAGGCTGCGGGAGGCCGCAGGGCTCAAGGCGCGCGAGGTGGCGGGGCTGCTCAACTCGACTTCGGCGCAGATGAGTCAGGTGGAAGCGGGGCTCGCCGGCGTGAGTGAGGAGCGTGTGCGCCGCCTCGCGAGCCACTACGCCTGCGCCGACGAGGCACTGATCGAAGCCCTTGTCGCCATGGCCACCAGTCGCACGCAGGGTTGGTGGGAGGAGTACCGGGGCGTGCTGCCGCCGGTGTTCCTGGACGTGGCCGAGACGGAGCACCATGCGGCGTTCCTGCGCGAAGTGGTAACCAGCCACGTTCCCGGACTTCTGCAGACTCCGGAGTACGCCCGCGCGGTCTTCGGCTACACGGTGCCCGAACTGCCCCCAAGCGAGTTGGAGCCCAGGGTCGAGCACCGCATGCGCCGCCGGTCCATCCTCGAACGTGAGGTCGCCACCCCATACGAGACCATCGTGCACGAAGCGGCACTCCGCATCCTGGTCGCCGACCGGCGCGCGGCTCGGGCTCAGTTGCAGGAGGTCCTGAATGCCATCGAAAGCGGTTGCGCAACAGTGAGGGTCATCCCTCTTGACCGGGAGGGATTCGCAGGGGCGGGGCTCGAGATGGTCTATGTTGGCGGGCCTCTTCCTCAGCTGGACACCGTGCTGCGGGATGCGCCGCACGGTACCGCCTTCATCGATGCTCAATCCCAGTTGGCACGGTTCCGAGCCTTGCTCAATAAGGTGGAGAAGGCAGCACTGCAACCCGTGGCGACGCGGGACTTCATCCACCGCATGACGAAGGAACTGTGAGGGCACCGGCATGTCACAGGCGATCCGCTGGCGCAAGTCGTCCTACTCGGGTGGGGGTGACGGCAACACCTGCGTGGAAGTCGCGAGCCTCCACCTCCGCATAGCCATCCGCGACTCCAAGGCGCCGGCCCGCGCCGTCCTCACCTTCCCGGCCTCCGGCTTCACCGCGTTCATTGCCTCCCTGAAAGCCCAGAACCAGGAGGACTGAAGCGTGAGTCTCCAAGCTGTCCGCTGGCAGAAGTCGTCCTACTCCGGCGGCGGTCAAGGCGACGCCTGTGTGGAGATCGCCCACCGCCACCCCCGCATAGCCGTCCGCGACTCCAAGGCCCCTGCCCGAGCCGTGCTCACCTTCCCGGCCCCGGTTTTCACCGCTTTCCTCGCCTCCCTCAAAGTCCGGGACCAGGAGGGCTGACGTGGGTGCGCTCCAGGCCCTCCGCTGGCACAAGTCGTCCTACTCGGGCAGCGGCGACGGCAACGCCTGTGTGGAGATCGCCCACCGCCACCCCCGCATAGCCGTCCGCGACTCCAAGGCCCCCGCCCGGGCCGTCCTCACCTTCCCGGCCCCCGCCTTCGTCGCCTTCCTCACCTCCCTCAAGGCCCCCCACCAGGAATAACCCACCCCCGCCTCCTGTTGACCCCGGCGCGAACGCAACCGTCTCAGCGCCGTGTGAACCAGGAGGCACCCCCATGTCCGAAGACGCCGCAGAGGAGATCCAGGGCACAGCCCACGGCACCGCCCCCGTCCCCCTCTCCGTCCTGGACCTGGTCACCGTCGGCGCCGGACGGACCGCCACCGACGCGTTGCGGACCAGCGTCGACATGGCGCGGCTCGCCGAGCGGCGCGGGTTCCACCGGTACTGGGTCGCCGAGCACCACTCGATGCCCGGCGTCGCCTCCTCCTCGCCGGCGGTGATCCTCGCGCACCTCGCCGCGCACACCGAGCGGATTCGGCTCGGGTCGGGCGGGGTCATGCTGCCCAATCACGCGCCGCTCGTGATCGCCGAGCAGTTCGGGACGCTGGAGGCCATGGCCCCGGGGCGGATCGACCTGGGCCTGGGCCGCGCGCCCGGCACGGACGGGGCCACCGCCGCCGCGCTGCGCCGGGCCGAGCGGCTCAGTGAGGGGGCGGACGAGTTTCCGCAGCAGCTCGCCGAGCTGATCCGGTTCCTGGACGACGACTTTCCCGACGGGCACCCGTACCGGCGGATCCACGCCGTACCCGGGCCGGTGCAGGCCACCAGCCCCGGTGGGGTGCAGTCCCCGCACCGGCCGCCGGTCTGGCTGCTGGGGTCGTCGGGGTTCAGCGCCCGCCTCGCCGGTTCCCTCGGGCTGCCGTTCGCTTTCGCCCATCACTTCTCGGCGCAGAACACCATCCCCGCCCTCGACCTGTACCGCGAGACCTTCCGGCCGTCCGCCGTCCTTGCCGAGCCGTACGCCCTGATCGGCGTGTCCGCGCTCGCCGCGGACGACGAGAGGGAGGCGCGGCGGCAGGTGCTCGCCGCCGCGCTGAGCATGGTGCGGCTGCGCACCGGGCGGCCGGGGCTCGTGCCGACGCCCGAGGAGGCCGAGGCGTACGACTTCAGCCCGATGGAGCGGGAGTTCGTCGCCTCCTGGAACGCGAACGTCGTGCACGGCACGGCGGACGAGGTCCGCGCCGGGCTCGACGATCTTCAGAAGCGCACCGGCGCCGACGAGCTGATGATCACCGCCAACGCGCACAGCGGTGACGTACGGCTGCGGTCGTACGAGCTGATCGCGGACGTCTACGGGTTGCCGACGGCCGGCTGAAGCAGCAGTTCGGAGATGCGGTCGGGCGGGACCGGGCGGGAGTAGAGCCAGCCCTGGCCGGTGTCGCAGCCGATCCGGCGCAGCCGGGTCGCCTGGTCGGAGGTCTCCACGCACTCCGCGGTGACGGTGAGGCCGAGGCGGTGGGCGAGCTGGACCATCGCCTCGACGATCACCTCGTCCGCCGGGCTGGTGCGGTCGGCGTCCGTCTCCGCGTCCCGCTCGGTGCTGCGGGCGTCGTACTGGAAACCGCGCACGAAGGACCCGTCGAGCTTCAGGACCGAGACGGGCAGGCGGCTGAGGTAGGCCAGGTTCGAGTAGCCCGTGCCGAAGTCGTCGATGGCGATGTGCACGCCCATGTCGCTGAGCGCCTTCAGCGCCTGGAGCGGGCGGCCGGCCGAGCCCATGACCGCCGATTCGGTCAGTTCCAGTTGCAGGAGTTCGGGTGCCAGGCCCGTCTCGGCCAGCGTCGCCGCCACGTCCGCCACCAGGTCCGAGTCCCAGACCTGGCGCACCGCCACGTTGACGCTGACGAAGATCGGCGGCTCGCCGGGGTGCTCCAGCTGCCAGCGGCGGGCCTGACGGCAGGCGGTGCGCAGCACCCAGCGGCCCAGGGGAACGATCGAACCGTCCTCCTCCGCCAGTGCGATGAACCGATTCGGCGCCAGTACGCCGAACTGAGGATGATTCCAGCGGATGAGCGCCTCGACGCCGCGCAGCCGGCCGTCGTCCATGCCGACGAGCGGCTGGTACTCCAGGGCGAACTCGCCGCGTTCGATGGCCGGGCGGAGCGTGGAGGCGAGGGCCTGGCGGGTCATCCGGTGGGCGTTGCGCTCGGGGTCGAACAGCGTCCAGCGGGCCTTGCCGTCCGCCTTCGCCCAGTACAGCGTGGTGTCGGCGGCCTGCATCAGGGCGGTGGGGGTGGTGCCGGCGGCGTGGCGCTCGACGACGCCGATCGACGCCGTGACCGACAGGCTGCGGCCGGAGAGGTCGAAGGGTTCCTGGAGGGCGGCGAGGACGGACTCGGCGAGGTCGGCGAGCTGGTCGGTGCCGGTGGAGTCCTGGACGAGCAGCGCGAACTCGTCGCCGCCGAGCCGGGCCACCAGCGGGGTGCCGGACCGGACCTGGGCGGCCTCCTCGGCGCAGCGGGTGAGGCGCTCGGCGACGGCGGTCAGCAGCCGGTCGCCGACGCGGTGGCCCAGGGTGTCGTTGACGGCCTTGAAACCGTCGAGGTCCAGGTAGCACAGGCCGATCCGGCCGCTGCCGCCGTGCTCGTACGACTCCGGGTCCAGGGCGGCCGTGAGGCGCTCGAAGAACAGGGAGCGGTTGGGCAGCCGGGTCACCGGGTCGTGCATCTGCAAGTGGCGCAGCCGGGCCTGGAGTTCGCGACGGGCGCTGATGTCGGCGACGGACAGCAGCAGCCCGGGCGCGTCCCCGGCCAGCGGCGCCACCGTGACCTGCGCCCACAGGGAGTGCCCGTCGGGGCGTTTCAGGCGCCGGGTGCAGCGCAGCCGGGGGCGGTCGCCGCGCAGCACCTCGCGGTACGTGCCCCAGGTGCGGGCGTCGGAGGCGAGGTCCACCAGGTCGGCCGCCGGGCGGCCCGCCAGCTCCTCGGGCGTGGTGCCGAGCAGCGCGCCGAGCGTGTCGTTGGCGCTGACGACCAGGCCTTCCGGGTCGACGACGGCCATGGCGAGCGGGGCCGCCGTGAACACGGACCGGTAGGGGGCGGGCTCCTCCGCGCGGCCGGGGAGGCCGGTACGAGCCGCCAAGTCGATGTTACTCTCTGTGACGGCCGACCGGTCGAGGTCTGCCGCGGGCGTCGGCCCTTCGGACGTTCCGCTCACCGCTCGCTCCCGCAGTGCACTCGATCTCTGTCCGTGCCGGAAAGTGTGCCGATCATAGAGGCTGGCCCGAGGCCCTTCCAGCCGCTTCGCGCGCTCCGCGACGGGCGGAAGACCCTGCCAGATCGTTTCTGCTCGCCCCTGGACGGGTTCTAAACGCCTCCGACCAGTTGTGACGTTCCGTGAGTGGCGCGGGGGCGTCGGCAGGGGGAGCCGCGGGGGAATTCCGGGTGACTCACCCGACCGGTGCAGCCGGACAGGGCGTAGTACGACAAATATGCACAAGCTGGGTGCGGTGTCCCGCGAACCGCTCCGGAGGTCCCTGTGCCGCGCCAGCTTCCCCTGAGGCGACTTCCCCGCGAGGCCCTCAAGGGGCTCGCGGAGGCGGGGCGCCGGGCGGGTGGCGGCCTGGCGTGGCCCAGGCTGCGCAGCACCGCGGCCGTGGCCACCACCATGTCGGCGCTCGCCGCGACCTCGCTGGTGTCCGCGCCCTCGGTCGCCGAGCCGTTCTCGCCCGAGCCCTGCGCCCTGGAGCGCACCGACGCCCATCACTCCGAGGGCCTGGACACCTGGAACGCGGCCTACCCGCGGCCGTCCCGCGCGCTGGACGCGGTGATGGTGTTCCTGTCCTTCCCCGACTCCCAGCCGCTGACCGCGCCGGCCGAACTGGCCGCCGACCACTTCCCGGTCACCACCCGCTTCTTCCAGCGGGCCTCCTACGGCAGGTTCACGCTGCGCCCGCACCCCCTGCGGCACTGGATCGGCATGCCGCGCCCCTCGACGGCGTACGCCATACAGCGGGACTGGGAGGCGCGGAACCGTGCCGCCTACCTGCGCGACGCGCTGGCCGCGGCGGACCGGCACGTCGACTTCTCCCGCTACGACATCGTCTACTTCGTCGCCGACCCGGACGCGCCCGGCGTGGACTCGGACGCCACGAAGGTCGTCAACCTCGACACCCCGCTGCGCGCCGACGGCACCGACATCCGGCGGGTCGTCACGGTCTTCGAGAACCACCCGCCGGACCGGCTGGTGCTGGCCCACGAGACCGGGCACGTCCTCGACCTGCCCGACCTGTACCACCGGCCGGCCGACGGCAAGGGGGACTGGGACACCCACGTCGGTGACTGGGACCTGATGGGCAGCCAGTTCGGGCTCGCTCCCGACCTGTTCGGCTGGCACAAGTGGAAGCTGGGCTGGCTGGAGCCCCGGCAGGTGATCTGTGTGCGGGGCGCGGAGCCGGTGCGGCTGACGCTGGAGCCGCTGGGGGCGGGGCCGGGGGTGCCGGTGACGGGGGCCGCGGGGGCGCCCGCCTTCGGACTCGGCCGGGGCGCCAAGCTCGCGGTGGTGCGCACCGGCGCCGACACCGCGCTCGCGTTCGAGGCGCGCGGGCCGGTGGGCAGCGACATCGGCGCCTGCCGGGCCGGGGTGCTGGTGTACCGGGTGCGGAGCACGGCCGCGTCCGGCGGTGGGCCGATCGAGGTGATCGACGCCCATCCGCGCACCTCGGCGTGCTGGGAGGACTCGGTCTACCCGCCGCTCGCGGACGCGCCCGTCGGGCTCGGGGAGAGCTTCACGGTGCCGGGGGAGGGCGTGCGGGTGGAGGTGGCGGGGCGTACGGCGTCGGGGGCGTGGACGGTGACGATCACGCCCGGACAGCCGGCCTAGCGCGGTTGCGGAGTGTGTGGCCCATGCGGAAAGGCCCCCCGCTTGCGCGGAGGGCCTTTCCGTGTCGTGCGCCGCCAGGGACTCGAACCCCGGACCCGCTGATTAAGAGTCAGCTGCTCTAACCAACTGAGCTAGCGGCGCCTGCTGACGTCGTAGACCTTAGCATCCTGGTCGGCGGGAGGAAAAATCGATATCCGCACGGCCGCGCGGGCCGCCCGGACGGCCGCCCACAGCAGGACCTCCGGGCCGGGCAGCCAGGGCTGCCGGGTGTCGGGGGCCACCAGCCAGCGGGAAGCGGAACCGGAACGCTCGCTCCGGCCGGCGACGGCCGGGACGGTCACCGCGTCCCCGGTGCCGTGGCACAGCAGCGACGGGACCGTGCCCGTACGGCCGCCCCACTCCTCCCACTCCAGCAGCGAGGGCAGCCGCTGGGCCGTGCCGGGCGCGGCGAACAGCAGGATCCGGCCCCGGGCCTCGGCCACCGGGCCCGAACCCGGGCCGTCGGCCCACAGCCGGTCCAGCATCCGGCGGCCGAACATCGCGGAGGCGCTGACCACGTCGAAGCTGGACCCGCAGGGCAGCACCACCGGGGCGTCGGGCCGCTCCTCCCAGAGGGCGAGCGTGCTGCGCGGGTACGGGCCCGCCGAGGCCAGCCAGGCGGCGCCGTCCGAGGTGACGTGGGAGACGTTCGGTGTGGTGCTCATGGGGTTTACATCTACCTGCCGTGAGCGGTCGGTTCCGCTGAGTTGCCGGAATCCGGGACAGGAAGGGGAGCGGAGGGGTATCTTGCCCGCCTGGCATATGCCGAGCGGCGTGGCCCGGGTCCTGGTCCGGGAGTCAGACCGGCTCGACGGACCCCGGGCCGCCCTCGCCGCCGCGCATCAGGTCCCGCCCGAACTCCACCATCTTCTTGGCGTAGTCCTCGGTCCACTCGGCCCGCTCGGCGATGTCCGCGGTCGTCAGCCGGTCGAACCGCCGCGGGTCGGCGAGCTGCGCCGCGGCCAGCGCCTGGAACTCCATGGCCCGGTCCGCCGCCGCGCGGAACGCCTGCGTCAGCTCCGTCGCCCGCTCCAGCAGCGCCCGTGGGTCGTCGATCGACTCCAGGTCGAAGAAGTGCTCGGGATCGGCGCCCGCCGCCGCGGGCTCGAAGAGCAGGGGCGCGGGGCGCAGCCGCGGTTCGCTCCGATGCGGCGTTGGCTCCGCCATGTCGTCTCCTCACTCGTACGTCGCGCATGACCCTGCCCCGGCGAGCGGTGGTTCAAGCGGGGGCGCCCCGGTGAAGTGGGCCACCGTCCATTGTCCCGCGCCCGCGCAAGGGCGCGTCGACCGCGGGCGGCGCCCGCAACCGGCCCCTAGGGCTCCCACCTCACCCGGTGGCGGGTGAGGTGGGCGAGGACCGCGTGGTTGGCCTCCCAGCCGTCCGGGAACTTCACCACCGTGCCGAGCTGGACCGGCTCCGTGGACGGGTAGTCGTCCAGGAGGGCGTCCACCCCCGCGCGGCAGACCACGACGCACGCGTGCCGGTGCCGGGAGGCCAGGACGCACAGGCGGCCCGTCTCCAGGTGGAACGCGGTGGCGTCGGGGCGGCCGGAGAGGGGATGCAGGACGACCGTCACGTCGTACTCGCGGCCCTGGAGCCGGTTCGCCGTGTCGACCGTCACGTCCGTGACCCCCAGCTCGGCCAGCGCCGCGCGCACCGCCGCCGCCTGGTCGCGGTGCGCGGTGCCGACCGCGATCCGGCCGGCGGTCAGCGGCGCCGGTTCGGGCGAGCGCTCGGAGACGGCCGCGCCGCCCCGGTCGAGCAGGCGCCGGACCACCGCCGCGACCGCGCGCACCGCCTCCGGGTCCGTCCGCGGGGTGTGTCCCGGGGGCAGCTCCAGCAGACCCCAGCCGGAGCCGGCCGCCTCGTCGATCACCCGGTCCGGCCCGGACCCGTCCGACGGGACGGCGAAGGCCAGCCGGCGATCATCCTGACCCGTGCCGCTGCGGAACGGCGTGTACGGGTAGAAGGCGTCGGAGACCAGGGGCGCCGCCGACGCCGGCAGCCGCCACGACACCGGCAGCCGGTGCTGCGGCAGGCCGGGGTTGTGGGCCAGCAGGGTGGTCACCGCCGACGCCGACGGGTCGTACGACAGGCCCGCCCACTGCTCGCTGCCCACGATCGCGAACGGGTCCAGCTGCCCGGGGTCGCCCACGAACAGCGCCCGCTCGAACAGCCCGGCCACGGCCAGCAGCGAGTCCGACCGCATCTGGTAGGCCTCGTCCACGATCGCGTGCCGCCACGGCTCGTCCACCTTCACGTGCGCCCACTTCGCGGCGGTGGACAGCACCACGTCGAGCCCGGCCAGGTCGGCGGCCTTCGCCGACTTCCGTACGTTCGGCAGGTCGTCCAGCGCCTTGTCGTACGCGTCCGTGTCACTGCTGTGCAGCCGGCCCACCGGCAGCTCGGGGTTCTTCTCGGCGAGCCGCAGCACCAGGTCGTCGACCTGCGCGTTGGTCTGCGCGACCACCATCAGCGGGCGCCCCGCCGCGGCCAGCTCCAGCGCCGCCCGTACGACGAGGGTGGACTTGCCGGCGCCCGGCGGGGAGTCGACGACGACGCCGCGCTGGGTGCCGTGCAGGGTGTCGTGCAGGATCCTGGCGGTCGCCCGGTCGGCCTCGGCGCCCGGGTCGAAGGCGCCACCCGCGGCGCCGGCTCCCGGGGCGGCGGCTCCCGGGGCGGCAGCGCCGGCCTCGGCGGTCGCGGTCACAGGACGTCCTCCTCGGTCGTCGGGTCGGCGGGCTCGGGAACCGGGTCCTCGCCCGGCGGCCCGCCATGGGTCCACGGCGTCTGCTCCGGGTCGGGGAGCCTCGGGCCACCGCGCTGCTCGTGCTCGAAGAGCGTGAAGCAGACGAGGTCGCCCTTCTCCGGCACCGATCCGTCCTCCGGTTCCCGGCCGCGGCCCATCCTGTCGACGATCCGCAGGACCAGCAGCCCTTCGCCCTCCTGCCCGGCGACCTCCGCGGCCTGCGGCCTGCCGGCCAGCGACCGGTACACCCGCGCCCCCTCGGCCAGGTGCGGCCGGTCGTCCGTGCGGACCGTGACCAGCGGGCGCGGGCTGGGCCGTCTGCTCTCCGTGTACGTCATGACCACGTCCGTGACCTCGCCCGCGAACGCCTCTCCGGCCAGCCGCCGCCCGGCCATCACCAGCGGGTCGTCCAGGGCTTCCTGCGCCTCCAGCCGGGCCTGCTCGCGCTCCCGGGTGGCCAGCTTGTTCGCCGCCGTCACCGCGTCGTCACGGCGGGGCTGCGGCGGCTCGCCCGCGGCGATCCGGTCCCGGTGCCCGGTGAACGACCAGCGGTCCCGGGTCCAGCGCTCCTCGACGTGCGCGCCCTCGGGCAGCGCCCGCAGCAGGTCCAGGCCCCGCCACACCGCCTCCCAGGCCGGCCGGGTGTGCTCCGCGACCAGGGTGCGGATCTCCCGCTCGGCGGCGGTCAGCGCGCCGAGCCGCTCGTCGGCCTCCAGCCCGTCCTCGGCGGCGGCCAGCGCGGTGCGGGCCCGGTCGTAGCGCTCGACGGCCGGAGCCAGCCGCTTGTTGTCGAAGGCCGGGTCGGTCGCCGGTCCCGCGGGCGGGCACAGCAACTGGCCGTCGGCGTCCCGCGCCAGCTCGGCCCTGAGCGCCTCCTCGGCACCCGAGGCGCCCTCGGGCGGGTCGATCCAGGCGAGCAGCGCCCCGAGGTGCTGGTCCTCCAGCGTCGACTGGCCGGTCGCCCAGTGCCGGCCCAGCAGCTCGGTCATGGCCAGCAGCAGCGAGGAGCCGGGCACCCTCGCCCGCTCCCCGTAGTGGGTCAGCCAGCGGCCGAGCAGCGGCACCCGCGGCGGCGCCGGGTGCGGCGCCTCGGGGTCCTGCTCCGCTGTGCGCCGAAAGCGCATGGAGCGGCCGAGCAGCCGGACGAACTCGATGCCGGCCCGGCTCGGCACGATCAGCTGCGCGGCGTCCGCGCACAGGTCGACCTCGACCTTGACCCGTTTGCCGGTGTCCGGGTAGGTCTCGGTGCGCTCGGCGGTCTCCACCGCCTCGGCGCAGGACTCCACGTACGGCAGGACCACGTCCGCCAGCTCGGCCAGGAACGCGAACCGGAGGTCGCGGTCGCGGGGCTGCGGCACCACCAGCAGGCGCGGCGCGTCCCGGTCGGTGCCGACCAGGGCGCCGAGCGGGGCGCCGGCCTCACCGGCGGTGGTGAGCGGCACGAACACCAGCGGCCGGTCGGACAGGTGCCGGTGCCGGACCGTGGCGGCGGGCTGGGCACGGCCCGCGCGCACGGCCTCCAGCCGGGCGAGCGTGGTGATCAGCGACATGCCGCCCCCTCCGTGACCGCGGCTCCCGACGCCGCCGTCCCCGCCGACCGGAGCGCCTCCGCCCGCAGGGCCGCCGCCCGGCGGAGCGCCGCCACCGCCGGGTCGTCCGGGTCGCCGGCCTCGCCGTGGGCCGCGGCCAGGACGTCGTCCACCGTGGCCAGACCGCCCAGCTCCGCCCGCACCGGCCGGCCCAGGCCCGTCACCGCACCGGCCTCGCGGGAGCGGGCGCGGCAGTGGAAGGCCAGCTCGCACGCCGACAGGCACTCCGGCGCGTACGTCGCCGGGACCGCCTCGACCGCGGCCGTCAGCTCCTCGGCGGGCAGGCCGGGGGAGAAGCACGTGCCCTCGGGCAGGGCGTCGGCGATCTCCTCGATCCGGGTGAGCCGGTCCAGCTGGCGCCTGGTCACCGCGCGCTGCTTGCGCACGTCGACGGCGGACGCGGCGGGCAGGTTGGAGAAGTCCTTGGGGCAGACCAGCAGGACGCGCTGCCGGACGGCCGGGGCGGGGTCCAGCTTCTGGGCCACCTCCTCCAGCGCCAGCACGTACACCGCCGACTGCCGGGCCGCGGCGCCGACCTTCGCCGGGTCCGCGGAGCCGTCCAGCATCGGGAACGACTTGATCTCCACGACCGTCCAGCTGCCGTCGGGGTGCACCACCACCGCGTCCGGCTCCAGGAACGTGGGCGAGCCCGCGACGTCCAGGGCGAGCATCGGGTGGTCCAGCAGCGTCCAGCCGCCGGACGCCGTCGCCTCCCGCAGCGCCAGTGCCGTCCGCGCGGCGCGCCCCTCCGGGCCGGTCGCGGACAGGTCGGGCACCGCCGCGCCCTCGGCCGGCCCGGCGCCCCGGTCCAGCTTCTCGCGCACCAGCCGCAGCAGCTCCGCGCCGCCGTCCGCCTTGACCCGGGCCTCGAACGCGTTGCCCCGCACGAACGCGAACTGGGACTGCCCGAAGACCGACGGCGCGCCCAGCGCGCTCGCCAGTGCGGCCTTGTTCACCCCCGCGCCGTCGAGGATCGCCCGCCGTCGGCAACCCGGGTTCGCCGCGAGGGCGGCCAGGGCGCGGGCGTCCAGCGCCTTGGCCGGTACGTCGGGGCCACGCAGTTCAGCGAGCCGGTGCCGGAGTGCCGTCCCCCGCTTGAGCGGGTGCGGTGTCCGGCTCGGCTCCGGACGGGAACCGCTGGTCGCGCTGCCGTGGAATTCGCTCACCCGCGGAAGTCTGGCATCCGGCACTGACAAACGGGGAACCGGCGTCGGCCGGGGCCGGTGCGACCGGCGTGGCGGCCGTGCCCCCGCGCTCCTTCCGGGCCAGTCCGGCGACCGCCGCCCACAGCCGGTCCGCGGACCGCATGACGTACGGCGTCAGCAGCAGACCCGCGCCCATCACGACGGCGCCCGCGAGGGCGTCCAGGAAGTAGTGGTTGGCGGTGCCCATCACCACGATCGTGGTCACCAGCGGGTAGACGACACCTGCCGTCTTCGCCACGCGCGTGCCGCCGTAGCGCCACAGGATCACGCCGCACCACAGTGCCCAGCCGACGTGCAGACTCGGCATGGCCGCGTACTGGTTGGTCATCCCGCCCAGTCCGCGAGGCGCGCTCGCCTCGCCGCCCCACCAGCCGTACGCGCTGTAGTACGCCATGGTGTCGACGAAGCCGTGGCCGGCGTCCAGCAGCCGGGGCGGGCAGGTGGGCAGCAGCGTGAAGCCGATCAGGCCGATGAACGTGGAGGTCATCAGCCAGGTGCGGGCGGCGCGGTAGCGCACCGCGCGGGACCGGAAGAGCCACACCAGGAGCGCCGGGGTCAGCAGGTAGTGCAGCGACGCGTACCAGAAGTCGGCGGGTATCCCGAGCCAGGGCTCACGGGTGAAGAGACGGTTCAGCGGGTGCTCGGCGTTGAGGTACAGGGCCTTCTCGATGCGCAGGATCGCCAGGCCGTGGTCGACGGCGTCGGAGACGTCGCCGCGCACGAGCAGACGGCCGGCCGAGTAGCAGGCGTAGACGAGGACGATCAGCGGCAGCTCGGCCCACCAACGCGGCCGGGCACGCGGGGCGGTCGCCTCGGTGCCCGGTATCTCGGTGTCCCGCATCCGATCGCCCTCCCCCTTCGTCCCGGGCCCCGGCGGAGCCGGGCGTGTCACTCTACGGCGTACGGGCGCCCTCCTCTCGGTGCGCCCCCGGCCCTGATAGACGCCGGGATCGCCCCCCGGGTTGCTCCTGCACAGCGTGCGCGATGATGGAGGGGTTCCGCTCGACATTTCTTCCGGAAGGCCCCCTCCATGGCACCGCGCATCCTGTTGGCCCGGCACGGACAGACGGAGTGGTCGCTGTCCGGCAAGCACACCGGGCGGACCGATGTGCCGCTGCTGGACGAGGGCCGCCGGGGCGCCAAGCTGCTCGGCGAGCGGCTGCACCGCGCGCCGCTCGACGGCCTGCCCGGCGCCGAGGTGCGCACCAGCCCGCTCGTACGTGCGCGTGAGACGTGCGAACTCGCCGGGTTCGGCGACCGCGCCGAGACCTGGGACACGCTGATGGAGTGGGACTACGGGGCGTACGAGGGCATGACCCCGGCCCAGATCCAGGCCGCCCGGCCGGGCTGGCTGATCTGGCGGGACGGTGTCCCGGAGGGGGAGAGCCTGGCGGACGTCACCGCACGTGCGGACGAGGTGGTGGCGTGGGCCCGTGCCGCCGACCGCGACGTGCTGGTCTTCGCACACGGACACATCCTGCGCTCCATCGGCGCCCGCTGGCTGGGCCTGCCGCTGGACTTCGCGGCGCGGATACGCCTGAACCCGACGTCACTGTCGGTCCTGGGCTGGGCCTACGGAGAACCGGCCATCGAAAACTGGAACGACATAGGCCACCTCCCGGCGTAGCCGCAGCCACCGGACACCCGCGCTGCCACAGCCGCAGCCGCGCGCACTCGCGCCGCCGCAGCTGCGGGCAGTCGTGCCTCCCCAGTGCCTGAACGGCCTGGGAGGTGCCCCCAGGGCGGCACTGGTGGGCGCTGGGGGCGCCCCCTCTGGGGGAGGCACCCCGCACCGCCGGGCTGCGCAACGCCCCCCGCCTCAAGCGAACGCACGTTCACATGCTCACACCGGCCGCGGCAGCGCCTCATGGCGCTCCAGGAACGCCGACACCCCCGAAGCCCGCCGGTGGGGCAACAGCACCCGCGCCGTCCCCCCCAACATCGTGTGCACCCGCGAAGACTGCACCTCCCCCAACAGATCCAGCACCCGCATCCCGGCCGCCGCCGCCTCGTCGGGACGACCGCCGCGCGCGAGATCGTCGGCCAGCTCGGCCGAGTACAGCGCGATGTTCCGGGTGAAGTGCGGGTCCTGGAGATCGGCGGCCCGCCGCGCGTGCCGCGCCGCCCGCGGCCAGTCGCCCAGCGTCGACCAGCACTGCGCCTCCAGCCCCTCCAGCTCGGCCCGCCCGTAGAAGCTCATCCACTCGGGGTCCGCGTCCGAGGGGCCTCGCTCGAAGAGGGCCTGCGCCCGGGCCAGCGCCCGCGTGCAGCCGGCCCGGTCGGCCAGCCCCGCCCAGCCGCCCGCCTCGCGCAGCGCCAGCAGGGACATCAGACGGGCCGACCCCAGCGGGCGCGCGGCGCGTTGCGCGGCCTGCGCGGCCCGTACCGCCTCGCGCGGCCGGCCCGCGTCCCGCGCGAGGAACGCCGTGTTGCAGAAGGCGTGCGCCTCCAGGCCCGGGTCCCCGTTCATCCGGGCGGTCGCGAGCGCCTCCGCGTAATGCGAGCGGGCGTCGTCGAAGCGCCCGGAGTCGTGGGCCAGCCAGCCGACGGAGATGGCCAGTTCACCGGCGCCGGAGTAGAGCCGGTCCGCCGTCGCCTGCCGGGTCGCCCCGGCGTCCAGCAGCGCGTACGCGGCGCGCAGCGGGGCCGCCGCGCGCCGGTAGAGGCCGTCGGCGCCGTGCCGGTCGTCCAGCAGCCGGATCCGGCGGACGGCTTCCTCCAGGGCGCCCGCGTCGCTCGCCCCGGGGCGGCGGACCTGGCCCGCAACCGCGGTGGCCTCCCTGGCGAGACCCAGGGGGCCCAGTGTGGCGGCGGCCACCGTGGCGCCCCCGCCGGTCATGAATGCGCGACGCAGCACGTCGCTCTCCTCGAAGTTGTCGTGCGTGATGAACGGGTCCGGCGAGTCATACGTCCCGGGCGCCGCGCGTGTCTCACCGCTCACGCGCCCCCGGCGCCCCCGTACCGACGAGCGGGGCGCGAACCCCAGATCGGTCAGCGTGCGGCCGGGGAACATGTGCAGGAACACCCGTTCGTACGCGTAGTTGGGGCAGCGGATCTCACCCGACTCGACGCGGCCGATGTAGCGCGCGTCACAGCTGACGCGCTCGCCGATCTCCCGCGCGGCCCGGCGGACGGCCGCCGCGAACTCGCCCGGCGAGCGCTGTCCGCGCAACTGCCGGAAGACGAGGTTCGGCTGCGGTGGCCGCTCGGGCTGCGAGGAGGTCACCGTTGACGACGCCATGGCCGGGCCCTCTCGTGCGAACCGTCGAACCATGCCGGAGTCGGGGCGAGTTGTCCGGGTACCGGCATCATCGGCCCGTTTGCCGCCCTGTTTCCGGCGAGCAAGAACGTACCTGCTGTGACGGACCCGCCACGCGGTGTTTGGCTACAAACCGGATATCTCATCCGTGATCTGCCATGAAGTGCCATCCTTTGCGGCCCACTTGCGCCGTAGCCGTTGACGGTTCACCGCGTTGGACAGGGTGGACCGGGAGGCCCCCGACTCCCGGCTGCTCGTCCTAGGAGGAGTCGTGGTGGAGGCCGGGATGGATGCCGGACGGATCAGCAGTCCCCGTGGTTCCCTGAGTGCCTGCGACGCGTGTGACGTGGTGACCGTGCCGACGCGCCAGGGGCTGGAGGCCGTCGACATCCTCAGACGCGGAGCCGGCGACGCGGTGGGGCCGGTGCTGCACGACGACGGCTGCGACACGCTCGGCTTCCTGGTCCCGCCGGGTACGGCCGCCGCGTGGGACGTGCCGGGGAGCACGTGCACGAGAACCGACGGACACGGCACCAGGCTCGCCCCCAGCCCTCCGGTGGAGGGCTCGGACTGGCTGGTGCCGCCCGGCGAGGCCGACCCGGCGACCGACCCGGCGGTGCTGCGGGCCGCGCTCGGCGAGGCGGCCCGGCTGCTGAAGGCCGCGGACAACTGCCGCTGAGGATCGTCACCCCGGCCGGCACCCGCGGCGCCGTCCCGCCCGCGGTCCGCTTCCGCCTCTCCACCGCCGCGGCTCCACGGCCGTGGCGGCCCTTGATAATGGACCGATGGGAAAGTCCAGGAAGACCGGCCAGGCGGGGACCGGTCGCTCACGGCGCGGGCGCAGCGCCGCGGCGGCCGTCGTCGCGGACGTCGACGGCGGGCGGGCCGAGCTGGTGCCCGACCGGGACCGGGCCCGCGCCTGGACCCTGCTGATCGACGGCGCCCCGCAGTCGCACGTCGACCTCGACGACCCCACCCACCTCTCTTTCGAGTACCAGCGCCGCATCGGCCACGTCATCGACCTGGCCGCGCCGCCGGGCAGGCCCGTCCGCGCCGTGCACCTGGGCGGCGGTGCCTTCACCCTCGCCCGCTACGTCGCCGCCACCCGCCCCCGCTCCACCCAGCAGGTCATGGAGCGGGACGCCGCCCTCGTCGAGCTGGTCCGCCGGGAACTGCCGCTGGACGCGGGCGCCCGCGTCCGGGTGCGGGCCACCGACGCGCGCGCCGGGCTCGCCAAGGTGCCGGACGGCTGGGCCGACCTCGTCGTCGCGGACGTGTTCAGCGGCACCCGCACCCCGGCCCATCTGACGTCGGCCGAGTTCCTCGACGAGGTCCGCCGGGCGCTCGCCCCCGGCGGGGTCTTCGCCGCCAACCACGCCGACGGACCGCCTCTCGCCCACCTGCGCGGCCAGATCGCCACCGCCGCCGCCCGCTTCCCGGAACTGGCCGTGATCGCCGACCCGGCCGTGCTGCGCGGCAAACGCTTCGGCAACGCCGTCCTCGTCGCCTCCGGCCACCCCCTGCCGGTCGCCGAGCTCACCCGCCGGGCCGCCTCCGACCCGCACCCGGCGCGTGTGGAGCACGGCCGGGCGCTGACCGACTTCACCGGCGGCGCGGCACCCGTGACGGACGCCGTCGCGGTGGCCTCACCGGCGGCGCCGGCCTCCGTCTTCGAGTAGGACGCCGCGGCCGGGTCGGCTCTGCTGGGCCACGGCCGGCCGCCGAAGGATCAGTAGCTCCCGATCTCCACCCGTGGTGGTCCGTCGTGCCAGGTGCAGAACACCGACACCCGGTCCGCGCCCGAGGTGAACTCCACCCGGATCCACGACTCCGTCTTCCACAGCTGCATCGACCAGCCGGCCGCCGGCGAGGCGGACACCAGGGTCGCGGAGGCCCTGCCGAGGTCGAAGACCGCGCGTCCGCCGTCGGTGTCGTAGCCCTCGACCCGGCCCGAGGCGGCGGCGGTCGGGCCGGGGGTCCCGGGCGCGGTGGTGCCCGGCGTACGGGACGGCGTCGGGGCGGGCTCGCGCCGGGGCGTCCCGCTCGGTGACGGCGACGGCGACGGCGACCGCCCGGCCGACGGACGGGCCGTGGCGGACGGCGGCTGCGAGCCCTGCGCGGTGGCCTCGGCGGCCCTGATGGGCAGGGCGCGGGGCGGGTCGTAGGCCGTGCCCGCCATGACCGTGTGGACGCCCCACCACGACAGCGTGACCGCCGCGCCCGTGGCGAGCAGCCAGGCCAGTACGTGTACGAGTCCTCTGCGCATCGCCCGCCATACTGCCCCACCCGTCCCTCGCGTGTCGCCCGCGTGGGTACGCCGGGGCGGGCGGCCCGGAGTTGTCCACAGGCCCGCACCGGGCTCGCCCGCATGGCGTACGGTGCGGCCCATGGCAAGTGTTCTCGTGGTCGAGGACGACCAGTTCGTACGTTCGGCGCTCATCCGGCACCTGACCGACGCCGCGCACACGGTGCGCAGTGTCGGGACGGCGCTGGAGGCGCTGCGCGAGGTCGCCCATTTCCCGTTCGACGTCGTCGTCCTGGACCTCGGGCTGCCCGACCTCGACGGCTCCGAGGCCCTGAAGATGCTGCGCGGCATCACCGACGTGCCGGTGATCGTCGCCACGGCCCGGGACGACGAGACGGAGATCGTCCGGCTGCTGAACGCCGGGGCGGACGACTACCTCACCAAGCCGTTCTCCGTGGAGCACCTGTCCGCCCGGATGGCGGCCGTGCTGCGCCGCGCCCGGTCCGGCACCGGCGAGGCACCGCCGGCGACGGTGCTCCGGGTGGGCGGCCTCACCGTCGACCCGCTGCGCCGCCAGGCCGAGCTGGACGGCGTCCGGCTGGACCTGACCCGCCGCGAGTTCGACCTGCTCGCCTTCCTGGCCCGCCGCCCCGGCGTCGTCGTCCCCCGCCGGGAGCTGCTCGCGGAGGTGTGGCAGCAGTCGTACGGCGACGACCAGACCATCGACGTCCATCTGTCCTGGCTGCGCCGGAAACTGGGCGAGACCGCCGCGCGCCCCCGCTATCTGCACACCTTGCGCGGGGTCGGGGTGAAGCTGGAGCCGCCGCGATGAGGTGGGCCCTGGTCAAGGTGTCGCTGGCGGTCACCGCGATGGTCGTCGTGGCCTTCGCGGTCCCGCTCGGGCTCGTCATCCGCGAGATGGCCCGCGACCGCGCGTTCTCCAGCGCCGAGCGGGAGGCGGCGGCGGTCGCTCCCGCCCTGTCCATCACCACCGACCGGGACCAGCTGGAGCGGGTCGTCGCCGCCGCCGGTTCCGGCGCCGCCGGCCTCGCCGTGCACATACCCGCCTCCGGCCAGGACGGCGACCGGGTCGACATCGGGCGGCAGCGCGCCACCGACGAGGACATCGCGGCCGTCCGCGCCATGGGCCGCGCCTCCACCACGGAGGTCGCCGGCGGGTCCACGCTGCTCCAGCCGGTCGCCCTCAGCACCGGCGAGATCGCCGTGGTCGAGGTCTACGTCCCCGAGTCCGAGGTCACCAACGGCGTCGGCACGGCCTGGGCGGTGCTCGCCGCGGTCGGCGCCGCGCTGATCGTCGGCTCCGTCGCGGTCGCCGACCGGCTGGGGGTGCGCATGGTGCAGCCCGCCCAGCGCCTGGTGAAGGGCGCGCGGGAACTGGGGGAGGGCAGGCTCGGCGCCCGGGTGCCCGAGCAGGGGCCGACCGAACTGCGGCTCGCCGCCGTGGCGTTCAACTCCATGGCCGACCAGGTGGTCCAGCTCCTGGCCAACGAACGGGAACTGGCCGCGGACCTGTCGCACCGGCTGCGCACTCCGCTGACCGTCCTCCGGCTGAACGCGGCCTCGCTCGGCGACGGCCCGGCCGCCGACCAGACCCGGGCCGCCGTCGAGCAGCTGGAGCGCGAGGTCGACACCATCATCCGCACGGCGCGGGACGCCAAGCCGCGGACGGCCGCGGCCGGACCCGGCGCCGGGTGCGACGCGGCCGAGGTCGTCCGCGAGCGGATGGCGTTCTGGTCGGCGCTCGCCGAGGACGAGGGCCGCAAGTGGCGGGTGGCCGGCGCCGACCGGCCGGTGCGCATACCCGTGGCCCGCGCGGACCTGGCGGCGGCCCTGGACGCCCTCCTCGGCAACGTCTTCCGGCACACCCCCGAGGGCACCGCCTTCGCCGTCGACCTGCACAACGGCGAGGACGCCGTGATCGTCCTCGTCTCCGACGCCGGACCCGGCATCCCCGACCCCGAGGCGGCGATGGCGCGCGGCCGGGGCTCGGGCAGCGACGGCTCGACCGGCCTCGGCCTGGACATCGTGCGCCGGCTCGCGGAGTCGACCGGCGGGGACGTGCGCATCGGCTCGTCCGTGCTGGGCGGCACCGAGGTGCGCATCTGGATCCAGCTCGACGGCCGGTCCGCCCCGGCCCGGCGCGGCCACCGGGGCCCGGTGCGCCGCCGGCAGCCCCGCCTGATGCCCACGCTCAATCGCTCCCGGTCGCTTCCCTGAGCGCACCGTGACCCGGGGGCCGGGGCATGGGGACCGGCGAGGCGGGGGCCGGACGCAGGTCCCCCCACCGTCGCCCACCCCGCCGTCGTCTCCTACTCCGCCGTCTCCACCGCAGGCAGTGTCCCCGTCCGGGCCGCCTCCCCGTACCACCGGGCGCTCGACTTCGGGGTGCGTTCGAGGGTGACGTAGTCGACGTAGACCGCGCCGAACCGCTTGTCGTAGCCGTACGCCCACTCGAAGTTGTCCATCAGGGACCACAGGTAGTAGCCGCGCACGTCCGCGCCGTCGGCGATGGCCCGGCGGACCGCGGACAGATGGCCGTGCAGGTAGGCGATGCGCTCGGGATCGTGGACCCTGCCGTCGGGGTCGGGCTTGTCGTCGTAGGCGGCGCCGTTCTCCGTGATGTACAGCGGCAGGCCCGGGGCCTCCCGGGTGTAGCGCATGATCAGCTCGTGCAGGCCGGTCGGATCGATCGTCCAGCCCATCTCGGTGCGCTCGCCCGGCGTCTGATGGAACGCCACGTCGTCCGCCCCCGGCCACGGCGAGTGATCGCTGGCCCCGTGGCCGTCGGCGCGCGGAGCACGCGCGTCGGTGTCGGCCGCCGAGACCAGGGCCGGCGTGTAGTAGTTGAGGCCGAGCGCGTCCAGCGGCTGGTGGATCGCCGCCAGATCGCCGTCCTGGACGTACGCCCAGTCGGTGAGCGAGGCCGTCGCCGACAGCAGCGACTCCGGGTAGGCGCCGTGCAGCAGCGGCCCGTGGAAGACGCCGTTGGCCAGGTCGTCGATGCGCTGCGCCGCCGCCAGGTCCTCCGGCCGCTGCGAGAGCGGGCGCACCACCGAGGAGTTGAGACTGAGCGCCACGGAGTTGCGGGCCGGCATCGCCGCGCGCAGGGACGTCGCGCCCAGCCCGTGCGCCAGGTTCAGATGATGGGCCGCGCGCAGCGCCGCCACCGGGTCCGTACGGCCGGGGGCGTGCACCCCGGAGCCGTAGCCCAGGAACGCGCTGCACCACGGCTCGTTGAGCGTGATCCACTGCTCCACGCGGTCACCGAGCGCCTCGCCGACGATCTGCGCGTACTCGGCGAACCGGTACGCGGTGTCCCGCTCCGGCCAGCCGCCCGCGTCCTCCAGCTCCTGCGGCAGGTCCCAGTGGTAGAGGGTGACGGCCGGCTTGATGCCGTGCGCGAGCAGCTCGTCCACCAGCCGCCGGTAGAAGTCCAGACCGCGCTGGACCGCGGGCCCCCGGCCGGTCGGCTGCACCCGGGGCCAGGAGACGGAGAAGCGGTAGGCGTTCAGGCCCAGCTCCGCCATCAGCGCCACGTCGTCGCGGTAGCGGTGGTAGTGGTCGACAGCGATGTCACCGGTGTCGCCGCCGGCCGTCTTGCCCGGCGTGTGGCTGAAGGTGTCCCAGATCGACGGGGTGCGGCCGTCCTCCCGCACCGCGCCCTCGATCTGGTACGCCGAGGTCGCGGCGCCCCACAGGAAGGCGGGAGGGAAGGTCACCGGGGACACCGGCGTTGCGGACTCAGGCATGGAAGCGCTCCCAATGGAGGTTCGTGAAGACCGACGGGCCACGGGGGCACCGGCGGCACAGGAGGGGGGAAGGAGTGGGGGAGGAGAGTGGGACGTGAGGGGGCCGGGGCGACAGCGGCCCGGCCCCCGGGTGACCGGGGCGTCAGCCCTTGACGGCGCCCTGCATGATCCCGCCCACGATCTGCTTGCCGAAGATCGCGAAGACGAGCAGCAGCGGCAGGGTGCCGAGCAGCGCGCCCGCCATGATGAGGGCCTGGTCGGGGGTGTAGCCGCGGCCCAGGCCGGCCACCGCGACCTGCACGGTGGGGTTGCCGTTCTGCGTCAGCACCAGGAACGGCCACAGGAAGTCGTTCCAGACCTGCACGAACATCAGCATGCCCAGCACCGCCATCGCGGGCCGCGCCGTCGGGAAGACGACGTGCCACACCACGCGCCAGCTGCTCGCGCCGTCCACCCGCGCGGCCTCGATGATCTCGTCGGGCAGGGCCTGGAGCAGGTACTGCCGCATGAAGAACACCCCGAACGCGCTCACCAGCGACGGGAAGATCACCGCCTGGAGCTGGTCGGTCCAGTCCAGCTTGGCGACCATCATGTACAGCGGGATGACGCTGAGCTGCGGCGGCACCATCATCGTGCCGACCACGATCAGCATCAGCGCGCCGCGGCCCTTGAACTTCAGCTTGGCGAAGGCGAACCCGGCGATCGTCGACAGGAAGACGATGGTGAGCGACGAGATGCCCGCCACGATGGTGGTGTTGAGGAACGCCTCGCCCAGGTTGGCGTCCGTCCAGGCGACCTCCAGCTTGTCGAACAGGTTGGAGCCGAACCAGAACGGCGGCGGGGTCTGCGCCAGCCGCTGGTTGTCGCGGGACGCGGCGATCGCCGTCCACACCAGCGGGAAGAGCGAGCCGATGGTGAACAGGGCGAGGATGACGTAGGCGATCGGACCGGCGTGCAACTGCCCGCCCGCGCGCGCCGACTTCGAGCGCCGGGGCCGCTTCGGCGGCGGGGGCGCCGGTTCGGCCGGAGGTTTCGTCAGGGTCGTCGTCACGGCCGGTTCTCCTTAACTACTGGCGCGCAGCCGGCGCGAGATGACGTAGTTGACGATGCCGATCACGATGAGGATCAGGAACATCGTCCAGGCGATCGCGGAGGCGCGGCCCAGGTGCTGGTTGACCCAGCCCTGCTCGTACAGATACAGGCCGAGCGTCTGGAACTGGTGCTGGGCACCGCCCGAGGCACCCTTGTTCGCGTCGAACAGCAGCGGTTCACCGAACAGCTGCGAGGCGCCGATGGTCGACACGACGACGGTGAACAGGATCGTCGGGCGCAGCGAGGGCAGCGTGACGTGGAAGAACTGCTGCCAGCGGTTGGCGCCGTCCAGCGCCGCCGACTCGTACAGGTCCTGCGGGATGGCCTGCATCGCCGCCAGGTAGATCAGCGCGTTGTAGCCGGTCCAGCGCCAGATCACGATCGAGGAGACGGCGATCTTCGAGGCCCAGTGGTCGTTCTGCCAGTCGATGTTGTCGATGCCGACGAACCCCAGCGCCCAGTTGATCATCCCGTAGTCGCGCCCGAAGAGCAGCACGAACACGAGGGAGGCGGCGGCGATCGAGGTCGCGTACGGCGCGAGCATGATCACGCGGTAGAAGGTCGAGGCGCGCAGCCGGTAGTTGAGGATGTGCGCCAGGCCCATCGCCATCATCAGCTGCGGCACCGTGGAGATGACGCCGATGATCAGCGTGTTCCACGCCGCGTTCCAGAAGAACTCGTCGTCGAAGATCCGGGTGAAGTTGTGCAGGCCCGCCCACTCCATGTCGGTGGGCGCGGTCAGCTCCACCGTGTGCAGCGAGGCCCAGCCGGTGTACAGCAGGGGGAACAGCCCGAACGCGATGAACAGCAGGAAGAACGGCGTGACGAAGGCGTACGGACTCCAGCGCATGTCGCGCTGCCACCGGCGGGACAGCCTCTCCCGCTTCTTCGCCGCCTCCGGGGACAGAGCACCGTCCGGAGGCCGGCGGCCCGGGGCCGCGCCCCCCTTGACGGGGGACGCGGCGGTGTCGTGCTCGGTTGCCATTCCGGTCACTTGTCCAGGTTGTTGTCGATGGTCTTCACGGCGTTCTCCCAGGCCTCCTCGGGAGACTTGCCCTGGGTGACGAGGATGACGCCGTTGTCCGTCAGACCCTGCTGGATGATCTGGTCCTTCGGGCCGATCACCTGCGCCGGGATGGCCTCGGCGGCCTTGGCGAAGATCTCGCCGATCGGCGCCTCACCGGTCATGTCGTTCTTGGCGCCCGTCACCTGCGGCAGCGTGTACGCACCCGGCGCGCTCGGGAAGCTGCCCTGCACGGCGAACAGCTTGGCCTGCTGCTCCGGCGCGGTCAGCCAGGCGACGAACTTCTGCGCCTCCTCGACGTTCTTGCCGCTCTTCGGCACGCCCAGGAAGGTGCCGCCCCAGTTGCCTGCCTTGGGCGCCTGGGCCACGTCCCACTTGCCGGCCGCGTCCGCCTGCGACTTGCCCTTGATGTAGCCGAGCATCCACGGCGGGCAGGCGACGGTGGCGAACTTGCCCTGGGAGATCGTGGTGTCCCAGGCCGGCTGGAACTGCGTCTGCGCCTGGAGCAGCCCGGCCTCCGCGGCCTTGGCGGTCAGGTCGAACGCGTCCTTCACGGCGGGGTTGTCCTTGTAGACGACCTCGCCGGAGGAGTTGTAGAACTTCTCCTCCTCGCTGCTGAGGACGGCGTTGAGCAGACCGCCGGGGGAGTCCATGAAGACGGTGCCGTCGGGGGCCTTCTCCTTGTACTTCTCACCGGTCTCGACGAGCTTGTTCCAGTCGCCCGCCCATAGCTTGCCGACCTCCTCGCGGTCGGTGGGCAGCCCGGCCTTCTCGAAGAGGTCCTTGCGGTAGCAGATGGCCATCGGACCGATGTCGGTGCCGAGTCCGACCGCCTTGCCGTCCGCGGTCACGCCCTGCTTCCACTTCCAGTCCAGCCAGTTCTCCGGCTTCACGCCCTCGACCTTGGCCAGGTCCACGAACTTGTCCGCCTGGGTCTGCACGACCTCGGCGATGTTGCCGACTTCGATGGCCTGGACGTCCTGGAGGCCGCTCTCGGTGGTGAGGTGGTTGACCAGAGCGGGGTAGTAGTTCTCGTTCCGCTCGATGACGTTTTCCTCGATGTTGATATCGGGGTTGAGCTTCTCGTACTCCTCGTAGAGCCCGGCCTCCTTGAAGCCCATGGTGCCGAACAGGCCCATCGTGATCGTGGTCTTGCCCTCACCGCCGCCCGACGACGAGCCGGACTCGTCGCCGCCGTCGTCTGCACAGCCGGCCAGCAGCCCGGCGCCCAGCGATGCGACGGCCGCGATGACCACCGCCTTGCGGGCGATGGGGGTCCCCCCGCTCGAACGAAGTCGAGAGAGGGGGAGGGTACGTGCTGCTCGCATTGCGTCCTCCTGTTGCCCTGACGTGCCGACCCCCCGGCCAACTGCATGGTTGGGCCCGTTGCTTCATCATCGTTCGTCGCTGCGGCTCGGGCGGGGAACGTGCGGGATGTGTACGTGCCGAGTAGTGTGGGAGCGCTCCCACAGGTGATGTGTTGAAGAGTCCTAGCTCTGGGCGGGGGTGTCAAGGGAGCTGACGCGGAGAGATGCGTTCAGTTATCTGCCTGTTAACTGGCGGCCCAAGGGGGCCGGGCGGGCGGCACCCGGTGCCGTGGTGGTGGCCCGGGGCCGGTCATGGGACCCGACCGGCCTGTTAAATTCCAGGCCAGGCCGCAGAGTGCGGGTCTCGACGGGAGGCGGAGCCCATGGCAAGCCACACAGGGCGCGGGCGGAGCGGTGGCCGGCCCACCCTCGAAGAGGTGGCGGCACGCGCCGGCGTGGGCCGGGGGACGGTCTCCCGGGTGATCAACGGCTCGCCGCGGGTCAGTGAGGCGACGCGGGCGGCGGTCGAGGCGGCCGTCGCGGAACTGGGTTACGTCCCGAACACGGCGGCCCGCGCCCTGGCCGCCAACCGCACGGACGCCATCGCGCTCGTGGTCCCCGAGCCGGAGACCCGGTTCTTCGCCGAGCCGTACTTCTCCGACATGCTCAAGGGCGTCGGCTCGGAGCTGTCCGACACCGAGATGCAGCTGCTGCTGATCTTCGCGGGCAGCGACCGGGAGCGGCAGCGGCTCGCCCAGTACCTGGCCGCGCACCGGGTGGACGGCGTGCTGCTGGTCTCGGTGCACGCCGACGATCCGCTGCCCGACCTGCTGTCCCAGCTGGAGATACCGGCGGTGATCAGCGGTCCGCGGTCGGCCGGGGAGACGCTGGCGTCGGTGGACTCCGACAACTACGGCGGCGCCCGCTCGGCCGTCGAGCACCTGATGGCCCGGGGGCGGCGCCGGATAGCCCACATCACCGGACGGCTCGACGTCTACGGCGCCCAGCGGCGCATCGACGGCTACCGCGACGCCCTCGAGGACGCGGGCCGGGGCGTGGACGAGGACCTGGTCGAGCCGGGGGACTTCACCGAAAACGGCGGACGGCGCGCGATGGCGGCGCTGCTCCAGCGCTGCCCCGACCTGGACGCGGTCTTCGCCGCCTCGGACGTCACCGCGGCGGGCGCCCGCCAGGTCCTGCGGGAGGCGGGCCGGCGCATCCCGGACGACGTGGCGCTGGTCGGGTACGACGACTCGGCCATCGCCCGCCATCTGGACCCGCCGCTGACGAGTGTGCGCCAGCCCATAGAGGAGATGGGCCGGGCGATGATCGACCTGCTGCTGACGGAGATCGCGGACCGCCGCCCGGCGGCGTCCCGGGGGCTGGAGCGGCAGCACGTGGTGCTGGCCACGGAGCTGGTGGCGCGTACGTCGTCGTGACGCGCGGGCCGATTCGGAGGTGAGGGTCCGCACGGCTCCGACGGCCGCCCGGAGATGCCGCCTGAGGGGTCGGCGGAGGGGCGCCGCCTGAGGGTGCCGCCCGGGGCTGAACGCAGATCAGCCGGTGACCTTTCACAAGGCCACCGGCTGACTGCTCAGGGTGAGTGACGGGACTTGAACCCGCGACTTCCTGGACCACAACCAGGTGCTCTACCAGCTGAGCTACACCCACCACGACCGGTCTCCGGAACCTCTGACGAGGTGATCCGCGGGATCTCCCTGACCGGCCGAGAAAAAGTGTACAGGGTCCGAAGGGGTGCTCGCGCACGTCTTGCGCGGCGCCCCGTCCGGGGGCGTCTACTGGGCGGGCAGGACGTGCTTGGCGGCGATGGCCTTCGCGGTCTCGGAGTCGGGTCCGGGCTGCGGCACGAAGACGGCCTCGCGGTAGTAGCGCAGTTCGGCGATGGACTCGCGGATGTCGGCGAGCGCGCGGTGGTTGCCGTTCTTCTCGGGGCTGTTGAAGTACGCCCGCGGGTACCAGCGGCGGGCCAGCTCCTTGACGGAGGACACGTCGACGATGCGGTAGTGCAGATAGTCCTCGAGGGTGGGCATGTCCCGCAGGAGGAAGCCGCGGTCGGTGCCGACGGAGTTGCCGCACAGCGGGGCCTTGCCGGGCTCCTTCACGTACTCCTTGATGTACGACAGGACCCGTTCCTCGGCGTCCGCCAGGGTCGTGCCGTTCGGCAGCTCGGCGAGCAGGCCGGACGCGGTGTGCATCTGACGCACCACCTCCGGCATCGTCTCCAGGGCCCGCTCCGGCGGGCGGATGACGATGTCCACGCCGTCGCCGAGCACGTTCAGCTCGGAGTCGGTGACGAGGGCGGCCACCTCGATGAGCGCGTCGTCCGACAGCGAGAGGCCGGTCATCTCGCAGTCGATCCACACCATGCGATCGTTCATGCGAACACTTTATGCCGGGGTCCCTCCACCGGGTTCCGGCGCCGGTGCCGGCCTCGCTGGGCGCTGCCGCTCCCAGACCCCCCCTTCGGCCTGGCCGGCCTCGTCCTCAAACGCCGGACGGGCTGGATTTCCAGCCCCTCCGGCGTTCGAGGAGCGGGGGTCCGGGGGCGGAGCCCCCGGGGACGGGACCGGGTAGGGGCGGCGGGGGCGAGCAAAGACGGGGACGCCGGACGGGAGGGTGTCCCGTCCGGCGCCGTCCGATCATGCTCCGCTGCGCTGCCCCGGCAGGCTCGCCCGGCTCGGGACGTAGGCGTCACGGGCGTCACGGGCGTCACGCCCGTGGTCCGACGCCGCCGAGGCCGGCACCACGGGTGCCGCACGGCGGGCCTGGTAGGGGACCGCCGGGTCGGGCGGCAGCGCGACGGACTGCTGGCCCTCGGACGGGGCCCCGGCCCGGGCGGCGGACGCCGGACCGGCCTCGGCCGGCTCCGTCTGGCGCTCGCCCTGCGGCCGGCGGGCGCGGTAGGCCGCCCGGTACGCCGCCGGGGACGAACCCAGCTGGCGCCGGAAGTGGCCGCGCAGCGCCACCGGCGAGCGGAAGCCGCAGCGGCCCGCGACCTCGTCCACCGAGTAGTCCGACGTCTCCAGCAGCCGCTGCGCCTGGAGCACCCGCTGGGTGATCAGCCACTGGAGGGGGGCCGAGCCCGTCAGCGAGCGGAAGCGGCGGTCGAAGGTGCGGCGGCTCATGTACGCCCGTGCCGCCAGCGTCTCCACGTCGAACTGCTCGTGGAGGTGCTCCAGCGCCCAGGCGACGACCTCGGCGAGCGGGTCGGCGCCGATCTCCTCCGGTAAAGACCTGTCGAGGTAGCGCTCCTGACCGCCGCTGCGGCGCGGCGGGACCACCAGGCGGCGGGCGAGCGCACCGGCCGCCTCGTTGCCGTGGTCGGTGCGCACGATGTGCAGGCACAGGTCGATGCCTGCCGCGGTGCCCGCCGAGGTCAGCACGTCGCCGTCGTCGACGAACAGCTCCCGCGGGTCGACGTGCACCGACGGGTAGCGCTTGGCCAGCGTCGGCGCGTACATCCAGTGGGTGGTCGCCGGGCGGCCGTCCAGCAGGCCCGCGGCGGCGAGCACGAAGGCGCCGGTGCACAGCCCGACGATGCGGGCGCCCTCCTCGTGCGCCCGGCGCAGCGCGTCGAGCGCCTCCTGGGGCGGTGGCGAGGTGATCGAGCGCCAGGCCGGCACGACGACCGTGCCCGCGCGGGAGATCGCCTCCAGCCCGTGCGGCGCGGTGAGTTCGAGGCCCCCCGTGGTCCGCAGCGGGCCTTCCTCGCCGGCGCACACCAGCAGTCGGTAGCGCGGCACGCCGGCGTCCTGGCGGTCGATCCCGAACACCGACAGCGGTATGGAGCTCTCGAAGATGGGGCCGCCGCTGAACAGCAGCACCGCGACGATCTCCTTGCGGCGGCGCCCGGAGAGCTTCCGGGCCGCTGCTTCCGGCGCGGCGGTGGAGTCGTGGCTCATGGCTGCTAAGCCCCCCTCGGTGGTCGCGGCTCCTCGGTTGTGTCGCTCCTGCACGTTTCCCCTCGGTCCTGCACGAGTCCCCCGCCGTAGACAGTCAAGATCGAATCTACTGTGTCGTGTCGCGCCCCGGTGGCCGGTTCGGCACTTGGGACATTGTCGACATGGCAACTTGGCGTAAAGCATTCGATCACGAAGCGTTGCACTCCGGGGCGTCACAGGGAAGTGCGCCTGGCGGCGGTGGCCAATCCACGTAGGGTGCGCAGGGTCCCGGAGACCCTTTCCGTGCAGGTGGAACGGGGGTTGGGGGGTCCTTGGGGCCCGTGATACCCGCCTTCGAGAAGTTGGCTGAAAAGAGACGGGATCGTGCGCAGAAACCGGTCAGCCGCCCGGTGTCCTTCCCTCGGCGTGACGGCCGCCCCGGTGGGCGCGCGCCCGGGCGGCGTTGCGCTCGGACCGGCGGAGCAGCAGGCGGCAGGCGGCGGTGACGGCGGCCAGGCCGAGGGCGGTGCCGGCCGTGCCGGCCAGGGGGGCGCCGCACAGCAGCAGTACGGCCGGGACCAGCAGACAGCTGAAGGCGGCCCAGCGGAGCAGATCGGTGACCTCGTCCCGGGAGCCCCCGTGGCGCCGGTCGCCCCTCCGGTCCCGGGCACCCCTGCGGACCCGGACGTCTCGGGCGTCTCGGGCGGCGGTGCGGCGGGGTCCGGGCATGCGTGCTCCCTGGGGTGGGTCACGCGGTACAACGCCGTGCCGGTCCGTCGGTCACGAGCGGTGGGCCGAAGGTTGAATCCTGTCTAAACCGCCTGTACAGCGCAGCAACCATTGCGTTACGGACGCACCCTCGTGCATGCTCCGGTGAACCCCGCGCCGGAGGGCCGCGGGATCTGGGCGAAGGAGGAGTGTCGCCGTACCCTTGGGGGTATGGGGTTGGGAAGACGATTCCCGGACACAGCTCCTCCGCTCACCGTGTCCCACCCGTATAAGGATCACAACGCCGAGACAGCCATGGCCGGTCACGAATTCTTCGAACCCGCGGACCGCAAGCGGCCCGTCGCCGACCACACGGCGGCCGAGCCTCTGGCGGCCGAGGAGCCACGCCATGCGTGCGACCCCGCGTTCAAGCACGGGGTCGTCGTCGGCTTCGACGGCTCCACGTCCAGTGAGCGCGCCCTGGCGTACGCCATCGGCATGGCACGGCGCCTGGCCTCCGGCCTGATCATCGTCCACGTGGCCAACCGGCTGCCCACCACGGTGTGGGCGGGCTGTGAGCCGCCGGTCTTCGTCGACGTGCCGGACCACCGCACCGAGGTCCTGGGGCTGGAGCTGGCCTGCGCGGACTACCTCGCCGAGGTGCCGTGGATCCTGGTCGAGCGCGGCGGCGACATCTGCCACGAACTCGAAGAGGTGGGGCGGGAGTACGAGGCCGACGCGATCGTCGTCGGCTCCACGCACGGCATCGTGGGCCGGATCTTCGGCTCCGTCGCCGGACGCCTCGCCAAGCGGGCGCAGCGCCCCGTCGTGGTCATTCCCTGACCCGTTCGCCGCTTTCCCCTTCTTCGGCCGACGCACGGCCGGCTCCCTTGCGAACTCCCGGAAAATACCGGTCCGTAGAGGTGTTTGTGCCCTTGTGAAGGGCATATACGGACCACCGCACCACTGCACATGCAAGAAGGGAGCCCGCCGTGGACAACGACGTCTCCGCGGGAAGCACCACCACGACCTCCGTCGTCGGCCGACTCGCCCTCGGCATCACCCTGTTGGCCTTCGGCCTCGGCCACACCGGCGTCATCGACGGCGTGACGGCGGCCGACGCGACGACCGTCGCCCAGTACGTCGGCGGGGTCGCGCTCTTCGTCGCCGGCCTGATGGCGTTCCGCGACCGCGACACGGCCACGGGGACGGCGTTCACCGCGCTCGGTGCCCTCTGGTTCACCTGGGCCGTCGGGGCGGGCGGCCAGGCCTCAGCCAACGCCGCCGGACTCTTCCTGCTGCTGTTCGCCCTCGTGGCCCTGACGCTGACCGTCGCCGGTGGCGACATGCTCGGGCAGGGCACGTACGGGCTGCTCTTCGTCTCCCTGCTGCTCATCGCCATCGCGCGCTTCGCCGACGCCGGGGCGCTGGCCAAGGCGGGCGGCTGGTTCGCGGTCGCCGCGGGCGCGGTGGCCTGGTACGCGGCGACCGCGGCACTGGCCCACTGGCCGACGTCCGTGGCGCGACGCGGGGCGGGCCGGGGTGTGACGGCCACCGGTTAGCTGCCGCCGGCCGGGGGTTGGGCGGCCCCCGGCGATGAGAACGGACCCCCTGTGTCCGGTGGCGACACGTGGGGGTCCGTTCGGCTGTCCGGCCGCTGCGGGTGCGGTCCGGCCCGGCGCGCAGTTCCGCGCGCCCCCTGGGCGGCGCTACTCGACCGTGACCGACTTCGCGAGGTTCCTCGGCTTGTCGATGTCGCGGCCCAGGGCCAGGGCCGTGTGGTAGGCGAGGAGCTGGAGGGGGATGCCCATGAGGATGGGGTCGAGTTCGTCCTCGTTCTTCGGTACGACGACGGTGTGGTCGGCCTTCGCCTCGTCCTGGTGGGCCACGGCGAGGATCCGGCCGCTGCGGGCCTTGATCTCCTCCATCGCGGCGCGGTTCTTCTCCAGCAGGTCGTCGTCCGGGACGATCGCGACCGTCGGCAGGGCCGGCTCGATCAGGGCCAGCGGGCCGTGCTTCAGCTCGGAGGCCGGGTAGGCCTCGGCGTGGATGTAGGAGACCTCCTTGAGCTTCAGGGAGGCCTCGCGGGCGACGGGGTAGCCCCGGACGCGGCCGATGAAGAGCATCGAGCGGGCCTCGGCGTACTCCAGGGCCAGCTTCTTGATCTCCTCCTCCTGCTCCATGATCTCGGAGATCTGCTCGGGCAGCCTGCGCAGGCCCGCGATGATCCGCTTGCCGTCGCGGACGGAGAGGTCGCGGGTGCGGCCGAGGTGGAGGGCGAGCAGGGCGAAGGCGACCGTGGTGTTGGTGAAGCACTTGGTCGACACCACGCAGACCTCCGGGCCCGCGTGCACGTAGATGCCGCCGTCGGCCTCGCGGGCGATGGCGGAGCCGACCACGTTGACCACGCCGAGGACCCGCGCGCCCTTGCGCTTCAGCTCCTGGACGGCGGCCAGCACGTCGTAGGTCTCACCGGACTGCGAGACGGCGATGTAGAGGGTGTCGGGGTCCACCACGGCGTTGCGGTAGCGGAACTCCGAGGCCGGCTCGGCGTCGGCGGGGATGCGGGCCAGCTCCTCGATCATCTGGGCGCCGATCATGCCCGCGTGGTAGGAGGTGCCGCAGCCGAGGATCTTCACCCGGCGGATCCGGCGCGCCTCGCGGGCGTCCAGGTTGAGGCCGCCGAGGTGCACGGTGGAGAAGCGGTCGTCGATCCGGCCGCGCAGGACGCGGTCCACGGCCTCGGCCTGCTCGTGGATCTCCTTGTGCATGTAGGTGTCGTGGCCGCCCATGTCGTAGGAGGCCGCCTCCCACTCCACGGTGGTCGGCTCGGCGGTGGTGCGGGTGCCCTCGGTGGTGTAGGTGCGGAAGTCGTCGGCCTTGAGGGTGGCCATCTCGCCGTCGTCGAGCGTGACTATCTGGCGGGTGTGGGCGACCAGCGCGGCGATGTCCGAGGCGACGAACATCTCCTTCTCGCCGATGCCGAGGACGACCGGGGAGCCGTTGCGGGCGACGACGATCCGGTCGGGGAAGTCGGCGTGCATGACGGCGATGCCGTAGGTGCCCTCGATCAGCCGGAGGGTCTCGCGGACCTTGTCCTCCAGCTTCTCGGCCGCCGAGCGGGCGATGAGGTGGGTGAGGACCTCGGTGTCGGTCTCGGAGAGGAACTCCACGCCGTCCGCCTCCAGCTTGCGGCGCAGGTCGGAGGCGTTGTCGATGATGCCGTTGTGCACGACGGCGACCTTGTTGTCGGCCGACATGTGCGGGTGGGCGTTCACATCGGAGGGGGCGCCGTGGGTGGCCCAGCGGGTGTGGGCGATGCCGGTGGTCCCCTTGAAGCGCGCCGGGACCTTGGCCTCCAGGTCGCGGACCCGGCCCTTGGCCTTGACCATCTTCAGGCCGGAGGCCTTGGGGGAGGTCACGACGACGCCCGCCGAGTCGTAGCCGCGGTACTCCAGCCGCTGGAGGCCCTCGAGCAGCAGCGGGGCGACGTCACGCTTGCCGATGTATCCGACGATTCCGCACATGAATGGGTGTTCCTCAGCCGTAGACGATGCGGCGCAACTGGCGGAGCGTCAGCTCCGGCGGTGCCACCGCCCGGTATTTCAGGTCCGCCCCGATCCGCTCGAAGATCGTCGCGTTCACCAGACCCTGGGCCTGGAGCTCGCGGTGGCGGCGACGGACGTACTCCTCGGTCGTCTCGTCGAAGTAGGCGAGCACGTCCTGGATCACGCGCAGCGCCTCGCCCCGGCTCAGCGGGGTGGTCCGCGTCAGATGATCAACGAGTTCGTCGTGCACCCGGTAGATCCTGGGGTAAGGGTGCCGCTTTCGCAAGGAGCCTGCCCGATTTCGGGCAGGACTCTGCTCACATTCGCCGGCGGAACCGGTCCGGGCAGGTTACATCCCCTTGAGGATCGCCTGCTTGGCCAGGGCGAACTCGTCGTCCGTCAGCACGCCCGTCCGGTGCAGTTCGCCCAGCTCGCGCAGGCGGCGCAGCAGGGCGTCGTGGCCGTCCTCGGCGGCCGGCCGCGCCTGAGGGGCGGGGACTGCGGCGCCCTCGGCGGCGGGGCCGGACGGGTGCGGCAGGCGGGCCTGTACGGCGGCGGCGACCAGCGCCATCAGCGGGTCCTTCTTGAATCCCCACAGCTCCACCGCGTTCGGGTCGTACTTCGGCGGGGCCTTGGTCGGCGCGTTCTTCACCGTGAAGCGGAGGTAGCCGTTGTCCAGGCCGACCGCCGGGTGCCACTCCACGGCGGCGATGTCGCCCACGGCCAGGGTGCGGGTGCCGGCGGCGACCTTGGCGTCCTCCGTCTTCCAGTTCCAGTCCAGGCGCACCCGCTCGCCGTCGAAGCTCGCCGTGCCGTCCCCGGCCGACACCGACAGCGGCACGGACGGGCCCGGCAGCAGGTAGCCGTCGACCGGGTCGGACGGGATCTGCTCCAGGAGAAGGGCGTTGCGCACCTCTTCCACGACGTACTCGGCGACGCCGTACCGGTCGGGCTCCACCACCAGCTGGTAGGGGTCGTGGGGCTCGGTCAGCCGGCCGCCGGTGGCGTGCAGCAGGGGGTCGGCGCCGTCGCGCAGGCGCAGCCTGAGCCGCCCGGACTTCTTGCCCTGCTCGAACGACACACCCGCCAACGCGGCCAGCGGGACGACGAGTTCACCCAGTTCCCTGCGGAGCAGGCCGACGTTCTTGTCCCGTCCGGGAGTCAGCCGCAGGGCGTCGCCGTCGAACGTCCACGTGCCGTCCTTCTGGATGATTTCCGCCATGAGGGGGATTGTTTCATCAGTTCGGGTTGAGAGTGGTTCAGACCTCTTGGAGCTCCAACGGCTCACGGAAGGAAGCGTGTTGTGAGACAGCACCACAGAACGCTCCGTCTTCTCGGTTCACTGCTCCTCGTCGCCGCCCTGGGCGCCTCCGTCACCGGCGCCGCCCCCGCAGGGGACGACACCCGCACCACCCCCACGCCGCTCGACCGGATCGTCCCGGCGCCCGCCTCGGCCGACCCGGGCGGCCCCCCGTACCGCATCACCCCCGGCACCCGCATCCGGGTCGACGGCTCACCCGGGGCCCGCGAGGTCGGCGCGTACCTCGCGGACGTCCTGCGGCCCGCCACCGGCTACCGCCTCCCCGTCGTCTCCCACGGCAGCGGCGGCATCCGGCTCCGGCTCTCCGAGGGACCGTACGGCGCCGAGGGCTACCGGCTGGACAGCGGCCGTTCGGGCGTCACCCTCACCGCCGCCGCACCCGCCGGCCTCTTCCACGGCGTGCAGACCCTGCGCCAGCTCCTGCCCGCGGCCGTCGAGGAGGACTCCGTGCAGCGCGGCCCCTGGCTGGTGGCCGGCGGGACCATCGAGGACACCCCGCGCTTCGGCTGGCGCGGCGCCATGCTGGACGTCGCCCGGCACTTCCTGACCGTGGACGAGGTCAAGCGGTACATCGACCAGCTCGCCCTGTACAAGATCAACAAGTTGCACCTCCACCTCAGCGACGACCAGGGCTGGCGCATCGCCATCGACTCCTGGCCGCGCCTGGCCGCCCACGGCGGGTCCACGGAGGTCGGCGGCGGCCCCGGCGGCCACTACACCAAGGCCGAGTACAAAGAACTGGTCCGCTACGCCGGCTCCCGCCACCTGGAGGTCGTCCCCGAGATCGACATGCCGGGCCACACCAACGCGGCCCTCGCCTCCTACGCCGAGCTCAACTGCGACGGCGTCGCGCCCCCGCTCTACACCGGCACCGAGGTCGGCTTCAGCTCGCTGTGCGTCGGCAAGGAGATCACGTACGACTTCGTCGACGACGTGGTGCGCGAGATCGCCGCGCTCACCCCCGGCCGGTACCTCCACATCGGCGGCGACGAGGCGCACTCCACCAGCCACGAGGACTACGTGGCGTTCATGGAACGCGTCCAGCCGATCGTCGCGAAGTACGGCAAGACCGTCGTCGGCTGGCACCAGCTCACCGGCGCCACCCCCGCCGAGGGAGCGCTCGCCCAGTACTGGGGGCTGGACTCCACCGGCGCCCGGGAGAAGGAACAGGTCGCCGCCGCCGCGCGCAACGGCACCGGGCTGATCCTGTCCCCGGCGGACCGGGTCTACCTCGACATGAAGTACGACCGGAACACCCCGCTGGGTCTGTCCTGGGCCGGCTACGTCGAGGTGCGGCGCTCCTACGACTGGGACCCGGGCGCCTACCTGCCCGGGGTCCCCGAGTCCGCGATCCGGGGTGTCGAGGCGCCGCTGTGGACGGAGACCGTCGAGAACTCCGCGCACATCGACTACATGGCCTTCCCCCGCCTGCCCGGCGCCGCCGAGCTGGGCTGGTCCCCGGCGTCGGCCCACGACTGGGACGACTACAAAGTGCGGCTCGCCGCGCAGGGCCCGCGGTGGGAGGCGATGGGCATCGGCTACCACCGGTCGCCGCAGGTGCCCTGGCCCACCGACGGCTGACGTGCTCGACGGGCACCCCGCAGGACCGTACCGCGGGGTGCCCGTCCGTCGTGGGTGGGCCTACAGGCCCGCGATGGGGTTCTTGAGGCTGCCCACCAGCTGGAGTGCGCCGGACGGGTCCGCCAGGTCCACCATCTGCCTGTTGTCGCGCAGCTGGAGCCGGTTGAGGCAGGACAGCGCGAACTCGGGGGCGAACATGTCGTACTGGGCGAACTTGTCGGACAGCTCCGGCACGGACGCCTGGTACTCGCGGGTGACCTCGGCGACCGTGCGCCAGAAGTCCTCCTCCTCCAGGATGCCCTCGGTGGCCAGGTTGGCCGCGAGGAAGCGGAAGAAGCAGTCGAAGACGTCCGTGAAGACGGACAGCAGCTTCTTGTCCTCGGGGACCTCCACCGCGATCCTGGACACCTCCGGCGGCAGCACCGCGTCCGGGTCCATGACCGCGATCTCCTCGGCGATGTCCTTGTAGACCGCCCGCTGCACGACGCCGTCCTTCAGCACCAGGATGACGTTCTCGCCGTGCGGCATGAAGACCAGGTCGTAGGCGTAGAAGCTGTGCAGCAGCGGGGTGAAGTACGCCCGCAGGTAGTGCCGCAGCCACTCGGTGGGCGCCAGGCCCGACTGCTCGATCAGCGCGCCGGCGAAGGACGCGCCCGCGTGGTCGACGTGCAGGAGGGAGGCCATCGTGGCCAGGGACTCGCCGTCCCGGAGGGACGCCACCGGGCTCTCCCGCCAGAGGGCCGCCAGCATCTTGCGGTACGGCGAGTAGCGGTCGGTGGCCTTCTCGTACTCCAGGTGCCGGTAGCCGACGGCGGCCCGCTCCCGGATGATCGTCAGGCCCGTCGACTTCAGCACCGGGTCGCCCTCGATGAGCTGGGCGAGCCAGTCGTTGATCGCGGGCGTGGCCTCCATGTACGCGGCGGACAGGCCGCGCATGAAGCCCATGTTGATGACGGACAGGGCCGTCTTCACGTAGTGCTTCTCGGGGTGGGAGGTATTGAAGAAGGTCCGGATGGACTGCTGGGCCAGGTACTCGTCGTCGCCCTCGCCCAGGCACACCAGGTGCCCCCGGGCCACTTCGGCGGCGAAGGTCACGGTCAGCTTGTTCCACCACTGCCAGGGGTGGACGGGGATGAGCAGGTAGTCGGCCGGGTCCAGGCCCCGCTCGCGCAGGACGCCGTGGAAGCGGTCGACGGTCTCCTCGCCCAGCTCCTGCCGGAAGAAGGACTCGTAGTCGATGCCGACGCCCGCGGTGAACGCGGCGCGGGAGCGGTGCGCGGCCAGCCACACCAGGCGGACGGGGCTCGCGGTCTCCGGCGCGTACGACAGGTACTCGTGGATGCCGAAGCCGAGGCGTCCGTTGTTGGCGACGAAGCAGGGGTGGCCCTCGGTCATCCCGGTCTCGATCGCCTGGAAGCCGGCGCGGGCCAGCTCGGCGGCCGGGACCCGCGGTTTGGTGAGCTTGTAGCAGGTGCCGGAGAGGGTGGAGGAGATCTCCTCCAGGTAGACGGGCAGGATCTCGTCGCTCAGGCCCAGGGAGTCCTTCAGCTCGATGAAGAAGTCCAGGGCGGCGAGCGGCAGTTCGCCCCCGTCGCGGTGGCGGGTGATGGAGCCGGCGTCCACCTGCCAGTGGTCCAGGGCGCGGAGGGTGGCGGTGAAGCGGTAGGCGGTCTGGCCGTCGTCGCTGCGGACGACGTACTGCGCACCGTCGCGCTCGGGGGTGAGCAGCCGCTCGTGGGTGAACTCGGCGAGCGCCTTGCGGATCAGCAGGCGGTTGGCCTCGTCCCAGTGCTCGGGGGTCAGGTGGGCCACGGCGTCGGCGAGGCTCATGCTCCCACCGCCCTCTCGAACTGCTCGCGCGTGCAGAAACTCAGCAACGCCTTCTTCTCCGGCTTCTGGATCTCGCGTTCGGGGACGAACCCGACGGCCTCGTTCAGGGCGTGCACCGCCTTGTTGGCCACGTCCGGCTCGACGACCACGCGCCGGGTCGCCGGGTCCGCGAAGAGGTGGCGCATCACGGCGGTGATCACGGCGCGGGTGAAGCCGTGCACGGGCCGGTCGGTGGGAGCGACCAGGAAGTGCATGCCGACGTCGCCCGGCTCCGGCTCGTACAGCCCGGCCAGCTCGCGGTGGGCCGGGTCGTACTTCTCCATCAGGAAGGCGGGTGCGCCGTCGTGCAGGCCGAGGTAGGCGTGGTGGTGCTCGTCGGCGGCGATCTCCATGTAGGCGCGCTCGACGTCCACCAGCGTGGCGTCCTGCATCATCCAGAACGCGGCCTTGGGGTGGGTCACCCAGCCGTGCAGCAGCTCGGCGTCCTTCGTCGGGTCGAGCGGGCGGAGGGTGAGGGCGCCGACGGCGGGGGGACTGGTGTTCATACGGCGAACTCCTGGAACGCGATGGTCTTCTCGACCGGGTAGTACTCGGTGCCGAGCAGCTCTCGGATGATGTAGCTGTTGCGGTAGGCGCCCATGCCCAGGTCGGGGCTGGTGATGCTGTGCGTGTGCACGCCCGCGTTCTGGAGGAAGACGCCCTTGCCGGTGACGTCGATGGCGTAGTTGCGGGCGACGTCGAAGTTGCCGTGGGCGTCGTAGCGCAGCCGGTCGCGGACGGGCTTGAGGAACTCCGGCTCGGCGTACCGGTAGCCGGTGGCCAGGACCAGGCCGTCCGAGCGCAGCTCGAAGTCCTTGCCCTGCTCCTCCTGGTGGAAGGTGAGGGTGTAGGTGCCGTCGGTGTACCGGGCCTCGGTGAGCGCGGAGTTGGTGAGCAGCCGGGTGGGGACCGGGCCGCCGAGCCGCTTCTGGTAGAGCAGGTCGAAGATCTCGTTGATCAGGTCGCCGTCGATGCCCTTGAAGAGGCCCTTCTGCTGGGCGGTGAGGCGGTAGCGGGTGTCCTCGGGCAGCGCGTGGTAGTAGTCCACGTACTCCGGGGAGGTCATCTCCAGCGTGAGTTTGGTGTACTCCAGCGGGAAGAAGCGCGGGGAGCGGGTGACCCAGTTGAGCCGGTAGCCGTGGACGTCGATCTCGCCGAGCAGGTCGTAGTAGATCTCGGCGGCGGACTGGCCGCTGCCGACCAGGGTGATCGACTCCTTCTGCACCAGTTCCGCGCGGTGCTGCACATAGCGGGAGTTGTGGAGGAAGTCGCCGGCCAGGCCCTGGCAGGCCTCGGGTATGTGCGGCGGGGTGCCGGTGCCGAGGACCAGGTGGCGGGCGCGGTAGGTGGCACCGGTCGTGGTCTCCACGGCGTACAGCTCGGCGCCCTCGTCGTACGTCACCTCGGTGACCGTCGTGCCGAAGCGGACGCTGGTCAGTTTGTTCGCGGCCCAGCGGCAGTAGTCGTCGTACTCGACGCGCAGCGGGTAGAAGTTCTCGCGGATGTAGAACGAGTACAGTCGGCCCTTCTCCTTCAGGTAGTTGAGGAAGGAGTAGGGGGAGGTGGGGTCGGCGAGGGTCACCAGGTCCGACATGAACGGGGTCTGGAGGTGGGCGCCGTCCAGGAACATCCCGGCGTGCCACTCGAAGTCCGGCTTGGACTCCAGGAAGACACCGTCGAGCTCGGCGATGGGCTCGGTGAGGCAGGCGAGGCCGAGGTTGAAGGGCCCGAGCCCGATCCCCACGAAGTCGTAGGTCTTCATCGAGGACTCAGCAAGCGCGGTCAAGGGACTCTCCCAGGTACTGCTCGGCGTGGCCGGCGATCAGGTCGAGGACGGCGGCGATGTCGGCCGTCGTCGTCTCGGGGTTGAGCAGGGTGAACTTCAGGTAGTGGCGTCCGGCCACCTTGGTGCCGGCGACCACCGCGTCGCCGGAGACGAACAGGGCCTTGCGGGCGTAGAGGTTGGCGCGGTCGATCTCGGCGGGGTCGGTGACGGCCGCCGGGATGTAGCGGAAGACCAGCGTGGACAGGCTCGGCTGGACCACCACGTCGAAGCGCGGGTCGGCGGCGAGCAGCTTCCAGCCCTCGGCCGCGAGGTCGCAGACCTCGTCGAACAGCTCGCCGATGCCGTCGGCGCCCATGACGCGCAGCGTCATCCACAGCTTGAGGGCGTCGAAGCGGCGGGTGGTCTGGAGGGACTTGTCCACCTGGTTGGGGATGCGTTCCTGCACCATGCGGCGCGGGTTGAGGTACTCCGCGTGGTAGGTGGCGTGGCGCAGCGTCGAGGCGTCCCGGATCAGCACCGCGGAGGAACTCACCGGCTGGAAGAAGGACTTGTGGTAGTCGACGGTGACCGAGTCGGCCCGCTCGATGCCGGTGAGCCGGTCCCGGTACTTCAGGGAGGTCAGCAGCCCGCAGCCGTAGGCGGCGTCGACGTGCAGCCACACCCCGTACTGGCCGCACAGCTCGGCGATCTCCGGCAGCGGGTCGATGGAGCCGAAGTCGGTGGTGCCGGCGGTGGCGACGACGGCCATGGGGACGAGGCCGTCCTGCGCGCACCGCTGGAGCTCCCGGGCGAGCGCCACGGTCTGCATCCGCTTGTCGTGGTCGACCGGGATCGGGACGACGGCGTCCGGGCCGAGACCGAGCAGCTTCGCCGACTTCTTCACGCTGAAGTGGCTGACCTCCGAGGCGAAGATCCGCAGCTTGGCCAGGCTGTCGGTCTTGGACTCCTCGCGGGCCAGCAGCAGCGCCTGGAGGTTGGACTGCGTGCCGCCGGAGGTGAAGACGCCGTCGGCGGCGGGGCCGAGGCCGATGCGGGCGGCCGTCCAGTCGATCAGTTTCCGCTCGATGAGCGTGCCGCCGGCCGACTGGTCCCAGGTGTCCAGGGAGGAGTTGACGGCGGACAGCACCGCCTCGCCGAGCACGGCCGGGATGACGACCGGGCAGTTGAGGTGCGCCAGGTAGCGGGGGTGGTGGAAGTAGATCGCGTCCCGGAGGTAGACCTCCTCCAGTTCGTCGAGGACGGCGGCCGTGTCGTACAGCGGCTCGTCGAGGTCGATCTCGTCGATGCGGGGGGACAGGGCGTCGACCGTGACGCCGGTGAACGGACGGTCGGTGGTGGCGAGTTTGGCGGCCACCCGCTCGACTCCTTCGGTCACGGAGCGGCGGTACTGCTCCGCGGTGGTGTCGTTGAGCAGGTGCGAGCGCATGTGGGGGTCCTCCGGTGGGGACGGTCCGTGAGGGACGAGAAGAAGGCGGAGCCCGGGCGGAGTTCCGGCCGGACCCGGCGGGCTCAACTTAGGCAAGCCTAACCTAACTAGAGTGGGGGCAAACGCGGGCCGTGCGTGACTAGCGTCACGTGCCCTCAACCACCCCCGCGGGCACGGGAGTTCACCCCTGCTCGCGCAGCTGCTCCTCCGTCAGTCCACGGCGCCAGTAGCCGACGAAGGTGACCCGCCGGCGGTCGATGCCGCGCTCGCCCACGAAGTGCCGGCGCAACTGCTTCACACGGCCGGACTCGCCCGCGATCCAGACGTACGGGCGCTGCGCGGCGGGGAGTCCGGCGGCGCGGACGGCGTCGAGGGCCGCCGGGGAGTCCTCGCGGTCGTCCCGGACCAGCCAGGTGATCTCGGCGTCCGCCGCGGTCGTGAGCTCCTGGACGTCCTCGGCGTGCGGCACCTCCAGCCAGACTCGGGCGCGGGTGCCGGGCGGCAGCGCCTCGACGACGGCCGCGGCGGCGGGGACGGCGGTCTCGTCGCCCCACATCACCACCAGGTCGGTGTCCTCGGGCGGCCGGAAGCGGATCGCCCGGTTGTCCGCGATCGCCGGGCCGAGCACCAGCACCCGGTCGCCGGCCGAGGCGCGCGCGGCCCAGCGGGAGGCGGGCCCGGCCTCGAAGTCGGCACCGGGCTCGACGCCGTGCAGCACGAAGTCGATGTCGATCTCGGTGGTGCGGCCCAGGTCGTCACGGCGCAGCGACCTGAGGGTGTACGAGCGCATCACCGCGCGTACGTCGTCCGGGAGTTCCCGCCACCCCTGCCACCAGCCGTCGCCCAGCTCCAGGGGAACGCGGGGCTCGCTCTGGCCGGGCTGCGGCAGGAACAGCGACAGGGACTGGTCGTGCCCGTCGGAGTGGAAGGCGTCCAGGTCGGGCCCCGCGAAGGTGACACGCGTCAGAGACGGGCCGAGCCGCCTCGTCCGTACGACCTGGAGGGAGAAGAAACGGAACGGGGCGGCTACGGCAGTCGTCACTCAAGGCTCCTGCGAGTCGGGGTGGGCCGGGATCAGCTGACCTTCTTCGCCTTCTCGATGGCCTCGGCGAGGTTGTCGAGAAGCGGCGTGCACTTGTCGTACGACAGGATCGGCTCGGGCGAGCGGGCGATGACCTGCCCGGCCTTGACCGCGGGCAGCTTCTTCCACGTGCCCTCGGTGATGTCGGCGGGCTGGATGGTCGAGGAGCGGTCGTCCATGATGATGACGTCCGCCGGGTACTTGTCGACGTTCTCCCAGCTCAGGCTCTCGAACCAGCCGCCGGTGGCCTTCTTGGCCTCCTCCGAGGGCTCCACGAAGTTCACGCCGAGGGCCTTGTAGTACTCCAGGTCCACCGAGAGGTTGGTGCCGGAGACGTAGAAGAGCTGGTCGCTGGCGGAACCGGCGAGCACCTTGATCTCGGGGCGGGCCTTGGCGGCCTTGCGCAGCCGCTCGGCGGCGGCCTCGAAGTCCTTCTTGGCCTGGAGGACCTTGTCGGCCTTCATGTCCGCGCCGAGCGACTCGGCCAGGTCCCACATGCGCTGGAGCGGCTGGGTCAGCTGGCGGTCGAAGACGGAGATGGCGACGCTGGGTGCCAGCTGGGCGATCTTGTCCTTGGACTCCTCGGGGACCGACCAGAGGGTGCCCGCGTCGTCGAACGTGGTGGTGACCAGCACCTCCGGGGAGAGGGCCGCGTACTTCTCGACGTTGAGCTTGCCCCACTCGTTGCCGAGGACGGTGACCTTGCTGACGTCCATGTCACCGGCCTGGACGTCGGGCTTGCCGTCCTTGGTGGTGGTCGGGCCGAAGACGCCCTTGACCTGGACGCCGTAGTCCCACAGGGCGGCGGCGACACCGGTGAAGGCGACGATGTTCGCGGGGACCTTGTCGAGCTTCACGGTCGTGCCGCGGTCGTCCTTGAAGGACCAGGGCCCGGACTTGGCGGCACCGGAGTCCTTGTCCGAGCCACCGCTTTTCGCGTCGTCGTCACCGCAGGCCGTGAGCACGGCGCCGAGGCCGAGGGCGCCGCCCGCGGCGAGGATTCCGCGGCGGGTCAGGAGGGTAGCTCTGGCGTTGGGCATGGCGTGGCTGCTTTCGAACGGGGCGGAGCGTCCGCTGGGACAGTTCGAAGGTAGGTTAGCCTAACCTCAGATCTTGTCCAGTGGGCGGGGGCGCTCCGCCGCCCGTCCGCAGCCCGGCCGAGCCGGTGGGCTCAGCTCACCAGCCCCAACTCCCGTGCGATGAGCATCCGCTGGACCTCGCTGGTGCCCTCGCCGATCTCCAGGATCTTCGAGTCCCGCCACATCCGGGCCACCGGGTACTCGTTCATGAAGCCGTAGCCGCCGTGGATCTGCGTGGCGTCCCGGGCGTTGTCGACCGCGACGGTCGAGGAGTACAGCTTCGCGAGCGCCGCCTCCTTCTTGAACGGCTCGCCCGTCACCAGCCGGGAGGCCGCGTCGCGCCAGGCGAGCCGGGCGGTGTGCGCCTTCATCTCCATGTCGGCGATCTTGAACTGGATCGCCTGGTTGGCGCCGATCGGCTTGCCGAAGGCGTGCCGTTCCTTCGCGTACTTGACCGACTCGTCCACACAGCCCTGCGCCAGGCCCGTGGCCAGCGCCGCGATGGCGATGCGGCCCTCGTCGAGGATGCGCAGGAACTGGGCGTAGCCGCGGCCCTGTTCACCCAGCAGGTTGGCGGCCGGGACCCGTACGTCGTCGAAGGACAGCTCGCGGGTGTCGGAGGCGTTCCAGCCGACCTTGGAGTAGGCCGGGGCGACCGAGAAGCCGGGCGTGCCGGAGGGCACGATGATCGCCGAGATCAGCGGCCTGCCGTCCGGCTTGCGGCCGGTGACCGCCGTGACGGTGACCAGGCCGGTGATGTCCGTGCCGGAGTTGGTGATGAAGCACTTGGTGCCGTTGATCACCCACTCGTCCGTCGTCTCGTCCAGCCGGGCCGTGGTCCGCGTCGCGCCCGCGTCCGAGCCGCCGTCGGGCTCGGTCAGGCCGAAGGCGCCGAGCATCTCGCCGGAGCACAGCTTCGGCAGCCAGGTGCGCTTCTGCTCCTCGGTGCCGAACAGGTGCAGCGGCATCGCGCCCAGCGAGACGCCCGCCTCCAGCGTGATGGCGACGGAGGAGTCGACGCGGGCCAGTTCCTCCAGCGCGATGCCGAGGGCGAGGTAGTCGCCGCCCATGCCGCCGTACTCCTCCGGGAACGGCAGCCCGAACAGGCCCATGCGGCCCATCTCGCGGACGATCTCGTACGGGAACTCGTGCCGCTCGTAGAAGTCGCCGATCTTGGGCGCCACGACGTCGTGCGCGAACTCCTCCACCGTGCGGCGGAGTTCCTCGAGTTCGGGGGAGAGCTTGTGGTCCATGGTTGTCACTGCTCCTTGTGGGAGGCGGCGTCGGAGCCCCCCAGGGCTCGTACGGTGCGGGACGGGCTGGGGCGGCCCAGCCGGCCGGCCATCCAGACGCTTGTGGCGACGAGACGGCCGAGGTCGACCCCGGTGTCGATGCCGAGGCCGTGCAGCATCCACACGAGGTCTTCGGTGGCGAGGTTGCCGGTGGCGGACTTGGCGTACGGGCAGCCGCCCAGGCCGCCCGCCGAGGCGTCCACGGTCGTGACCCCGTACTGGAGGGCGGCGAGGGTGTTGGCGAGCGCCTGGCCGTAGGTGTCGTGGAAGTGCACGCCCAGCACCTCGGTGCCGATGCCGGCCTCGCCGAGGGCGGTGAGCAGCGCGGTGACATGGCCCGGGGTGGCCACGCCGATGGTGTCGCCGAGGCTCAGCTCGTCGCAGCCCATGCCGAGAAGGGCGCGGCAGACCCGGACCACCTGCCCGACGGGGACCGGGCCCTCCCAGGGGTCGCCGAAGCACATCGACAGATAGCCGCGGACATGGCCGTCGGCCGCCTTGGCGCGGGCGACCACCGGCTCGAACATGGCCAGCGCCTCGTCCACCGTGCGGTTGAGGTTGGCCTTGGCGAAGGACTCCGTCGCGCTGGCGAAGACGGCGACCCGCCGGGCGCCGAGGGCCAGCGCGCGGTCCAGGCCGCGCTCGTTGGGGACCAGGACGGGCAGGTCCACGGGAAGGTCCGCGACCCTCGGGTACAACTCTTCGGCGTCGGCGAGCTGCGGCACCCACTTGGGGTGGACGAAGCTGGTCGCCTCGATGGTGGTCAGGCCCGCCCCGGCGAGCCGGCGGACGAACTCGGCCTTGACCTCCGTCGGGACGGTGGTCTGCTCGTTCTGGAGCCCGTCGCGGGCGCCGACCTCGTGGATGCGGACGCGGGCGGGCAGTCCCGGGGCCGGGACGGTCATGGGCAGTCCGTCGGTCATGCCGTCGCCTCCCTGGCCGTGGCTTCCGGCGCCGCGGCTTGCGCCGCCGTGTCCTGTGAGGCCGTGTCCTGTGGGGCCGTGTCCTGTGGGGCCTTGTCCTGTGCGGCCGTGGTCCGCTGCGCCGGGTCTTCCACCGGCGCGATGACCGCCAGGACCTGGTCCATGGCGACCGCCGTGCCGGGGGTGACGTCGAGTTCGGCGACCGTGCCGGCGTGCGGGGCGGAGATGACGTGCTCCATCTTCATCGCCTCCACCACCAGCAGGCTCTGCCCGGCGGCCACCTCGTCGCCGACGGCGACCTTCACCACCGTGACCGTGCCCGGCATCGGGGCGGTGAGCGAGTCGGCGCCCGCGTGCGCCGCGCGGGTGAGGGAGGCGGCGACCGGGTCGTGGTCGCGCACCTGCCAGGCGTCGCCGTCGCGGCCCAGCCAGTCCCCGGCGCGGTGGAAGGTGTGCCGGACGCCGTCGAGGGTGACGGAGACCGTGTCGTCGGTGACGGTGTGGGTGCCGCGCGGGGCGTGCTCGACGACGTCGGCGCCGGCCTTCAGGGGGAAGGCGACGGGCTCGGGCCGGCCGCCCAGGCGCCAGCCGCTCGGCACCGAGAACGGGTCCGTCCAGCCGGTGCCCTTCGGCCGCAGCGCCTGAAGGCGGACGGCCGCCGCCGCCTCGTACACCTCCTCGGGCACGTCCGTCGTGACCAGGGAGTCGACCTCGCGCTCGACCAGCCCGGTGTCCATCTCGCCGGAGACGACCGCCGGATGGGCGAGCAGCCGCCGCAGGAACCCGGCGTTGGTCTGCACGCCCAGCGTCACCGTCTCCGCGAGCGCCGCCCGCAGCCTGCGCAGAGCCGAGGCGCGGTCGGGGCCGTAGGCGATCACCTTGGACAGCATGGGGTCGTAGAGGCTGCCGACCTCCGTGCCCTCGGTCAGCCCCGAGTCGGTGCGCACGCCGTCGCCCTCGGGCTCGCGCAGCCGCAGCACCGTGCCGCCGGAGGGCAGGAAGCCGCGGGCCGGGTCCTCGGCGCACAGCCGGGCCTCGACCGCGTGCCCGGTGAGCGTCACGTCGTCCTGCCCGAACCCCAGCGGCTCGCCCGCCGCCACGCGCAGCTGCCACTCCACCAGGTCCAGGCCCGTGACCAGCTCGGTGACGGGATGCTCGACCTGGAGGCGGGTGTTCATCTCCATGAAGTAGTACGAGGACGGGTCGGTGCCGGGGACGATGAACTCCACCGTGCCCGCGCCCCGGTAGCCGCAGGAGCGGGCCGCCTGCACGGCCGCCTCGCCCATCGCGGCCCGCGTGGCCTCGTCGAGGAGCACGCTCGGCGCCTCCTCGATGATCTTCTGGTGCCGGCGCTGGAGCGAGCACTCGCGTTCGCCCAGGTGCACCACGCCTCCGTGCCCGTCGGCCAGGACCTGGATCTCGATGTGCCGGGGCCGGTCGACCCACCGCTCCACCAGGAGCGTGTCGTCGCCGAAGGAGGCGCGGGCCTCGCGGCGGGCGGCGGCGATCTCGTCGGCGAGCACCGCCTCGTCCCGCACCAGCCGCATGCCCTTGCCGCCACCGCCGGCCGACGGCTTCAGCAGCACCGGCGTGCCGATCTCCCGGGCGGCGGCCACGAGCTGCTCGTCCGTCAGCCCGCTGCCGCTGGAGCCGGGCACCACGGGGACGCCCGCCGCCTTCACCGTCTCCTTGGCCCGGATCTTGTCGCCCATCAGCGCGATGGCGTCCGCGGGCGGCCCGATGAAGACCAGCCCGGCCCCCTCGCACGCCCGCGCGAACTCCGCGTTCTCCGCGAGGAAGCCGTACCCGGGGTGGACGGCCTGCGCGCCGGTGCGGGCGGCGGCCTCCAGCAGCCGCTCCGCCGACAGGTAGCTCTCCGCGGCCGGCGGCGGCCCGATCCGCACCGCCGTGTCGGCCTCCCGCACGTGCCGGGCGTCGGCGTCGGCGTCGGAGAAGACGGCCACCGAGCGCACCCCGAGCCTGCGCAGCGTCCGGATGACACGGACGGCGATCTCGCCGCGGTTGGCCACCAGAACCGTATCGAACATCGTCGTACTCCCCCTCACATCCGGAAGACGCCGAACTGGGGGTCACCCAGGGGCGCGTTGGCACAGGCGGTCAGGGCCAGGCCCAGCACCTGACGGGTCTCCAGCGGGTCGATCACACCGTCGTCCCACAGGCGGGCGGTCGCGTAGTAGGCGTTTCCCTGCCGCTCGTACTGGGCGCGGACCGGCGCCTTGAACGCCTCTTCCTCCTGCGCCGGCCAGTCCTCGCCGCGGGCCTCCAGCTGGTCCCGCTTGACCGTGGCCAGCACGGAGGCGGCCTGCTCGCCGCCCATCACGGAGATCTTGGCGTTCGGCCACATCCACAGGAAACGGGGGGAGTAGGCCCGGCCGCACATCGAGTAGTTCCCGGCGCCGTAGGAGCCGCCGACCACCACCGTCAGCTTCGGCACGCGCGTGCAGGCCACCGCCGTGACCATCTTGGCGCCGTGCTTGGCGATGCCGCCGGCCTCGTAGTCCTTGCCGACCATGAAGCCGGAGATGTTCTGGAGGAACACCAGCGGGATGCCGCGCTGGTCGCACAGCTCGATGAAGTGGGCGCCCTTCTGGGCGGACTCGGCGAACAGGATGCCGTTGTTGGCGACGATCCCCACCGGGTGGCCGTGGATCCGGGCGAAGCCGGTGACCAGGGTCTGCCCGAACTCCGACTTGAACTCGGCGAAGCGGGAACCGTCCACCACGCGCGCGATGACCTCGCGGACGTCGTAGGGGGTGCGGGAGTCGACCGGCACCGCGCCGTACAGCCCGGACGGGTCGACCTTCGGCTCGACGGCCTGGGTGACCGACCAGGGCAGCGGACCGCGCCCGGGCAGCGTGGCGACGATGTTCCGCACGATCCGCAGGGCGTGCGCGTCGCTCTCCGCGAGGTGGTCGGTCACGCCCGACACCCGCGCGTGCACCTCGCCGCCGCCCAGCTCCTCGGCGGTCACCACCTCGCCGGTGGCGGCCTTCACCAGCGGCGGGCCGCCCAGGAAGATCGTGCCCTGGTTGCGGACGATCACGGCCTCGTCGCTCATCGCGGGCACGTACGCGCCGCCGGCCGTGCAGGACCCGAGGACGGCGGCGATCTGCGGGATGCCGGCGCCGGACATCCGGGCCTGGTTGTAGAAGATCCGCCCGAAGTGGTCCCGGTCGGGGAAGACCTCGTCCTGCATCGGCAGGAACGCCCCGCCGGAGTCGACCAGATAGAGGCAGGGCAGCCGGTTGTCCAGCGCCACCTCCTGGGCGCGGAGGTGCTTCTTCACCGTCATCGGGTAGTACGTGCCGCCCTTGACGGTGGCGTCGTTGGCGACGATCACGCACTCCCGGCCGGCGACCCGGCCGATGCCGGCGATCACTCCGGCGGCCGGGGCCTGCCCGTCGTACATCCCGTCGGCCGCGAGCGGCGCCAGCTCCAGGAACGGCGAGCCCGGATCGAGCAGTCCGTCCACCCGGTCCCGCGGCAGCAGCTTGCCGCGCGCGGTGTGCCGGGCCCTGGCCTTCTCGCCGCCGCCGAGCCGGGCCGCGGCCAGCTTGGCGCGCAGCTCCTCGACGAGGGCGCGGTGCGCCTCCTCGTTGGCCCGAAAGGCCTCCGACGCGGGATCCGCCGCGCTCGTCAGCTCCGGTGCCTCATGCATCCTGCGGTCCCCTCACCCAGTGGTGCCTGTTAATGAGCGTTAACGCATGTCCCCTCAGGTTAACGAGCGCTAACCTCCCTGTCTAGAATCGTCTCCATGGCCACCAGAACCGACGCCCCCACCCGCCGCGAGCAGATCCTCAAGGAGGCCGCCCGGCTCTTCGCCGAGCGCGGCTTCCATGGCGTCGGCGTGGACGAGATAGGCGCGGCGGTGGGCATCAGCGGGCCCGGCCTGTACCGGCACTTCGCCGGCAAGGACGCGATGCTCGCCGAGCTGCTGGTGGGCATCAGCGGTCAGCTCCTGACAGGTGCGAAGCGGCGCCTGGCGGAGGCCGAGCGTGCGGACGGCGCCGACGGGGCGGCCCCCGGGGCGGTCCTCGACTCGCTGATCGAGGGGCACATCGACTTCGCGCTCGACGACCGCCCGCTCATCACCCTGCACGACCGCGAGCTGGACCGCCTCCGGGACAGCGACCGCAAGATGGTCCGCCAGCTCCAGCGGCAGTACGTCGAGCTGTGGGTGTCGGTGGTCCGCCGGGTCTACCCGGAGCTGAGCGAGCCCAGCGCCCGCTCGGCCGTCCACTCCGTCTTCGGCCTGCTGAACTCCACCCCCCACCTGGGCCGCCCCGGCTCCCTGCCGGGCCGCGCCGCGACGGCCGCGCTGCTGCACCGGATGGCGCGGGGCGCGTTCGCGGCGGCGGGGGCGGACGGGGCGCCGTAGGGACGGGGGACCGGCCGCGGTGGGCGCGGGGAACCGGCCGCCGTGGGCGGGGGCGCGTTCCGGGCGCAGGACGTGACCCGCGTCCCAGCGGGCGATACGGCCAAGACCCGCGCGGGACGCTGCCTCACAATGGACGCATGCCGATACCCGGGACACCCAGCCGCGCCGAACTCGTCGAACACCTGGTCAGGACCCGCATCGCGGGCGACGTGGCCACACCCCGCGAGAACAACCTCTCCCACTACCGCAAACTCGCGAACGGCGACCGCAACTACTGGCTCGGCCTGGAGCTGGGCGACCGCTGGACCGACGAGCAGGACGTCCTCGCGGTGATGGCGGAACGGGTCGGCGTCAACGACGACCCGGAGTACCGGTACGGCCAGGACACCATCGACCCGGAGCTGACCGTCGCCGCCCTGGAGCGCATGGCCGGGCGGCTGCGCAAGGCGGCCGACGGCGGGCAGCGGGTGCTGTTCGCCACCGGCCACCCGGGCGGACTGCTCGACGTGCACCGGGCCACGGCCGCCGCGCTGCGCGCCGCCGGCTGCGAGATCGTCGTCATCCCGGAGGGACTGTCGACGGACGAGGGCTATGTGATGCAGTTCGCGGACGTGGCGGTGCTGGAACACGGCGCCACGCTGTGGCACACCCACTCCGGCGAGCCGATGAAGGCGATCCTCACCGGCCTGGAGCGCGAGGGCCGCCCGCTGCCCGACCTGGTCGTCGCCGACCACGGCTGGGCCGGGTACGCCGGACAGCACGGCGTCGACTCCGTCGGCTACGCCGACTGCAACGACCCGGCGCTCTTCCTCGCCGAGTCCGAGGGCACCGTCCAGGTCACGGTGCCGCTGGACGACCACGTGGTCAGCCCCCGCCACTACGACCCGATGACGGCGTACCTGCTGGCGGAGGCGGGACTGGCCTGACCGGGCCTTACCGGACCCCGGCCAGGTCTGCCGGGGTCGGCGCTCCCGGGGTCGGCGCTCCCGGGGTCAGCGCTCCCGGGGGACGCGCACCACGCCTTCCTGGATCACCGAGACGGCGAGCCGCCCGTCCTGTGTGTAGATCCGGGCCTGGCCCAGGCCCCGGCCGCCGGACGCCGACGGGGACTGCTGGTCGTACAGCAGCCACTCGTCGGCGCGGAACGGCCGGTGGAACCACATCGCGTGGTCCAGCGACGCCCCGACGACGTCCCCGACGGCCCAGCCGCCCCGGCCGTGCGCGAGCAGCACCGAGTCGAGCAGCGTCATGTCGGAGACGTACGTGGCGAGGACGACGTGCAGGAGGGGGTCGTCGGACAGCTTGCCGTCGGTGCGGAACCACACCTGCGAGTGCGGTTCGCGCGCCTCGCCGAAGCTGCCGAAGGGCGGGTCGTCGACGTAGCGCAGGTCGACCGCCGCGCGTGCCTCGATGAACCGCTCGACGGTCTCGGCCGGCAGATGCGGGTAGCCGCGCAACCGCTCCTCGCCGGTGGGCAGCGTGGCCGGGTCCGGCGCCGACGGCATCGGGGCCTGGTGCTCCAGGCCCTCCTCGTACGTCTGGAAGGACGCCGACAGGCCGAAGACCGGCTTGCCGTGCTGGACGGCGACCACGCGGCGGGTGGTGAACGACCGCCCGTCGCGCAGCCGGTCCACCTCGTACACGATCGGCGCGTCCGGGTCGCCGGGCCGCAGGAAGTACGCGTGCAGGGAGTGGGCGTGCCGGTCCCCGGGGACCGTCCGCCCGGCGGCCACCAGGGCCTGGGCCGCCACCTGCCCGCCGAAGACGCGGGGGACGACGGCCGACCGGGACCGCCCGCGGAAGATGTCCTGCTCGATCCGCTCCAGGTCGAGCAGATCGAGCAGGGACTGCAATGCCTCGCTCATGAGGTCAGTCGTACCGGCCAGTTATTTCCGGCTCCTCACAGACCCATGTCCTTGGCGATGATCATCTTCATGACCTCGCTGGTGCCGCCGTAGATGCGGTTGACGCGGTTGTCCGCGTACAGGCGGGCGATCGGGTACTCGTTCATGTAGCCGTAGCCGCCGTGCAGCTGGAGGCAGCGGTCGATGACGCGGTGGGCGACCTCGGTGCAGAACAGCTTGGCGCTGGCGGCCTCGGCGGGCGTCAGCTCACCGGCGTCGAGGGCCTCCAGGGCGCGGTCGGCGACCGCCTCGGCGGCGTCCACCTCGGCCTGGCAGGCGGCCAGCTCGAACTTGGTGTTCTGGAACGCGGCGACCGGCTTGCCGAAGACGGTGCGGTCCTGGACGTACTGCTTGGCGAACCGGACGGCGGCCTTGGCCTGCGCGTAGGCGCCGTAGGCGATGCCCCAGCGCTCGGAGGGCAGGTTGGCGCCCAGGTAGTAGAAGCCCTTGTTCTCCTCGCCGAGCAGGTCCTCGACGGGCACCTTGACGTCGACGAACGCCAGCTCGGCGGTGTCGGAGGTGCGCAGGCCCAGCTTGTCGAGCTTGCGGCCGACCGAGTAGCCCTCGGACTTGGTGTCCACGGCGAACAGGGAGATGCCGTGGCGGCGGTCCTCGGCGGTGGGCGGCGCGGTGCGGGCGCAGACGATGACCTTGTCGGCGTGGACGCCGCCGGTGATGAAGGTCTTGGCGCCGTTGAGGACGTAGTGCGTGCCGTCCTCGCTCAGCTTGGCGGTGGACTTCATGCCCGCGAGGTCGGAGCCGGTGCCCGGCTCGGTCATCGCGATGGCCCACATCTCCTCGCCGGAGACGAACTTCGGCAGGTAGCGCTTCTTCTGCTCGTCGTTGGCGAGCATCTTGATGTAGGGCAGGGCGAGCAGGACGTGCACGCCGGAGCCGCCGAAGCTGACGCCCGCGCGGGCGGTCTCCTCGTACTGGATCGCCTCGAACTTGTGGCTCTCCAGGCCGGCGCCGCCGAACTCCTCCGGGACGTTGATGCCGAACAGGCCCAGCTCGGCCAGCTTGTAGTAGAACTCGCGCGGCGCCTGGCCCGCGGCGAACCACTCGTCGTAGACCGGGACGACCTCGGCCTCGATGAAGGCGCGCAGGGTCTCCCGGAACGCCTCGTGATCCTCGTTGAACACCGTACGGCGCACAGCGCCACCTCCACCGGTACGTCTGTCTAAGCGCTTGCTCAGATTGCACCGTACCCGCCGGTAGGGAGGGGCGTCCAGGGAGGGCGACGGGTAACGCTCGTCACTCCCGGCCGGCGCCGCACCGCCGGCTCACCCGCACCGCCCGCTCACCCGCACCGCCCGCTCAGCCGCGCCGCCCGCTCAGCCGCGCCGCAGCGCGAACCACAGCTCCATCCGGACGTCCGGGTCGTCCAGGTCGGCGCCGAGCAGCGCCGCGCAGCGGGTGATGCGCTGCCGGACGGTGTTGCGGTGCACGGACAGGGCGACGGCGGTGCGGTCCCAGCTGCCGTGCAGGGAGAGCCAGGTGCGCAGCGTCTCGGGGAGGGCCGGGACGGCCGCGAGGGGCGCGAGCAGGGCCCGCGCGTGCGCCTCGGCCTCCGCGTCCGGGAGCAGGTCGGCGAGGGCGGGCCGGTCGGCGTGGCGGACCAGCGGGGTGCGGGTGGCGCGGGCGCGGGCCAGCGCACGGGCCGCCTGCGCGTCGGCGGCCGGCCAGTCGCGCGGGGCGACGGGGGCGCTGACGCCCAGCGTCCACCCCGGCTGCGCCACCGGTTCCCGCCCGGCGGGCAGCACCACCCGCACGACGTCCCCGGCGGCATCCACCAGCGGCGACCCGAGCGCGGCGCCCAGGGCGGAGGCGGCTACGGGGTCGGGGGGAGGGGGCTCGGTGCCGTCGGTGCCGTCGGTGCGGAGGGCGCTGGGGGCGCCCGTGGGGCGGTTCGGGCGGGCGTGCACGACGTGCCAGTGCCCGGCGTCCCCGAGCAGCGGTGCGGCCTCCTCCGGGGCCGCGCCCAGGAGGAGGCGGACGAGGGCCGAGGAGCGTGCCGCGCCGGTGCCGCTCTGCTGCTCCCCGGTGAGGAGGGTGAGCAGCACGGCGGCGACCGAGGCGATCGTGTGGTCCCCGGACTCCCGGTGCGGGGCGGCGACGCCGAGGACGAAGCCGTCCTGGGCACCGCCGAGGGCGTACGCGGAGAGGTGGACGCCCTCGACCGTGTCGGTGGCGGTCGTGGAGGGCCGGGCGGCGACGAAGCGGGCCAGGTCGGCGAGGGCGGCCATGGCGGCCTCCGGCCGGGCCCCGCCCGCCGCACGGGTCCCCTGCGCCCGGCCTTCCTCCACAGGGGCCCCCTCCACGCGGGCCCCCTGGGTCAGCGTCCCCTCCCTCCGCGTCGCTTCCGCCCGAGGCCCCTCCGCCCGGGCCCCGCCGGTCGGCGCCTCCTCCGCCCGAGCCCGGCCGGCCCGGGTCCCGCCGGCCCGCGCCCCCTCCGCCCGCACCCGCCCCGCCGAGGCGATCTCCGCGCCGTCCGGTCCGTACAGCACGGCCCGGCCGCCGAGGCGGGCGGCGAGGCGGCGCAGTACCGCCGGCACCGGGTCGGCGGAGGAGGCCGCGGCGGCCAGGCTCTGCTGGGCCTCCGACACCCGGCGCAGCTCCGCCAGCCGCGCCCGCGCCATCAGCTGCCACACCGCGCGGGCCACAGCCGCGAACGTGGTCCGCGGCGGCACCTCCAGCAGCGGCAGCCCGTGCCGCTCGCAGGCCGCGACCAGCGCCGGCGGCACCGTGTCGCGCACCGGCGCCACGCCGAAGCCCAGGGCGGCGCCGCCCGCGGCCACGATCCGGGCGACGTACCCGTCGAAGTACGCGCCCTCGTCGGCGTCCGCGGGGATGTGCACGCCCGCCGTCAGCAGCAGCTCGCCGCCGAGCAGATACGGATACGGGTCGGACATCTCCGAGGTGTGCGCGGCGTGGATCACCACGCCGGGACCGGCGGGGGCGACGACCTCGCGCAGGGCCAGATCCTCCCGGGACAGCAGGGCCGCGAGGGGCACCGGAGGCGTCGGCGGAACGGCCGGTTCCTGCATGATGGACGTTCCTTCCACTTCAGCGGCCCCCGGTGGATGAAACGTACACTTCGCAGCCGCTTTTCGGCCACCTACTGTCAATCCGGACCGGACGTCACACACACCGGCTGCCGCGGGTACGGGCGGATGTCCCCGCGAGCGCGCCACCGGTCCATCCCCATCAGCACGACACGCCACCGAGAGTGCGCGAAGGAGGGCCCCATGGCCGTCGACTACATCGTGATCGTCGTCTATCTGGCCGGCATGCTGGCCATGGGCTGGTGGGGCATGCGCCGCGCCAAGTCCAAGAGCGAGTTCCTCGTGGCGGGCCGCCGCCTCGGCCCCGCGATGTACTCCGGCACCATGGCGGCGATCGTCCTCGGCGGCGCGTCCACCATCGGCGGCGTCGGCCTCGGCTACCAGTACGGCCTGTCCGGCGCCTGGATGGTGATCACCATCGGCCTCGGGCTGCTCGCGCTGTCCGTCTTCTTCTCCGCGCGCATCGCCCGCCTGAAGGTCTACACCGTCTCCGAGATGCTGGACCTGCGCTACGGCGGCCGGGCCGGCGTGATCTCGGGCGTGGTCATGTGGGCGTACACCCTGATGCTGGCCGTCACCTCCACCATCGCCTACGCCACCATCTTCGACGTCCTGTTCGACGTGAACCGCACGCTCGCGATCGTCCTCGGCGGCTCGATCGTCGTCGCCTACTCCACGCTCGGCGGCATGTGGTCGATCACCCTCACCGACATGGTGCAGTTCGTGGTGAAGACCATCGGCGTGCTGCTCCTGCTGCTGCCCGTCGCCGTGGTCAAGGCCGGCGGCTTCAGCGAGATGAAGGCCCAGCTGCCGACCTCGTACTTCGACCCGCTGGGCGTCGGCGGCGAGACGATCTTCACGTACGTGCTGATCTACACCTTCGGCATGCTCATCGGGCAGGACATCTGGCAGCGCGTCTTCACCGCGCGCAGCGACCGGACCGCGAGGTACGGCGGCACCATCGCCGGCACCTACTGCCTCGCCTACGCCGTCGCCGGCGCGATCATCGGCACCGCCGCCAAGGTGCTGTACCCGAACCTCGCCAACGCCGACGACGCCTTCGCCACGATCGTCAAGGACGAGCTGCCGATCGGCGTGCGCGGCCTGGTCCTGGCCGCCGCCCTGGCCGCCGTGATGTCCACGTCCTCCGGTGCCCTGATCGCCTGCGCGACCGTCGCCAACAACGACATCTGGGCCCGGCTGCGCGGCGTGGTCCGCGCGGGGGACGGCGAGGCCCACGACGAGGTCAAGGGCAACCGCGCGTTCATCCTGCTGATGGGCGCCGCGGTGATCGTCGCGGCCATCGCGGTGAACGACGTGGTCGAGGCGCTGACCGTCGCCTACAACCTGCTCGTCGGCGGCCTGCTCGTCCCGATCCTCGGCGGCCTGCTGTGGAAGCGCGGCACCGTGCAGGGTGCGCTCGCCGCGGTCGCGGTCGGCGGCCTGGCCGTCGTCGGCCTGATGGCGGCCTTCGGCATCCTCGCCAACGAGCCCGTCTACTACGGACTGCTCGCCTCCCTCGCCGCCTACGTCGTCGTCTCCCTGGCGACCAGGCCCACCGACCCGGCGGTCCTCGCCGCCTGGCGCGAGCGCCTCGCGGGCCGAGCCGCCCCCGAACCCGTGTCCGAAGCGGTGCCGACTCCCCAGTAGAGTCCTCCGGTAAGTAGTACATACGCGACGAAGCGTACGAAGGAAGGCAGTTCATGAGCAGCAACGAGACGCCCCGCGGCCCCGTCGACTCCTCCCGCGTCCCGCGGTACGCCGGCCCCGCGACCTTCGCCCGGCTGCCCCGCCTGGACGAGGTCGGCCGCGCCGACGTCGCCGTCGTGGGCGTGCCGTTCGACTCCGGCGTCTCCTACCGGCCGGGCGCCCGCTTCGGCGGCAACGCCATCCGCGAGGCGTCCCGGCTGCTGCGCCCGTACAACCCGGCGCAGGACGCCTCCCCCTTCGCCCTCGCCCAGGTCGCGGACGGCGGCGACATCGCCGTGAACCCGTTCAACATCAACGAGGCCGTGGAGACGGTCGAGGCCGCCGCCGACGACCTGCTCGGCACCGGCGCCCGCCTGATGACCCTGGGCGGCGACCACACCATCGCGCTGCCGCTGCTGCGCTCGGTGGCGAAGAAGCACGGCCCGGTCGCCCTGCTCCACTTCGACGCCCACCTGGACACCTGGGACACCTACTTCGGCGCCGAGTACACCCACGGCACCCCGTTCCGCCGGGCCGTGGAGGAGGGCATCCTCGACACCTCCGCCCTCTCCCACGTCGGCACCCGCGGCCCGCTGTACGGCAAGCAGGACCTGACCGACGACGAGAAGATGGGCTTCGGCATCGTCACGTCGGCCGACGTCTACCGCCGCGGCGCCGACGAGGTCGCCGACCAGCTCCGCCGGCGCATCGGCGACCGCCCGCTGTACATCTCCATCGACATCGACTGCCTGGACCCGGCCCACGCGCCGGGCACCGGCACGCCCGAGGCGGGCGGCATGACCTCCCGCGAGCTGCTGGAGATCCTGCGCGGCCTGGCCTCCTGCAACCTGGTGTCGGCGGACGTCGTCGAGGTGGCCCCCGCGTACGACCACGCGGAGATCACGTCGGTGGCGGCGTCCCACACGGCGTACGAACTCACGACGATCATGTCCCGCCAGATCGCCGCGGCCCGCGCGGCCGGTAAGGAGAACGAGGGCAAGTGACCCACGACCACGACCTGGTGCTCCGCCCGACCCCCGCCCAGGCGGAGGCAGCGCTGAATCCTCCCCCCGGCCGCAACGGCGGAGACCTGGTCGTGGAGACCCTGGCCGGGCTCGGCGCGACCACCGTCTTCGGCCTGCCCGGCCAGCACGCCCTCGGCATGTTCGACGCCCTGCACCGCTCGGACCTGCGGTACGTCGGCCTGCGGGTGGAGAACAACGCGGGCTTCGCGGCGGACGCCTACGGCCGGATCACGGGCGAGGCGGCGCCGCTGCTGCTGTCGACCGGCCCGGGCGCGCTGACGTCCCTGGCCGCCCTCCAGGAGGCCCGCGCCGCCTCCGCCCCCGTCCTGGCGATCAGCAGCCAGGTCCCGACGGCGGGCCTGGGCGGCGGGCGCCACGGCTACCTCCACGAACTGCCCGACCAGGCGGCGTCCTTCCGGGGCGTGGTGAAGTCGGTCCACACCGTCCGCACCCAGTCCCAGATCCCGTCGGCGATCGCGGAGGCGTGGACGTCGGCGCTGACGGCCCCGCACGGCCCGGTGTGGGTGGAGATCCCGCAGGACGTGCTGCTGGCCGAGACCGCGCTGCCCGTCGTGACGGCCGTGGACGCGACACCGCACGACCTGGCCCCCCGGGTGGAGCTGACGGCGGTGGCGGCCGACCTCCTCTCCCGCGCCGCCCGCCCCGCGATCATCGCCGGCGGGGGAGTGGTCCGCGCGGACGCCTCGGGCAAGCTGCGGCAGCTGGCGGAACGCCTGAACGCCCCCGTCGTGACCACCTTCGGCGGCAAGGGCGCCTTCCCCTGGGAGCACCCCCTCTCCCTCCAGTCCTGGCTGGAGGACCGCCACATGACGGACTTCCTGGAGGACGCCGACGTCCTGCTGGTGGTCGGCTCGGGCCTCGGTGAACTCTCCTCGAACTACCACACGTTCAAGCCCCGCGGCCGGGTCGTCCAGATCGAGGCCGACCTCGGCAAACTGGAGTCCAACCACCCGGCCCTGGGCATCCACGCCGACGCCCGCCCGGCCCTCCAGGCCCTGCTGGAGACGGTGGAGGCGCGAGAGGACTCGACGGCCCCGGCCCGCGTCCGCGAGGTCCTCGGCCGCATCCGCGACCGCATCGCCGCCCAGGACCTCACCCTGGAACAACAGCTCCTGGCCGCGGTCCGCCGCGCCCTGCCCGCCGACTCCCCGTCCTTCTGGGACATGACGATCCTGGCCTACTGGGCGTGGTCGGCCTTCGACGCGGCGGGCCCCAACACCATGCACTCGGCCCAGGGCGCCGGCGGCCTCGGCTACGGCTTCCCCGCCGCCCTCGGCGCGGCGGCGGCCGACCCGACGACCCCGGTCCTCGCCGTCTCCGGCGACGGCGGAGCCCTCTACTCCATCGCCGAACTGGCGACGGCCCGCCAGTACGACCTGCCGGTCACCTGGCTCATCGTCGACGACGGCGGCTACGGCATCCTCCGCGAGTACATGACCGACGCCTTCGGCCAGGCCACGGCGACCGAACTGACCCGCCCGGACTACGTCGCCCTGGCGGAGTCCTTCGGCGTCCCGGCGGTACGGACGTCACCGGAAACCCTGGAAGCCGACCTGACCAAGGCCCTGTCGGCCCCGGGTCCGTCGGTCGTGGTCCTCCCGGCGGTGCTGCGGATGTTCGCGCCGACGCATCGGTGACCCGAGTACGGAACGTACAACCGTTCGGCGGCGGGCGCTGTCTCGCAGAGCGTGAACGGATGGTGGAAGGGCAGACGACGCCTCGCGGCCCTGGTGGGCGCCGTGGCGCTGGACTCGCAGTGGAGCTTGTCGATCGAGGAGCTCGAGAAGGGCATGTGGTGAGCGTCCGGGGTCGGGGCAGCCGTGCATGAAGCGCCATGTGAGTTGCTCCGGGTGTTCGGTCTGACGAGCGTTGTCTATTTTCCGAGCTGCAATTCCCCTGGCAATTCGCTCGATCCCCGAACGCGTGACTTCCTGAGCTGTGTGGGCCTGCCCGACACGGAATACTTTCAGTCGAAGGCAAGCGTGGGTCAGCAGGAATCGATTCTGCTGGATGAGTGGTACGCGGAGGGCCGGGGCGCGAGCCTTCCTGACGAGTGCCGTTCATGGCTGGTGCTCGGCTACTTCGCAGCATCGGTGCCTGCGCTCGACCCCGCGGACGGCAAGGTCTACGCCTTTGGTGAAGGTGAACCGCTCGATTCATACATGTTGCTCCACCGCGGTGTCGAGTCGTTGGTCCACGCCATGTATCTCTTCGCGAAGCTCGAGGAAGAGGACCCCGTGGACATGGAGGAGGTGGTCCACCGTCTGCGGAGACAGATCGCAGCCGTCGATCCGGCTCCGTTCGAGGAGGAGAACTCGCAGTGGAGTCTCATCCTGGAGGAAGTGATCGACGGGCTCTGGTAGCGGAGGGGCAGGCGAGCGGGTCTGCCGGTAGACCGGATCCCCGGACCCCCGGTCCCCGGATCCGCCGCCGCCCCTCACCTCTCGGTCCCATCCAGTCCGACGCCGGGCCCCCACGGCCGCCCATGCAGGCAGGGACATGACCACGGGATGAAATCGCCGCCCCTCCGCGTTGGTGCCTTCCGGTAGACCAGGCAGAACCGGTCCGGCAGGACCGGCAGACCGACGAGCACGGAGGGCACCCGCGTGGACGCGCAACGGGGATGGGCGAAACGACTGTGGGCCTACGCCTGGCGCCATCCGCAGGACGTCGTCCTCGCCCTCGGCTCCTCCCTCGCCGGCATGGGCGTCATGGCCCTCGTCCCGTTGATCACCAAGGTGATCATCGACGACGTCATCGGCGACAAGACCAGGGACATGGCCGTCTGGGCGGGGCTGCTCATCGGCGCCGCCCTCGCCGTCTACGTCCTCACCTACATCCGCCGCTACTACGGCGGCCGGCTCGCCCTCGACGTCCAGCACGACCTGCGGACGGCGATGTACGCCACGATCACCCGGCTCGACGGCCGGCGGCAGGACGAGCTGTCCACCGGGCAGGTCATCGGGCGGGCGACCACCGACCTCCAGCTGATCCAGAGCCTGCTGTTCATGCTCCCGATGACCATCGGGAACGTGCTGCTGTTCCTGATCTCCCTCGGCGTCATGGCCTGGCTGTCGCCGCCGCTCACCCTGGTCGCGCTCGCCGTCGCCCCCGCCCTGTGGATCATCGCCAAGCGCAGCCGCACCCGGCTGCACCCGGCCACCTGGTACGCCCAGGCCCAGGCCGCCGCCGTCGCGGGCGTCGTCGACGGCGCCGTCGGCGGCGTACGCGTGGTCAAGGGGTTCGGGCAGGAGGAGCAGGAGACCGGCAAGCTCAAGGAGGTCGGGCGGAAGCTGTTCGCCGGGCGGCTGCGCACCATCCGGCTGAACGCCGTGTACACCCCGGCGCTCCAGGCCGTCCCCGCCCTCGGGCAGGTCGCCATGCTCGCCCTCGGCGGCTGGCTGGCCGTGCGCGGCAGCATCACCCTCGGCACCTTCGTCGCCTTCTCCACCTACCTCGCCCAGCTCGTCGGCCCGGTCCGCATGCTCGCCATGGTGCTCACCGTCGGCCAGCAGGCCCGCGCCGGCACCGAGCGCGTCCTGGAGCTGATCGACACCGAGCCGACCCTCGCCGACGGCACCAGGGAACTGCCCGCCGACGCGCCCGCCACCGTCGAGTTCGACGACGTGTCCTTCGGCTACGACCCCGACCGCCCCGTCCTCGACGGCCTCTCCTTCGAGATCCGGCCCGGCGAGACCCTCGCCGTCGTCGGCTCCTCCGGCTCCGGCAAGTCCACCGTCTCCCTGCTCCTGCCGCGCTTCTACGACGCCACCCGCGGCGCCGTCCTCGTCGGCGGCCACGACGTGCGCGAACTGACCCTGGACTCGCTGCGCGCCGCGATCGGGCTCGTCCCCGAGGACTCCTTCCTCTTCTCCGACACCGTCCGCAACAACATCGCCTACGGCCGGCCCGACGCCACCGACGAGCAGGTCGAGGCCGCCGCGCGGGCCGCGCAGGCCCACGGGTTCATCACCGACCTGCCCGAGGGCTACGCCACCAAGGTCGGCGAGCACGGCCTCACCCTCTCCGGCGGCCAGCGCCAGCGCGTCGCCCTGGCCCGCGCCATCCTCACCGACCCCCGGCTGCTGGTCCTGGACGACGCCACCTCCGCCGTGGACGCCCGCGTCGAGCACGAGATCCACGAGGCGCTCAGGCACGTCATGCAGGGGCGGACGACCCTCCTCATCGCCCACCGCCGCTCCACCCTCAACCTCGCCGACCGCATCGCCGTCCTCGACCACGGCCGCCTCGTCGACCTCGGCACCCACGAGGAACTCCAGCAGCGCTGCGCCCTGTACCGGCGACTGCTCACCGACCCCGACGAACTGGGCGGGGTCTCGCCCGGCCACACCCGCCCCGCCGCACCCACCGAGGACACCTCCGTCCGCGACGAACTGGACGCCGAGTTCGACGCCGAACGCGGCATCACCCCCCGGCTGTGGGCGGGGGAGCGCCGCCCGAGGGACGCGGCCATGGCGGGCAGCCCGGCCACGCCCGAACTGCTCGCCCAGGTCGACGCGCTGCCCCCGGCCACCGGCACCCCGGACGTCGACGAGGAGCAGGCCGTACGGCCCGAGGCGTCCTACGGGCTGCGCCGCCTGCTGCGCGGCTTCGGGCTGCCGCTGCTCATCAGCCTCGGCCTGGTCGCCCTGGACGCCGGCATGGGCCTGCTGCTGCCGGTGCTGATCCGGCACGGCATCGACGACGGCGTCACGCAGGCAGCCATCGGCGCGGTGTGGGCGGCGTCCCTGCTGGGACTGCTGGCCGTGGTCGCCCAGTGGGCGGCGCAGACCGGCGAGATCCGCATGACCGGTCGGACCGGTGAGCGGGTCCTGTACGCGCTGCGGCTGAAGATCTTCGCGCAGCTCCAGCGGCTCGGGCTCGACTACTACGAGCGCGAGCTGACCGGCCGGATCATGACCCGGATGACCACCGACGTCGACGCGCTGTCGACGTTCCTCCAGACCGGCCTGGTCACCGCCTTCGTCTCGCTCGTCACCTTCTTCGGCATCATGGTCGCCCTGCTGGTCATCGACATCCAGCTCGCGCTCGTCGTCTTCGCGACCCTGCCGCCGCTGATCGTCGCCACGTACTTCTTCCGCCGGGCGAGCGTGAAGGCGTACGAACTGGCCCGGGAGCGGATCTCCGCGGTCAACGCCGACCTCCAGGAGTCGGTGTCCGGGCTGCGGATCGTGCAGGCCTTCCGGCGCGAGCACGACGGCGGGCGGGCGTTCGCCGAGCGCAGCGCCGCCTACCGGCAGGCCCGCATCCACGGCCAGTGGCTGATCTCCGTCTACTTCCCGTTCGTGCAGCTGCTGTCCGCCGCCGCCGCGGCGGCGGTGCTGGTCGTCGGCGGCCACCGCATCGACGACGCCACGCTGACCACGGGCGCGCTGGTGGCGTACCTGCTCTACATCGACCTGTTCTTCGCCCCCGTCCAGCAGCTCTCCCAGGTCTTCGACGGCTACCAGCAGGCCTCCGTCTCCCTCGGCCGCATCCAGGAGCTGCTGCGCGAGCCGACCTCCACCAGGAGCCCCGAGCGGCCCCGCGAGGTCGGCGCCCTGCGCGGCGAGATCGCCTTCGAGGACGTGCGCTTCGCGTACGGCGACGACGAGGAGGCGCTGCGCGGCATCGACCTGCGCGTCCCCGCCGGGCAGACCGTGGCCTTCGTCGGCGAGACCGGCGCCGGCAAGTCCACCCTCGTCAAGCTGGTCGCCCGCTTCTACGACCCGACCGGCGGCCGGGTCACCGTCGACGGCCAGGACCTGCGCACCCTCGACCTCACCTCCTACCGGCACCGGCTGGGCGTCGTCCCGCAGGAGGCCTACCTCTTCCCCGGCACCGTCCGCGACGCCATCGCCTACGGCCGGCCCGACGCCACCGACGCCGAGGTGGAGGCGGCGGCCCGGGCGGTCGGCGCCCACGAGATGATCGCCACCCTGGAGGGCGGCTACCTCCACGAGGTCGCCGAGCGCGGACGCAACCTCTCCGCCGGGCAACGGCAGCTGATCGCGCTGGCCCGCGCCGAGCTGGTCGACCCGGACGTGCTGCTGCTGGACGAGGCGACGGCGGCCCTGGACCTGGCGACCGAGGCGCAGGTCAACCAGGCCGCCGACCGGCTGGCGGGCCGCCGCACCACGCTGGTGGTGGCGCACCGCCTGACCACCGCCGCGCGCGCCGACCGGGTGGTCGTCATGGACCACGGGCGCATCGCGGAGGACGGCACCCACGACGAACTGCTCGCCCGCGACGGGCACTACGCCCGGCTGTGGCGGACCTTCGTCGGCGCCGCCGAGCCGGAGGAGCCGGTCGGCGCCTCCCGGTGACCGCACGCCGCACACGGCGCGCGGGGGCCGGGCGCCCGCCCGGCCTGCGCCCGCCGTGCGACGGCAGCGCCACGGCGTCGCCACAGTCGCGCAACCATTCGGCCTACGCCCGGCGTCCGTACACGCGTACGTCGATCGGCGCTGTACGGGAGGGGCGACAGTGGGCAGAGGCGCTGCGATACGCAGGCGACTGGCACTCGGCGTGGCCGTGCTGACGTCGTCGGGGCTGCTCGCCCTGGCGGCGCCGCAGGAGGCGCACGCCGCCGCTCCCTGCCCCGGCCGGAAGGTCCGTACGCTCCCGTTCTCCACCGGCACCGCGTACGTCCACAGGAGCGGAAGCTACGTCTGCGCCTACACCACCCCCAAGAAGCCCGGCACCAAGCGGTTCATGTCCGTCAGCGTCCAGCCGCGCGGCGGCCGCCCGGTGGTGGACGAGGGCCGCTTCGCCTACCTGGCCGGCCCGGTGACCGTGCACGCCGGCCAGCGCTGCGTGTGGGTGCGGGGCAAGGTGAGCCGGGGAGCGGTCAGCTCCGGCTGGATCCTGTGCTGACCGGCCGGTACCGACCGAGGGGTTCTCCTCCATTTGCCGATCTCCCCTGGTGCGCACCCGAGTTGCTCCGATAGCTTCCGGGCGCACATCTGTCTCACAGGGGAGAAGGCATGCGCAAGGCGCTCAGATGGCTGCTGGCGCTGGCGGTGCTCATAGGCACCGTCGGCACGGCCGGGACGGCCACCGCCGCCCAGCCGGAGGCCACCGGCTCCACCGACATCGAGGAGAGGCTGCTCTCCATACCGGGCATGAGCCTGATCGAGGAGAAGCCGTACCCCGGCTACCGCTTCTTCGTGCTGAACTACACCCAGCCGGTCGACCACCGCCGTCCGTCCGAGGGCACGTTCCAGCAGCGGATCACCGTGCTGCACAAGGACGTCGACCGCCCCACGGTCTTCTACACCGGCGGCTACAGCGTCTCCACCAACCCCAGCCGCCGCGAGCCGACGCAGATCGTCGACGGCAACCAGGTCTCCATGGAGTACCGCTTCTTCACCCCGTCCCGGCCCGACCCGGCCGACTGGTCCAAGCTGGACATCTGGCAGGCCGCCAGCGACCAGCACCGCATCTTCAAGGCCCTGAAGCCGATCTACGACGAGAACTGGATCTCCACGGGCGGCTCCAAGGGCGGCATGACCGCCACGTACTACGAGCGGTTCTACCCGCGCGACATGGACGGCGTCGTCGCCTACGTCGCCCCCAACGACGTGGTGAACAGGGAGGACTCGGCCTACGACCGGTTCTTCGCCACCGTCGGCACGAAGGAGTGCCGCGACAAGCTGAACGCCGTGCAGCGCGAGGCGCTGGTGCGCCGGGCGCCGCTGAAGAAGAAGTACGAGGCCCTCGCCGCCGAGAACGGCTACACCTTCACCACCGTCGGCAGCCTCGACCGCGCCTACGAGGCGGTCGTCCTGGACTACGTCTGGGGCTTCTGGCAGTACAGCACCCTCAAGGACTGCGCCGGCATCCCGGCGGACGCGAAGAACGCCACCGACCAGGAGATCTGGGACTCCGTCGACACGATCTCCGGCTTCTCCTTCTACACCGACCAGGGCCTCGCCCCGTACACGCCGTACTACTACCAGGCCGGCACGCAGCTCGGCGCGCCGACGATCCACTTCCCGCACATCGAGAAGAAGTACATCCGCTACGGCTACCAGCCGCCGCGCAACTTCGTGCCGCGCGACATCGAGATGCGCTTCCAGCCGTGGGCCATGCGGGACGTCGACACCTGGGTCCGGCACAACGCCCGTCACATGCTGTTCGTGTACGGCGAGAACGACCCGTGGGGCGCCGAGCCGTTCCGCCTCGGCCACGGCGCGCGTGACTCCTACGTCATGACCGCGCCCGGCATGAACCACGGCGCCAACGTCGCCGGACTGGTCCCCGAGGAGAAGGCCTTCGCCATGGCCCGCATCCTCCAGTGGGCCGGCGTCGCCCCGGCGAAGGTCCAGGCGGACCCGTCGGCCGCGAAGCCGCTGGCGAAGTTCGACGCCAAGCTCGACAAGCGGGACGTCGAGCGGGAGCCCGCGCTGCGCCCGTGACACCGTGACCGCGCCCGGCCGTGACGCAGCATCACAGCGGCCGGGCGCAGCCCACCGGGCGGTCGCCGCCCAACCGGACGTACAGAGCGGTCGACGAGGGGCACCGCGCCCGCTCGTCGACCGCGTCCGTCACCTCGTACTGCGGTTTCCGCCTCCCCTCGCCGTCGCAGGCCGTCTCCCGGACCTCGCCGTCCCCGGCCTCGTACACGCAGTCGCCGACGATGGTGCGCGGGCCGCCCCCGCCGCCGGGGTCGCCGGGGTGCGGCGGCTGGAGGTTGCGCATACAGGCGTAGCCGCCCGGGACGGCGCCGTCGCCGTCCTCGTCGAAGGACGGGCGCCGTTCGCTGATGTGCAGCACGAAGTCGGTTCTCGGCGGGCACAGCGGGCCGCCGCGCGCCCGGCCGTCGTGCCGGGCGACCACCCGGGCCGCGGCCCGCTCGCTGGTGCACGGCACCTCGGTGAAACTGGTCCGCCCGAACGAACTGCACTCGTCGGGGCCCAGGAACACCGCCCCGTGCCCCGACGGCCGGCTCACCGCCGGAACCGTCGTCTCCGGGCCGCCCGGCCGCACGCCGTCCGCCGCGCCCGACGGGCTCTGGCAGCCCGTCAGCACCGCCGCGAGCACGCCCAGTACCGCACCCGCGGCCCGCGCCGTCCCTCGCCCACGCATCGCCGACCCCCCGAGGGCTCCCCCGAGCCCGCGTCCAGCGTGACCCGCCGCAGCGGGCGCACGCCAGACGCGCGGGTTGCTTTGCGCAGGGTGCGGGGGGCGCTCCCGGCGCGTGTCGTACGCGCACTACGTCCCCGCACCCCGCGCCGGCGGCTAGGACCGGTACGACAGCCCGTGCCCGACGGGATACAGCACCGTCGCCGGGTCGTCCGCCCGGACCACCGGCACCGGCAGCTTCCCGCGCGGGCTCTCCCGCCCGGCGATCACCCTGGCCGCCGCCCGCACCTCGACGTCCGTCCAGGAGTAGGCGGCGAGGCAGGCGGGCACGCCGGGCAGCTGGGCGACGTCGTAGGGGTTGCGGATCGCCACCGCGACGACCGGCCGTCCGGTCGCCAGCAGCCGCTCGACCAGCGTCCGCTGGCTGCTGCGCGCGGTGACGTTGTACGTGGCGACCACGACGGCGTCGGCGTCCTGGGCCGCCGCGACGGCCGCGTCGACGGCGGCCGCGGACGGGGAGATGCCGGTGGACAGGGCGGTGGCCGTGAAGCCCTGCTCGGTCAGGGCGGCGGCGAGCACTCCGGTCGGCGGCCCGGTCGTGCCCGACGGCGAGGCCGGGTCGGCGCCCACCACGAGGAGGTTCGGCGTCCGGCGCCTCGACAGCGGCAGCAGCCGCCCCTCGTTCACCAGCAGCGTCGTGGTCCGCTCGGCGATCCGGTCGGCCGCCGCGAGGTGCCCGCGGGTGCCGACGGTGCGGTCCACGTCCCGGGAGGAGGTGTACGCGTCCGAGAACAGCCCCAGTTTCGCCTTGAGCCGCAGCACCCGCAGGATCGATTCGTCGAGCCGTTCCTCGGTCAGCTCGCCCTCGCGGACGGCCGTGCGGACCGCGTTCCAGGCGAGGTCCAGGTCCGGCGGGTTGAGCAGCTGGTCCACGCCCGCCTTCAGCGCCAGCACCGGCACCCGGTCGTCGCCGTACTTGGTCCGCACGCCCTGCATGCCGAGGGAGTCGGTGACCACCACCCCGTCGTAACCCAGCTCCTCGCGCAGGATGCCGGTGAGGATGGGCCGGGAGAGGGTGGCCGGGTCGCCGGAGTCGTCCAGCGCCGGGACCATCAGGTGCGCGGTCATGATCGAGTCGATGCCCGCCTCGATCGCCGCCCGGAACGGCGGCGCGTCCAGCTCCTCCCACTGCTGCCGGCTGTGGGTGATGACCGGGAACCCGGTGTGGCTGTCGGTGGCGGTGTCCCCGTGCCCGGGGAAGTGCTTGGCGCAGGCGGCGACGCCGGAGCGCTGATAACCCGTCACTTCGGCGGCCACCAGCCCGGCGACGGCCCGCGGGTCGGCGCCGAAGGAGCGCACGCCGATCACCGGGTTGGCCGGGTTGACGTTCACGTCGGCGACGGGGGAGTAGTCCTGCCGGATGCCCATGGCGTGCAGTTCGGCGCCCGCGATCCGGCCGAGGGTGCGGGCGTCGGACCGCGAGCCGCCGGCGCCGATCGCCATGGCGCCGGGGAAGAGCGTCGCCGGCCGGCCCACGCGGGCCACTATCCCGTGCTCCTGGTCGGTGGAGATCAGCACGGGCAGCCCGCGCGGCAGCTCCAGGGAGGCCTTCTGGATGCCGTTGGACAGGTCGGCGATCTGGTGCGGGTCGCGGGTGTTGTGCGCCCAGGCGAAGTAGATGATGCCGCCGACCCGGTACCTGGCGATCAGTTCCGCGGCGGTGCGGACGCCGATCTCCCGGAGGTTGGCGTCGACGTCGGCCTGGTCGGGCGCGGTGGCGGAGTGCCCGTAGACCCGCATGACGAAGAGCTGTCCGACCTTCTCCTCCAGGGTCATCCGGGAGATGAGGGCGCGGAGCCGGTCGTCGTCGGGCCGGCCGGGGCCGGCGTGCGCGGTGACGGTGCCGGCGGCCGTCACGGCGGCGGTGAGGCCCGCGGTGGCGGCGAGGACGGCGCGTCTGGAGGGCTGGGCGGTGCTTCCTGTGCTTCCCGTGCTGCTGTCGTGCACGTGCGCTCCTTCCGGAGGGGAGGCTGGCTGGATACGTGCGGGAGCGTGCTGGGACGGGGCGGGGCCGGGTCGGCGGCCGGCCGGGGCCGGGTTGAAGGAAACTTCCGAGGAGTCACCAATATCCGGGAAGTTTCTGCCAGTCAAGGGAGCGCACAGGAGCCGCGCGGTGCCGCCACCGGCGCTGTGGGAGGGGTGCGCGCCGATGGCGGCGTGCCGCCGGCCGCGGTACGGCGGAGAGGGTGGTCAGCGATCGCAGCCAGCAGCGAGGCCGACACCGCACCACGGGACTCGTCCGGCGGACCGTGCTTGGACGTGCAAAGGCGGGACCCGGTTCCCCGGCCGGGGCGTACGGCCACGGCGCCGGCGGCGCCCTTTCCGCGCCCGGCGCACAACCCGCGGAGAAATGGATCAGCGGCCTTTCCTACCGTCTTCGGTGCGCCCCGCTGAAACTATTTGTCCGCAAAACCCTTCACTCGATTGCCGCGCATCTGCGGGATCTGGGCCGCGTTAGTCGGGATATGACCATGGCGGCTGGGGAAAAATGCGCCCCCGGAACTTCGGGCGGGAGAAAGTGACCACAGCGCGGGCGGTCCCGGCGGGGCCCTATGTGTACATTCCGGCGCCGAAGCAGTCCACGGGCGCGATGAGAGGGGCCCTCACAAAAGACGGACGCCTCATTACGCTCATGGAAACGGAAAATATTCTGCGGGATTTCCTGGACGTCATGGGCGACCTTCAGGCGGAGGCCACTCGGCGGTGGGGCGAGACGGACTCATGGACCGCCTTCCCCGGAGCCGAGTGATCGGGTCACCTTGTGTACGACGGATACATGGAGAATTCCCCGGAGTATCCCGGCCCCTATGGCGGGACCGGCGCGGCGGGAACCGGGCGGCATCGCGCACCCGCCGAGGAGGACCCGGTGCCCCTGGTGCCCCCGGACCCGCTGTGGGACCCGGCCGAAGAACTGGCCTTCATGCTCCGGGACGCGATGGAGCACGAGGGCCCACGGATCCCCCCGCCGCGTGACGAGGTCTCGGTCGCGGCCCCGGCCCCCGGCAGCCCCATGGGGGTGCTCCAGGAGATCACCGCGGAGCTGCCGCCGCTGAGGGAGGCCGCTCGCAGCCATCGCAAGGTGCGCCAGCGCCGCCGGGTGGGCGTGGTCCGGGCCGTCGGCCGGGTCTTCGCCGCGCTCGTCGCCGTCGGCGCCTCGGCGGTGAGCCTGTTCAGCGCCACGGTCGCCTATGACCCGCTGCGCGCCGTCGCCGAGTCCCGGCTCCAGGTGGGTGCCGTGGCCTGGTGGCCCCTGCTGGTCTTCGGGCCGTGGCTCGTGGCCTCGCTGTCCGTGCTGCGGGCCGCCCTCTACCAGCGCCGTGCGACGCACTCGTGGTGCGTGGTGCTGGCCTTCTCGGTGATCGGCATGCTCCTGTGCGTCGCCCAGGCGCCCAGGACCGCCACCGACATCGCGGCGGCGGCCTTGCCGGGCCTCGCGTCCCTGGCCTGCTTCCAGCAGCTCGTACGCCAGATCACCCTGACCCGGCCGCCCCGCCGCACGGCGCCGCGCCACCGGTTGCGGCCGACCGCACCGGAGGGGGCCCCCGAGACCGCGGAGCGGACCGCACCCGGCGACGACGCGGACGCCCCGGCGCCGCCGGGCACACCGTCCGCTGCGGCCGGCGGCGTCCCGAGGCCGCGACCGCAGGGGCCCGCCCCGCGGGCCCCGCACCCGGGCCCCGGGACGTACGTGATCAGCGACGTCCGGACCGGCCCGGCGGACGCGGGCCGCCCGCCGTCCCGCCCGGGAGTGACCCGGGACCCGGTCAGGCCGACTCGCTGAGCAGCCGCGTGAGGTGCTCCCGCCCCCCGGCCAGCAGGTCGGGGAGCGGGGCGGCGGTCTCGTACCAGCGCTTCTCGTACTCCCAGCACAACCAGCCGTCCCAGCCGTGCCGGGACAGCACCTCCACGCACTCGGCCAGCGGCAGCACGCCCGCACCCAGGGCGAGCGGCGTGGTGTCCTCGGCGGAGGCGATGTCCTTGACCTGGACGTAGCCGAGGTGCGGGGAGAGGGCGGCGAAGGACTCGTTGGGCTGCTCGCCGCCGAGCCAGGTGTGCATGACGTCCCAGAGCGCGCCCACCCGGCGGTGGCCGACCAGGCCGAGGACGCGCATCGCGTCGGCGCCGGTGCGGTGCGAGTCGTGCGTCTCCAGCAGGATGCGCACGCCCGCCTCGGTGGCGTCCTCGGCGGCCGTGCCCAGCCGGCGGGCGGCGATCGTGTCGGCCTCGTCGGGGCTCTGCTCCCCGCCGCCGGGGAAGACCCGGACGTACGGCGCGCCCAGGTCGCGGGCCAGGCCGAGGAGGGCGCGGATCTCGTCGAGCACCGGCTCGTCGTCGCCGGGCGCGGCGACCCGGGCGTAACCGGCGACGCAGAGGATCTCGACGCCGGCGGAACGGAACCGCTCGGCCACGTCGGCCCGTTCGCCCGGGGCCAGGCCGGGGTTGACCGGCTCCTCGGGGTGGGCGCGCAGTTCGACGCCGTGGTAGCCGTGGGCGGTCGCGAGCCCCAGGACGTCGGTCGGGGGCAGGCCGGGGACACCAAGGGTGGAGAACGCCAGCTTCATGTCGTCGGACACTACCCGCTGGGGCGCGGCTCACTCGGGTGTCACGCCCTGCGTCCGCGGGTCAGGCGGAGGCCCGCGGTGCCGCCGACGGGCCCTCGCGTTCTCGGCGCGAGCGTCGGCGCGTGGGGCCGCTGACGAGCCGCGCGGCCGCGGGTCAGGTGTCGGTGCGTGGTGGTGCCGGCGGGGCTCGTGTCTGTGGCGTGGGTGTCGGCGCGTGGTGCTACCGACGAGCACCGCGACCGCGGGTCAGCTGGCGGCGCGTGGTGGTGCCGGCAGGTCACGTGTCCGTGGCGTGGGTGGCGGCGCGTGTTGCTGTCGGCGGGTCCCGTGTCCGTGCCGTGGGCGTCGGCGCGTGCCGCTGCGACGGCCCCCGTGACCGCGGCGCGGCAGCCGGCCCGTGGCGCCGCCGGGCCCCGCGACCGAGGGTCAGGCGTCGGCCCGCGGTGCCGCCGACGACCCCCGCACCATCAGCTCGCCCCGCACCGTGGCGATCCCCCCGGGCGGCGGTTCCTCGCGTGCCATCGCGATGCGCCCCGCGCGCGCTCCCGCCTCGGCGAGCGGCAGGCGCACCGTCGTCAGGGCGGGCACCGCGTCGATGCTGAACGGCAGGTCGTCGAAGCCGGCGACGGACACGTCCGAGGGGATGCGCAGCCCCGAGTCGCGCAGTGCGGCGCACGCGCCCAGGGCGACGGAGTCGTTCGCGGCCACGACCGCGGTCAGCGTCGGGTCCCTGCGCAGGAGTTCGAGCGTCGCCTCGTAGCCGGACTGCCGGTCGTAGCGGCCGTGGACCGTGCGCTGCGGCTCGTCCGCCAGGCCGTGGGCGGCGAGCGCGGCGCGGTGGCCCTCCAGGCGGTGCCGGGTCGTCGTGCGCTCCTCGGGGCCGGCGATGTAGCCCAGGCGGCGGTGGCCGAGGCCGATCAGGTGCTCGGTCAGCGCCTGGCCGCCCCCGCGGTTGTCGAAGGTCAGCGCCACCGCCCCGGTCTCCGGCGCCGGCGGCCGGCCGCACAGCACCACCCGCGTCCCGGCGTCCGCGAGCTTGCGCAGCTTCGCCGCCACGGCCGCCTGGTGCGGCGCGTCCTCCACGGCGCCGCCGGTCAGCACCACGGCCGCCGCCCGCTGCCGCTGGAGGAGCGTGAGGTAGGTCAGCTCGCGCTCCGGGGAGCCGCCGGTGTTGCAGACCACCGCGAGCCGCTCCCCGCCGGCTCTGCCGCCCGGACCGCCGATCTCCGACTGGATCGCGCCGGCCATGATCCCGAAGAACGGGTCGGCGATGTCGTTGACCAGGATGCCGACCAGGTCGGAGGTCGCGGCGGCCAGCGCGCTCGCCGGTCCGTTGAGCACGTAGTCCAGCTCGTCGACCGCCTTCAGCACCCGCTCACGGGTGGACGCGGCCACGGGGTAGTTCCCGTTCAGCACGCGCGACACCGTCGCGGGGGACACCTGCGCGCGGGCCGCCACGTCCGCCAGGGTCACCGTCATGTCCTCGTCCTCCGGTCGCGCGTCTCGTCGTACGCGGTCGCGCCCTCGTCGCCCACAGGGGGACCTTACGACCGCCGACCGCCTTTGTTCGCCCCCTCGAACAACTCGCCCCCCGCCGCAGTCTTGTCCAGACCACGGCCCACAGGCTAGCTTCATCACAGATAGAAAGCGCTTGCTGCCGCGCTCACCAGTCAGACCGGCCGACGCCGGGCCGCTGCGCGCGCGGACCGCGTACGACACGTACGAAGGGAACGACGTGACACGCAAGACGGTGCGTATCGCCATGAACGGCGTCACCGGGCGCATGGGCTACCGCCAGCACCTGGTCCGCTCCATCCTCGCCCTGCGCGAACAGGGCGGACTCGACCTCGGCGACGGCACCGTGCTGTGGCCCGAACCGGTCCTCGTCGGCCGCCGCGAGCACGCGCTGCGCGTGCTGGCCGAGCGCCACGGACTGGAGCACGTCTCGACGGACCTGGACGCGGTCCTCGCCGACGAGAGCGTCGAGATCTACTTCGACGCACAGGTGACCTCCGCCCGCGAGGAAGCGATCCGCAAGGCGATCGCCGCGGGCAAGCACATCTACACCGAGAAGCCGACCGCCACCGGCCTCGACGGCGCCCTGGAGCTGGCCCGGCTGGCGAACGCGGCCGGCGTCAAGCACGGCGTCGTCCAGGACAAGCTGTTCCTGCCGGGCCTGCTCAAGCTCAAGCGGCTCATCGACGGCGGCTTCTTCGGCCGCATCCTGTCCGTGCGCGGCGAGTTCGGCTACTGGGTCTTCGAGGGCGACTGGCAAGAGGCCCAGCGCCCGTCCTGGAACTACCGCGCGGAGGACGGCGGCGGCATCGTCGTCGACATGTTCCCGCACTGGGAGTACGTCCTGCACGAGCTGTTCGGCCGCGTGAAGTCCGTGCAGGCGCTCACCGCCACCCACATCCCGCAGCGCTGGGACGAGAACGGCAAGCCCTACGACGCCACCGCCGACGACGCCGCCTACGGCGTCTTCGAACTCGACGGCGGAGCGATCGCCCAGATCAACTCCTCCTGGGCGGTGCGCGTCAACCGCGACGAACTGGTCGAGTTCCAGGTCGACGGCACCGAGGGCTCGGCCGTCGCCGGACTGCGCAACTGCCGGGTCCAGCACCGCTCCGCCACGCCCAAGCCGGTGTGGAACCCGGACATCCCGGCCACCTACTCCTTCCGCGACCAGTGGCAGGAGGTCCCCGACAACCAGGAGTTCGACAACGGCTTCAAGGCCCAGTGGGAGCTGTTCCTCAAGCACGTCCACGCCGACGCGCCCTACCACTGGGACCTGCTGGCCGGCGCCCGCGGCGTCCAACTCGCCGAACTGGGGCTGAGGTCCTCGGCCGAGGGCCGCCGGATCGACGTACCGGAGATCACGCCGTGACCCTCCACCTGCCGAACCCCGACGGCACCCTGCGCGCCTACGAACCCCGCACCGACCCCCTCACCCTCGGCCCGGGAAGCGCTTTCACCTCCCGTACGGTCTTCTCCGCGGCGCACGTCGTCGCCGACCCCTACGCGGACGTCTCGCCCGACTCGCCCGCCGCCGTCGACTGGGACGCCACCCTCGCCTTCCGCCGCCACCTGTGGTCGCACGGGCTCGGGGTCGCCGAGGCCATGGACACCGCCCAGCGCGGCATGGGCCTGGACTGGGCCGGCGCGGCCGAGCTGATCCGCCGCTCCACCGCCGAGGCCAGGTCGGTGGGCGGCCGGATCGCCTGCGGCGTCGGCACCGACCAGCTGAGCGCGGGCACCCCCGCCGAGGTCCGGGCGGCCTACGAGGAGCAGCTCGCGGTGGTCGAGGAGGCTGGCGCCCAGGCCATCCTGATGGCCTCCCGCGCCCTGGCCGCCGGCGCCCGCGGCCCCGAGGACTACCTGGACGTCTACGGCCACCTGCTGCGCCAGGCCGCCGAACCGGTGATCCTGCACTGGCTCGGCCCGATGTTCGACCCGGCCCTGGAGGGTTACTGGGGATCGTCCGACCTGGACGCGGCGACGGAGGTGTTCCTCGAGGTCATCGCCGCGCACCCGGACAAGGTGGACGGCATCAAGGTGTCGCTGCTGGACGCCGGGCGCGAGGTCGACCTGCGCCGGCGCCTGCCGAAGGGCGTGCGCTGCTACACCGGTGACGACTTCCACTACCCCGAGCTGATCGCCGGTGACGAGCAGGGCTTCAGCCACGCCCTGCTGGGCATCTTCGACCCGCTGGGCCCGCTGGCCGCCGAGGCGGTACGGACCCTGGACACCGGGGACGTCCAGGGCTTCCGCGCCCTGCTCGACCCCACGGTCGCCCTCTCCCGCCACCTCTTCCAGCCCCCCACCCGCTACTACAAGACGGGCGTGGTCCTCCTGGCCTGGCTGGCCGGCCACCAGAGCCACTTCACCATGGTCGGCGGCCTCCAGTCGGCCCGTTCCCTGCCGCACCTGGCCCGCGCCTACGAACTCGCCGACGGCCTCGGCCTGTTCCCGGACCCGAAACGGGCGGAGGACCGGATGCGCACCCTTTTGGCCCTGCACGGAGTGGACCAGTGACCGATCTCGAGCGGTTCAGCATCAACCAGATGACCGTCAAGCAGCTGTCGCTGCCCGAACTCGCCGACGCCTGCACGGCGCTCGGCGTGCGCAACGTGGGCCTGTGGCGCGAACCGGTCCAGGCGTACGGCGTCGAGGCGACGGCCAAGCTGATGCGCGACGCGGGCCTGACCGTCACCACCCTGTGCCGGGGCGGCTTCCTCACCGACATCGACCCGGTCCCGCGGGCCGAGGCGCTCGGCGACAACCACGCCGCGATCGACGAGGCCGCCACCCTCGGCACCGACACCCTGGTCCTGGTCTGCGGCGGCCTCCCTCCCGGCAGCAAGGACCTGCACGGGGCCCGCGAACGCATCGCCGACGCCCTCGCCGTCCTCGGCCCCTACGCCGCCGAGCGCGGCGTCCGCCTGGCCATCGAGCCGCTGCACCCCATGTTCGCGGCCGACCGCTGCGTGGTCTCCACCCTCGCCCAGGCCCTCGACCTGGCCGAACGCTTCCCGGCCGACCAGGTCGGCGTCACCGTGGACACCTACCACATCTGGTGGGACGACCAGGCCCCCGCCCAGATCGCCCGCGCGGGCGCCCAGAACCGCATCCACACCTTCCAGCTCGCCGACTGGACGACCCCCCTCCCCGAGGGCGTCCTCAACGGCCGCGGCCAGCTCGGCGACGGCGCGATCGACCTGCGCGAATGGCGCGGACACACGGAGTCGGCCGGCTACACGGGCCCGATCGAGGTGGAACTGTTCAACGAGAACCTGTGGTCCCGCGACGGCCGCGAGGTGCTGTCGGAGACGGCGGAGCGGTTCCTGACGCACGCGGTGTAGCCCGTCGATGGGTGGGGGTGCCGATGCGTCCCCACCCCGCCGACTCCGTGCCCCTACGCTCCGGGCGTGTACTGGGCCGGTGGCGTGCCGAGCCGGTGGGCCACCAGCTCCAGCCACGCGCCCGGGGCGTACGGCGCCGGCGGGTCGACCTCCATGCCCAGCTCCGCGACGGCGAGGGCGTAGCCCGGTTCGTCCAGCCCCAGTGCAAGCAGTTCGCGCAGCTCGCCCACGAGGCGTGCCACGAGCTGTGGCGCGGTGGAGGAGCGGTAGTCCTCGACGGCTTCGTCGTGGCCGGCGAACTCGTCCGGCATGTCCTGGGAGAACCAGCCTCCCAGGAACTGCCCGGTCTCAGGGAAGCGGGCATGCCACTCCCAGTGGGTGGCCGGCGTGGCCGGGGGTGGCACCTCGCCCTGCTCGACGGATCGCCTGATGTGATCGGCCAGACAGCGCAGCCACTGCTGGATCTCGCGGTCGCCGAGGCCGACGTCGGCAACGTCGTAGAACTCGCCGAGCTTCAGCCGCAGCCGACCCGGCGGGTGCTCGGCATAGTCGCGGAGCTGCCGCTCGGCGATGGCCAGGGCCCATGGCCGGGTGTGCCAGGTGTGCCGCAGATAGGCGGTCAGGGCCGGCCCGGCGTGTTCCGCGGTGTCGTCGGCAGGTTGTCCGAGGTAGGCGCGGATCACCTGGTCCAGCTCGCCGTAGCGGCGGTCGTGGTCGATGGGAGGCAGAGGCATGGTGATCCGGCTTCTACAGGTAGACGGGGAAGGTGGCGTGCACGGCGAAGCCGTGGGGCTGGTCGGCGTCCCGCTTGAGGATCACCCGGGCCGCACGTACGTCCACGGGTTCCCGCCCGGCCAGCATCATCGCCTGGAGCAGCACACGCCCCACGGGTTCGGAACGGGAGGGCCAGGAGGCCTCGATGGTCAGCCGTGACCGTGTGGACTGAGCCAGCCAGCGATGAATGACCTGCTCATTGGCAGTGACGACCTGCTGAGTCGCCCACTGGGCGGTTTCTCGGTCGGGGTAGGTGGCGGAGCGGGTGCGCACGTTGGGGATCCTTTCGGTATGTCAATCGTCCTCGAACCGCCACAGAATCAGAACACAAGAGTCTGAAACTCCGATGAGGCAGACGTCGATGGTTGTTTCAGCGAGCGTGTTGACGTAAAAGGACGAGGCCAAAAAGTCGGCCTCGTCGCCCTCCTCGGCTTCGCCGTGGTTGGTGAAGTACTTGGCATTATCACCCAGCGAGTCGAGCACCCTTCGCAAGCAGTCGTCACGCGTGGCATCCGGAGTGCTGAGTGAATCCTGATGCCCATAGAGCAGAGAGCCCGCGGAGATGAGCTTTGCGAGATCAAAAGCGCCCTTACGGGAAACCTCCAGAACACTGCTTCTGATATTTGCAGCGCTTGCATTCCGTAGCGCAGGTGTGGAACTGGCTGACCGGGACACATCCGTGGACCAGTCATCATGATGTCGGCTCGAAATCGCGATAAACGTCTTACGCTCGTCGAAGTGCTGCCTGGCGCATGCGGGTAGTTCGATAATTTGCATCGCTCGCTCACTCGGCGGGTACAGGCAGGGTTGAAAATGACAACCCGAGGTCCCTTCAGTCTTCCCAGAACGCCCAGAAGACGCCGACCTCAGTGTCCGAAACAGCGACGAGGCCACAGTCGGTGGTGTACACAGAGAGACAGGCCCACTCCGCGCTCGGGTTCAGCAGATCGGCTTTCGGGTTGTCTTGGGCGTCTGACGCGTTAGTGAAGAATCGGCCGTCCGGTCCGAACCGAGAGAGGATCTTCCGGGAGCTGCTGATGAGGGCATCTTTCCGCTGCTCGAAGTCGGGAATTTCAGAAGCTTGATACCACTCGCCCTTGAGAGCCACAAGCAGTTGGCTGGCTGGTTCTCTTTCAACTCCGTACAGCGAGCTCGCCAGCTGGTCGGCGTTCCACGGCATGAAGGGGGCCCCGATGCCACTGCGGTTCTCGTTGATCTCGGGCGCATAGTTGACGGATAGCCAATGCCGCGGGTCAGTGGTCCGTACGGCCATGACCGCAGCTACGTCAAGGAGCCAGTCTTCGCGGCTTCTTGGCCCCACGGCTGCAAAGGACCAGCCTCCACCGAAAAGGTCAAGCACTGCTGACTTCCAGGAAGCAGCATCGAGAGCAGGCTCTTGGTGCACAGGATTTCCTCGTCAGGTTGGCGGTAGCTTGTCACTGGGCATCGCTGTGAGGACGACGTATGGAGGTCGGTCTCCAGGAGCGGGGCGAAGAGTCACCAGCACCATATCGGAGTCGTGCGCATGAGAGTCCCCTCGCGTCCAAGAGCGGCCTACAGGATGATTGAAGTCGAGACCGATGTTTCTTGTTTGGTTGGGCTGGGTTGGGTTCCTGCTCAGCCATCTTTCGATCTTGCGTTGGTTGCCCGGGTCGTCAAGAACCGCTTGCGTGTAGCGCTGGGCGTCTTCAAGCCTGTGGAACGTGGATACAGCAATTGGCCTGGTGATGCCGTCTTGGTAGAGTCTCGCCTGGTCGCGTAGTCGCTGCGCCAGTTGCTCGTCTGTCTTTCCTACGTGCTTGTCGATGACGTGAGCACCCAGCCTGCCCTCTTGGTTTGCCAGATCTACTGGGTATTTGTGCCTTGCTTCATCGTCTCCTGGGACAGTGTATAGCGGGTTCCCTTTGAAGTCCGTCAACGCTCGCGCACCGAACGCTTCCGCCCGGGCTGACTCTGCATCGAACGTCGGTGCACTGTCATAGGCCTCGTCCAGTGCGTCCCGAAGACCTTTGACCCGGAGTGTTTGCCGATCGATTCTGTTGTTGTATGCCGTGACGGCATTGTTCATGGCCTCTTCGTCGAGATTCAGTACGATTCCGGACGAGAGGTCAGTGACCGCGCTCTTGCCGAGTCTCAGAAGTCCTTTGCCCAGGTTCTTGACGTCCTTGAGATCCACACCATCGCTGATGTCGATCTGGGGCAGCGTATCCAGGACCGCTTTGCGGTAGATCCGATGAAGATCCTCGCGGACGTCTTCGGCGGCCTTTGCAAAGTTATCGACGGCGTCGACCATGACTTCACAGGTTTCGAAGAGAACCGCAAATACGGGATGGTTCGCCCCCCGGTTGCCGGCAGTGTCGTTCGCCCAGTTGTAGCCATGCCGGTCCTTTCCCCAAGCTGAAGTGCCCCACAGAGTGCTGAGGAAGGTGCGCATGGCGCCATACCACTCGCTGTTGCTCTGGTAGGTGATGCGCGTCAACTGATGTGTCAACGTGGTCTCGACCCAGGACAGCGTCCGCTGCGGCATGCGCCAGGCTTCGGAAACGGACTTGAGCCGGTGATGGTTCGGTAGAGGCAGAATCTCCGCCGCTTTGCCCCAACGGCACGCGTCTTCCAGGAGCGGCCGCATCACTGTCAGTACAACGGCCTCCACGCCTTCCAATGCACGCTGCACAAAGTCTTGACCGTCATCGAAGTCGCCCCACTTGAAGTCGGTGATGGGACCGTAAGCGGGAGGGCTCTTGATGACAGCCGGGGCTGGCTGAGTGTGTGGCTTGGCGGTGGGGGAGGGGTTGGTGGCGGCATCGGCTACCGCATAGTTGTTTCCCGTGGTCGTGAAACCGACCGCGGCCCCGCCTACACTGACCACCGACTTGGCCCAGACGTCCAGAAACCGCTCGCCCACGTCCTTGTAAGCGGTGGTGAAATCGGAGACGGCCGTGCCCCTGCCGCCGCCGTCCGGGTAACGTGCCAGTTCGTCCAGGAATGCTTTGATGCCGCGGTGCAGTTGGTCCTGTTGGTCCGCCACGGTTGTTGAAACCCCGTACAGGACGGAGGGGGTGACGTCGACGATCCCTTCCGGAACGCTGGGGGTGGCCATCAGGCCGCTCCCCAGCCGCGAAGTACGGCCTGGTGTGCTGCCGCGTAGTTCGTCTGCCCCGTAGTGACCACCTCGTGCAGCCACTTCTGTGCCGCCTGTAGGTCCTGCGCCGACCGGTCCCATTCATCGAGCTTGTCGACAAATACCTCACGGGCCTCACCTTCCCATGACAGGACGACGGGCACGACACGATCGTAAAGGTCGTCCAGCTTGCCGCTTAGCTTCTTGAGTATGTCCTCCAACTCCAAGGCGAGTTCGTGAAGGGTGGCGAAGGAAACGGCTATGTGGTCATCGGCAGTATTCTCACCTGGCATGTGATTCCCCGTACGTCAGTGGAACCGCGTCTGCGGATATTTCGAGCGACTTGGGCCGTCAGAACGAATCGAGGCTGCTTCGATGCCGAACTGGTGCAGCTCCCGGGTCATCAGCTGGATTCGGTGTGGAGAGCCTGTCGACTTCACTGTCGACGTCCACTTGGATCTGCATCAGTTGGGCGAGCACATCCAGGTCGCGCTGGGTGAAACCGTCTCGGCTCAGACGCACGGCTTGCTCAAGGTGCTGCATCACTTCACGGATGCGCACGGCGTCTTCGGCCGCTGCTCGGTGAAAAGCCCGGTACGTTGAGGCAGCCGGGCCGCGCCAGCCCGCCTCGATGCGGTCCACGACGGCGTCCATACGCTTGATCTGCTTTTCCAAGTGATCTTGCATGTCGTCGAGGTCGTCGGCGAGCTTGGTGAGGCTCGTGCTGGAGGCACGCAGGTCGGGTTTACCACCTTGGCCAGTGGGCGTACTGGGCGTCCCCATGATGTTCCCCCGTTCTCGACTCATCAGCGGCGCAGCGGCTGGGATGGCCCACCCCTGACACATGATCCTATGAGTCGGCTCAGCGGGGCCCGTGCAACCCGGCGCAAAGAATCATCGCCGAGCCGTGCAACCCTCCCCCCGCCCCGCCGGTCGTACTAGGCGTCAGGACACCTCGGTGGGGGGGACCCGGGGGGGATCGCGAGGGTCCTGGTGGGGAGGGGAACCCCGAGGGGGTCGGGTCGGTGGCCTGGCCCCCTCGAAGCCGTCCGGGGTGTGGCGCGGGTCAGAAGAAGACCCCGCAGCGCAGCAGGACGTTGGCGTAGGGGCGGGCCTCGCCGGTGCGGACGATCAGGCGGGCGGTCGCCGAGAGGTGCTTGAGGCGTTCGTGCGGGACCAGCCCGAGGGCCTCCCCCGGGAAGCGGTCGGCCAGCAGGGCCGCGGTCTCGGGGTTGGCCCGGTGGATCTCCGCCGCCGCCGTCGCGCCCTCGGTGACCAGCTCGGCCAGCAGGCCGTCCAGCACCTCGGCGAAGGACGGCACTCCGGCCCGGAACGCCAGGTCCACCAGGCGCGGTCCGTCCGGTACGGGCATGCCCGCGTCGCAGACCAGGACCCCGTCGCCGTGGCCCAGTTCGGCCAGGGCGCCGGCCAGGTGGCGGTTCAGGACGCCGGACTTCTTCATCGGACCTCCCGCACCGTGGCCGTCCCGCTCACAGCGCCTCGACCTCCGCCGCCGTCGGGTACGACTCCTGCGCCCCCGCCTTCGTCACCGCCGCCGCCCCGACGCGGGCCGCGTACGCCGCCGCCTCGGCGAGGGACGCGCCGGTGCCCAGCCGCCAGGCCAGAGCCGCCGTGAACGCGTCGCCCGCACCCGTGGTGTCCACGGCGTCCACCTTCACCGAAGGCACCCGCGTGACGCCCTCCGCCGACGCCACCAGCGCCCCCTCGGCGCCCAGCGTGACGACCACCGAGCGCGGGCCCTTGGCCAGCAGGATGCGCGCCCAGTCCTCGGGCTCCTCGCTCACCAGGGAGCCGCCGAGCAGCACCCGCGCCTCGTGCTCGTTGACGATCAGCGGATCGCAGGCGTCCATCACCTCGCGCGGCAGGGCGCGCGGCGGGGACGGGTTCAGCACGAAGCGGCTGCCCGGAGCCAGGCTCCGCACCACCTGCACCACCGTCTCCATCGGGATCTCCAGCTGCACGGAGACCACCCGCGAGGCGTGGAAGAGACTCGCGGCGGCGCTGACGTCCCCCGGCGTCAGCCGGCCGTTCGCACCCGGCGAGACCACGATGCTGTTGTCCCCGGACGGGTCCACCGTGATCAGCGCGACGCCCGTCGGGACCTCACCGACCAGCACGCCCACCGTGTCCACCCCGGACGACCGCTGCGACTCCAGCAGCAGCCGGCCGTAGTCGTCGTCCCCGACCCGCGCCAGCAGCGCCGTACGGGCGCCGAGCCGGGCGGCGGCGACCGCCTGGTTGGCGCCCTTGCCGCCCGGGTGGACGGCCAGATCGGAGCCGAGCACCGTCTCGCCCGCCCCCGGGCGCCGCTCGACACCGATCACCAGGTCGGCGTTGGCCGACCCCACGACCAGCAGGTCGTAGTCGTACATGGGTTGTCTCCCCACTCTCCCGCTGTCCTCCGGCGGGCTCATGACCCTCGTGGCCCCATGCGGCCCTCTCGGCCCCATGGCCCTCGTGGCCCTGACGACCGTGGTCCTCGTGACCGCAGTCATCATGACCGGAAGCGGGCGGTCCACTGTGACCGCCCGCCCGCATCCCGGCGTGACGCCGGTGTCAGCCGTCGAAACCGGCCACGTTCTCCCGCGTGACCACCTTCACCGGCACCTTCACCGTCTCCTCGGTCTCCTCGTCGTCGGCCGCGCGCAGCGCGTTCTCCACCGCGATCCTGCCCAACTCCTTCGGCTGCTGCGCCACCGACGCGTACAGCGTGCCCTCCTGGACCGCCTTCAGCCCGTCCGGCGTGCCGTCGAACCCGACGACCTGCACCGACTTCCCGGCCTTGGCGCCGAGCGCCTTGATCGCGCCGAGCGCCATCTCGTCGTTCTCCGCGAAGACACCGTCGATGTCGGGGTGCGCCTGGAGCAGGTTCGTCATCACGTCCAGGCCCTTGGTGCGGTCGAAGTCCGCGGGCTGCTCGGCGACGACCTCGATGCCCGGGTAGTCCTTCAGCCCCTCGGCGAAACCGGCGCCGCGCTCCCGGCTGGCCGAGGTCCCGGCCTGCCCCTGGAGGATGACGATCCTGCCCTTGCCGCCGAGCTTCTCCGCCAGCGCCCTGGCCCCCTGCGCGCCGCCCTCGACGTTGTCGGAGGCGACCAGCGCGGCCGTGTCCGCCTGGTTGACGCCGCGGTCGACGGCGATGACGGGGATACCGGCCTTGTTCGCCGCCCGCACCGACGGGCCGGCCGCGTCGGAGTCCACCGGGTTGACGATGATCGACGACAGGCTGCCGCTGGTGAAGTTCTGCAACTGGTTGGCCTGCTGCGAGGCGTCGTTCTGCGCGTCCGTCACCGTCAGATCGACCCCCAGTTCCCTCGCGCGCTCCTCGGCGCCCGCCCGGATCTGCACGAAGAACGGGTTGTTGAGGGTCGACAGCGACAGACCGACCTTCTGCGTCTTCCCCGCCGGGGAACCGTTGTGCAGCAGCGAGGTCGCCCCGACGACCGCCACCGCCACCACGGCCGCGATCACATACGTCAGCGCCTGCCTGCCCCTGCCCCCGCCGGACGCACCCGCCGCGGGCGTCGTCGCCCCCGCCTTGCGCCGCACCGTGTCCAGCAGCACCGCCAGCGCGATGACGACACCGATGACGACCTGCTGCCAGAAGGCCGACACCGACAGCAGGTTGAGGCCGTTGCGCAGCACCGCCAGGATCAGCGCGCCGACCAGCGTGCCCGAGGCGCGGCCGGTGCCGCCCGCCAGCGAGGCACCGCCGATGACGACGGCCGCGATGGCGTCCAGCTCGTAGCCCTGCGCGGCCTGCGGCTGCGCCGAGGACAGCCGGGCGGCGAGCACGATGCCCGCGGCGGCGGCGAACAGCCCGGAGAACGCGTAGACGGCGAGCTTCTGCCGCTTCACCCGCAGCCCCGACAGCCGCGCCGCCTCCTCGTTGCCGCCGATCGCGTACATGGCGCGGCCGATGTACGTCCGTCCCAGCACGAACGCCGTGAGCAGCCCCATGACGACCATCACGAGCACCGGCACCGGCAGCCAGCCGCCCAGCGTGTCCCCGAGGTGCGAGACCGACTCCGGGAAGGCGATCGGCGAGCCCTGCGAGACCACCAGCGACAGACCGCGCGCGACCGACAGCATGGCCAGCGTCGCGATGAACGGCGGCAGCTTCCCGTACGAGATGAGGAAGCCGTTGACCAGGCCGCAGGCGATGCCCGTGACGATCGCGAGCAGCACCGCCACCGGCACCGGTATCCCGGCCTCGGTGGCGCTCCAGGCCAGCACGGTGGCCGACAGCGCGGCGACCGAACCCACCGACAGGTCGATGCCCGCCGAGACGATGACGAAGGTGACGCCGAAGGCGAGGATCGCGGTCACCGCGGCCTGGACGCCGACGTTCAGCAGGTTGTCGGCGGTGAGGAAGTCGCCGGACAGCGCCGACATCGCGACGACCAGGACGATCAGCGCGGTCAGCGCGCCGTTGTCGAGCAGCAGGCGGCGCAGGCCGCCCGTGGCGCCGCCCCGCGCGCCCGGCTTGCTCTTGAGCGTGTCAGTGGCCACGGGAGGCCTCCGTTCCGTTGCTGGTTCCGTTGCCGGTGGGGGCGCTGACGGCGAGCGCCATCACGGCGTCCTGGGTGGCGTCCTCGGCGGTGAGTTCGCCGGCGATCCGGCCCTGCGCCATCACCAGGACCCGGTCGCTCATCCCGAGCACCTCGGGCAGGTCACTGGAGATCATCAGCACGGCGGCGCCGGCCGCCGTCAGCTCGTTGATCAGCTGGTAGATCTCGACCTTGGCGCCGACGTCGATGCCGCGCGTCGGCTCGTCGAGGATCAGAACCTTGGTGTCGGCCAGGAGCCACTTGCCGATGACGACCTTCTGCTGGTTGCCGCCGGACAGGGTGCGCACATGCTGGCCGAGGCCCGCCATCCGCACACCGAGCTGCTCGGCGATCCGGGCCGCGGCCGCCCGCTGCCCCTTGAGGTCCACGAGCCCCGCGCGGGTGGCCGACCTCAGGGTGACCAGCCCGAGGTTCTCCTCGACGGAGGCGTCCAGCACCAGCCCCTGGCCCTTGCGGTCCTCGGGCACCAGCCCGACACCGGCGGCCATGGCGGCGTTGACGTCATGGCGCCGCAGCCGGGTCCCGGCGACGGTCACCGCGCCCTCGTCGTACGGATCGGCGCCGAACACGGCACGGACGACCTCCGTCCGCCCGGCGCCGACCAGGCCCGCGACGCCGACGACCTCACCGGCGCGCACCTCGAAGCTCACGTCATGGAAGACCCCGTTCCGGGTCAGGCCCTGGACCTTCAGCAGCGCCTCGCCGGCGTCGGCCCGCTCCCGTGGGTACTGCTGCTCGATCGACCGCCCCACCATGAGCCGTACCAGCTCGTCCTCGGGGGCCGAGGCCGGGACCTGCCCGACGCTCCTGCCGTCCCGGATGACGGTGACCCGGTCCCCGAGCGCGGCGATCTCCTCCAGGTGGTGGGTGATGAAGACGATCCCGACCCCGTCCTCCCGCAGCCGCCGCACGATCGCGAACAGCTTCTCGACCTCCTCGGAGGTGAGCACGGCGGTCGGCTCGTCCATGATGAGCACGCGCGCGTCCAGGCTGAGCGCCTTGGCGATCTCGACCATCTGGAGCCGGGCGATCCCCAGTTCCCGCACCCGCGCGCGCGGCGACACGTCGACACCGACCCGCCGGAGCAGGACCTCCGCCTCCGCGTCCATCCGCTTCCGGTCGATCACGCCGAACCGGCGCGGCTGCCGCCCGAGGAAGATGTTCTCGGCGACCGTCAGATCGGGAACGAGGTTGAACTCCTGGTAGATGGTGGCGATTCCGAGGCGCTCGGAGTCCTGCGCTCCGTGGATGCGCACCTCTTCGCCGCCGACGAGGATCCGCCCGGCGTCGGGCGTGTGGGCGCCGGAGAGCATCTTGATCAGGGTGCTCTTCCCGGCGCCGTTCTCGCCGAGCAGCACGTGCACCTCGCCCCGGCGCAGAGCGAAGTCCACGCCGTCGAGCGCGACCACGCCGGGGAAGGTCTTGCGGATGCCCTCGATGCGCAGCAACTCGTCCGGGTTGCTCACGACGTACTCCTTCGTACGGGGGAGGGGGACGGGGGAGGGGAGGCCTGTGCGGGCGCGCCGCACGAGCGGCGTACGACGAGCCGGGCGGGGAGGGTGACGGACCGGCCGGGCCGCCCCTCGATCCGGTCGACCAGGGCGCGCACGGCGGCCCGCCCCAGCTCGCCCGTGGGCTGGGCGATGGCGGTGACCGGCGGATCGGTGTGCACGAACCACGGGATGTCGTCGAACGCGGCCAGGGCGAGGTCGTCCGGGACCCGCAGGCCACGCGCGCGTACGGCGTCCAGCGCGCCGAGCGCCATCAGGTTGTCGGCGGCGAAGACGACCTCGGGCGGCTCGGGCAGGTCGAGGAAGCCCTCGGTGACCCGCCGCCCGCTCTCGGCCTGGAAGTCGCCCTGGCCGACGTAGGCGTCCGGGAGGGTCAGGCCGTGGGCCGCCAGGGCCTCCCGGAAGGCGTCCACCCGCTCCCGCCCGGTGGTGGTGGCGGCCGGCCCCGCGATGATGGCCAGCCGCCGGTGCCCGAGCCCGTACAGGTGCGCGACGAGATCCCGTACGGCGTCCTTGCCGTCGGCCCGCACCACGGGCACGTCGACGCCGGGGATCCACCGGTCCACGAACACCATCGGCGTCCCGGCCCGCGCGGCCTCCAGCATCCGCGGGGAGCCGCCGTCGGTGGGGGAGACGAGGAGCCCGTCGATCCGCCGGTCCAGCAGCGTCGTCACGTGGTGGTCCTGGAGATCGGGCCGCTCGTCGGCGTTGCCGATGATGACGCTGTACCCGAGCGAACGTGCCTCTTCCTCGACGGACCGGGCCAGCTCGGTGAAGTAGGGGTTCATCACGTCGCTGATGACCAGCCCGAGGGTGCGGGTCTGATCCGTCCGCAACGACCGGGCGACGACGTTCGGCCGGTACGCCAGCGCCTCGACGGCGGCGAGCACCCGGGCGCGTGCGGCGTCGCTGACGGCGGGGTGTCCGTTGAGCACGCGCGAGACCGTGGCGACGGAGACCCCCGCTTCGGCGGCGACGTCCTTGATGCCGGCCATGCGGTTCCACCTCCTCGTGGAAACGTTTACAGCGCTCGATTGGAAACGATTACACGCGCTGCGGGCAAGGGGGTGGGGGCGACCGAGACCCAATCGTGACCGCGGGATCGCCGGTGACCGCGAGGCACGAGCACCTCCTGCCGGCGAGGCGGCTGCCGGTGCCGTGCGCCGTCATCCGCCGGCGACGACGAGGGGCCCCGCTCCGATCCCCTTCCGGCGTAGGGTGGGGGCCCGCGTCGCGAACTCGCGGCCCTGCGGCCAGTACTGGGAGGCGGATTGCTCGTCAACTCGTCGGCGCTGGCCGCCGGAAGGCGTCACTCGGTCGGGCTGCGCCGGGACGGAACCGTTGTCGCCGTGGGCGATTCCGCAGCCGCCGAATGCCGTGTCGAACGATGGCACGACGTCGTGGCCGTCGCGGTCGGCAACGTCCACACCGCGAGGAACACGGGCCGGTCCCACACGGTGGGGCTCCGGTCGGACGGCACGGTGGTGGCGACGGGGTGGAACGGCGACGGGCAGTGCGACGTCGCCGGATGGCGGGGCGTCACGGCCGTGGCCGCGGGATGGCGCCGCACGCTCGGGCTGCTCGCCGACGGCCGCGTGCTGGCGGCCGGCCGGAGTTCGGAAGGACAGTGCGACGTGCGGTCCTGGCGCGAGGTGGTCGGCCTCTCGTGCGGTGACTGGCACTCGGTCGGCGTCCGGTCGGACGGTTCCGCGGTGGCCGCGGGGAACGACCGACGAGGGCAGTGCGCCGTCGAAGGGTGGCACGACCTGGCCGCCGTCTCAGCCGGTTACCTGCACACCGTCGGCCTCCGGACCGACGGGCGGGCGGTGGCGACAGGAGACCGGACGACCGGGGCCTGCGAGGTCGACGCGTGGGAGGAGGTGGTGGCGCTCAGCGCGGGCAGCCACCACACCGTCGGCGTCACCGCGTCCGGACGGGTCCTCGCGACGGGGGACGACAGCCACGGCCAGTGCCGGGTCGGCGGCTGGCGCGGCATCGTCGCCGTGGCGGCCGGCTCGACACACACCCTCGGCCTGCGCGCCGACGGGACGGTCGTCGCCACGGGCAGCAACGCGGACGGACAGTGCGAGGTCGGTGCCTGGTCGGACATCGAACTTCCGCCGCAATCACCGGATTGACATGCCGGGGCCCGTGAGCGGGGCGCCCTGGCCTCGAATCGGGTCTGAGGAAGCCACCTCCGCGTGACTTCGCAGCGTGGAGGCGGCCTCCTTCAGTGGAAGGGCATTCGGCGCTCACCCGGGTGATGTGACCGCTTTCAGGCGTGTCACCGCATCCGGTACCCGTTCGCCCGGCGACGGAGGACGGCGACTCCGCCGATGCAGGCGGCAAGGACGGCTGCGACCAGGACGAACGCCCACACAGGCGCGTCGGCCGCGCGAAGCGCCAGCGCGCAGAGAACGCTTACGACAGCAATTACCAGTGCCGCTACGTTGTTTTTCATGGCCCCTCAGTACTTGCAGTTCTTGTCGCTGACGATCTTCCACTTGCGCTTGGAACCGAACTTGTTCTGGTAGCACTTCTTGGGCTTGAGCTTCTTCACCTCCGCGTACGTCGGGAAGAGCACTTTGCCGCCGACGGCGAGGCCGCAGGCGGTGCCGAGTATGAGCTTCGCCTTGCCGCAGATGTAGGCCAGCCCGACTTCCACTCCGAAGCCGACGGCCAGCGCGGCCGCACCGAGTTCATGCCCCCACATGTTGATGTAGACGCCCCAGCCGAAGGTGATCTTCGGGTCGGCCACCACGGGGAAGGCAGTGTCCGGGGTCGTGTCGATCTCCTGAACGAGGGCACTGCCTTCTGCCGTGTAGCGAGTCGGCACGGGCCGACCTTGTGCGTCCTTCGCCCAAGGCGCGGCAATGGAGCCGGCGACCGACTCCTCTCCTCCCTCGCCAGTCTCAACGATGTTGAACCCGCCGTCGTCCTTAGGGCGCAGTGACGCCCCATCCGGGAGGTCGAGTTCGAACCGGTGCTTGGTGGAGGCCGCGCTGTTCTTGAGTGTGACGAGCGTCCGGACGGAGCCGTCGCGCGTCGGCTGGACGGCGAGGTCCACGCTGGAAGCGGCCTCAGGGTAGACCACGGTGCCGGTGCCTGCCTTGACCCCGTTCACGCCCTTGGCGCCGGCCAATGTGAGAGAGACACGGTCACCGCCGGTGTTCCCCACCTCCACCCTGCCGGTGGCCTTGATCGGAGCCGTGACGGTGACTGACTGCGCGTCATTCTCGACCGTCGCTTCCGCGGCGGCGTTCGGCCGCTCGTGAGACGAAGCAAGGTCTTCCGTGCCTGTAGCACGTTCCACGACTACCGCGGCCTGCTCGACGGAGCCGGGCGACGGCCCATCAGCAGCAACGGCCGGAGCGATGGTCGCAACCAGAGCTGTCGTTGTCATCACCGCGAGTCCAGCGAGTGGACCTCGGTGCAGGGTTGCTCGAAGCAACGTTCCCCCATGTGCAATCGATCGATCCTCACCGGCGTGGTCAGCGCCGGTGGCAAAGCTGATCTTGGTCGCAGCCCATGCATGTGTAAAGGACGGGTGGCAAACGTCACAGACCAGGCAAAGAAGGGTCAGAGCCTCCCTGGTCACGGCTCGCGATTGACCGGCTCACTGCCCGGCGGGCAGCCGCTGAGCCGTCCCGGCGTGCCGACGAGGTGCGATCGCGCCCCCGCAGCCCGGGTCCACTGCTCCGCCGACGGGAGGGGCCTTGCCGGTTGGCCACCCGCCTTTCCGGGCGGCCCCGACGGTCACCCCTCCGTCAAGCGGCCGGTAACGGCGCTCCGGCGCCGGCGCCGACCTCGCACCAGACGTATTTGCCTCGGTTGCCGTCCCTGGCGAGGGGTTGCCAGCCCCATACGTCGGCGCAGGCCCGCACGAGGGCCAGGCCGCGGCCTTCTTCCAGTTCCGCTGCCTGCTGGAGCGGGAGCGGGGGTTCCGGGGGTGAGGGGTCGGCGTCCCAGGCGCCGATGCGCAGGGTGCCGGTTCCCGACCAGCGGACGCGGAGTGCCGCCGGTCCTTTGGTGTGGCGTACGGCGTTGGAGATCAGTTCGGTGGCGAGGAGTTCTGCGGTGTCGGCGAGGCGGATCAGGCCGTGCATGGTGAGGATGAGGCGGAGGGTGCGGCGGCAGACGGTGACCGCGCGGACGTCGTTGGGGATGTAGAGGGAGTACTCCCAGGGTTCGTGTTCGGTTTCGGGCATGCGGACTCCTCGAAGTGGAGGGGGGAGTTGGCGGTGAGCGAGTGGTCCGGTGTCATTGCCGCAGCCGTCGTGGCAGGGCGGAGCGGTGCGCTTCCGGACGCCGGGTGCGCTGTGTGTGCGCCACGTCACCGACGGTAGGGCTAACATGTCATACCTAGCAAGCCGATTGCCTGATCTGCCCTCGAACGGGTTGCATCGGGAGCCCGTTGAACTGAGGAGTCGTCGATGGTCTTGAGGCGCGAACCCACCGCACGACAGATGCGTCTGGCCGTCGAACTGCGCAGGCTGCGGGACGCGGCGGGACTCACCGCCGTCGAGGCGGCGGCGCTGCTCGGGGTGAGCCGGGTGCAGATCAGCCATATCGAGTCCGGGCTCGCGGGCGTGAGTGAAGAGCGGTTGCGTCGCCTCGCGGCGAACTACTCGTGCACGGACGCGAAATTCATCGACGCCCTCGTGGCCATGGCGACCGACCGGACGCGTGGCTGGTGGGAGGAGTACCGAGGGCTGCTGCCCACGCCCTTCCTGGATCTCGCTGAACTCGAGCACCACTCCACGTACCGCTGGGATGTGGAGTTCCTGTTCGTTCCGGGCCTGCTTCAGACGGAAAGCTATGCTCGCGCCGCCTTCGCCTCCAGGGTCCCTGAACTGCCCGACGATGAGCTGGAGTTGCGCGTCCGCCATCGGATGCGACGCAAGGAGGTGCTTGAGGGCTCCGCGCCAGTCCCGTACGAGGCCGTGGTTCACGAAGCGGCGTTGCGTATCAGGGTCGGAGACCGGGCTACGGCGCGTGACCAGCTGGCCCGTGTGCTGGAACTCTCCGCAGCGGACCACATCACCGTGCGCGTCATCCCCTTCGACCTGGACGGCTTCGGGGGAACCTGGAGCCCCATGATGCTGGCAGGTGGGGCTGTGCCCAGGCTGGACACCGCCGTACGCGATGCGCCCCACGGGACCGGCTTCATCGACTCCGAGGCTCAACTTGGGGTTTTTCGAACGCTCTTCCGTAGAGTAGAAGGCGTGTCACTCGATCCCGCTCGGTCGCGTGACTTCATCCAGACACTGGCCAAGGAACTGTGAGGGTCCGTGACCGCTCTCGAACACTGGCGCAAGTCCTCCTACTCCGGCGGCGGCGACGGCAACAACTGCCTGGAGATCGCCGCCACCCCCACCCACATAGCCGTCCGCGACTCCAAGGCCCCCACCCGAGCCACCCTCACCTTCCCTGCCACCGCCTTCACCCCGTTCCTCGAAGCCCTCAAGCAGACCGGCAGCCCCGCGAGGGGCCCGCTCGCGGGACCCTCCGCATGAGCACCCCGCCGAACGGACTGCCCGCCTACCGGGTGCTGACCGGACCGGACGACGCCTCGTTCTGCCGGCGGGTGAGCGAAGTGCTCGCGCTCGGTTACGAGCTCCACGAAGGCCCCGCCGTCACCTTCGACGGTGAACGGGTCATCGTCGCGCAGGCGGTGGTCTGGCCGAAGCACTCCTAGCGGCCGGTTCCGCTGTCACACCCCGCCGGTACCGTCGGATCATGCCCAACCAGCCACCCGCCGCCCCCGGTGAACGGCGGCTCGCCATCCTCGAAGGCGTGCTCGAGCGCATCACGTACGCCAACGAGGAGAACGGCTACACGGTCGCCCGCGTCGACACCGGCAGAGGCGCCGGTGACCTGCTCACCGTCGTCGGGGCGCTGCTCGGCGCGCAGGTCGGGGAGTCCCTGCGGATGGAGGGACGCTGGGGGTCGCACCCGCAGTACGGCAAGCAGTTCCACGTGGAGAACTACACCACCGTGCTGCCGGCCACCGTCCAGGGCATCCGGCGCTACCTGGGATCGGGGCTGGTCAAGGGCATCGGGCCGGTCTTCGCCGACCGCATCACCCAGCACTTCGGGCTGGACACCCTCAAGATCATCGAGGAGGAGCCGAAGCGGCTCATCGAGGTCCCCGGCCTCGGACCCAAGCGGACGAAGAAGATCGCCGACGCCTGGGAGGAGCAGAAGGCGATCAAGGAGGTGATGCTGTTCCTCCAGACCGTCGAGGTGTCGACGTCGATCGCCGTGCGCATCTACAAGAAGTACGGCGACGCCTCGATCTCCGTCGTCAGGAACCAGCCCTACCGGCTGGCCGCCGACGTCTGGGGCATCGGCTTCCTCACCGCCGACAAGATCGCCCGGTCCGTCGGCATCCCGCACGACAGCCCGGAGCGGGTCAAGGCGGGCCTTCAGTACGCGCTGTCGCAGTCCACCGACCAGGGCCACTGCTATCTCCCCGAGGAGAAGCTGATCGCCGATGCGGTCAAGCTGCTCCAGGTCGACACCGGGCTGGTCATCGAGTGCCTCGCGGAGCTGGCGGAGCCCCCGGAGGACGGCGGCGACCCCGGCGTCGTACGGGAGAAGGTCCCGGGACCGGACGGCGGCGGTCCCGTCACCGCGATCTACCTCGTCCCCTTCCACCGCGCCGAGCTGTCCCTCTCCGCCCAGCTGCTGCGCCTCCTGCGTACCGACGAGGACCGGATGCCGTCGTTCCGGGACGTCGCCTGGGACCGGGCGCTCGGCTGGCTCAAGGGCAGGACCGGCGCCGACCTCGCCCCCGAGCAGGAAGCCGCCGTCAAGCTGGCCCTCACCGAGAAGGTCGCCGTCCTCACCGGCGGCCCCGGCTGCGGCAAGTCCTTCACCGTCCGCTCCATCGTGGAGCTGGCCCGCGCCAAGAAGGCCAAGGTCGTGCTCGCCGCGCCGACCGGGCGGGCCGCCAAGCGGCTCGCCGAGCTGACCGGCGCCGAGGCCTCCACCGTCCACCGCCTGCTGGAGCTGAAGCCCGGGGGCGACGCCGCCTACGACCGGGACCGCCCGCTCGACGCCGACCTCGTCGTCGTGGACGAGGCCTCCATGCTGGACCTCCTCCTGGCCAACAAGCTGGTCAAGGCCGTGCCGCCGGGGGCCCACCTGCTCTTCGTCGGCGATGTCGACCAGCTGCCCAGCGTCGGTGCCGGTGAGGTGCTCCGGGACCTGCTGGCCGACGGGGGCCCGATCCCCGCCGTGCGGCTCACGCGCGTGTTCCGCCAGGCCCAGCAGTCCGGCGTCGTCACCAACGCCCACCGGATCAACGCCGGGCAGCACCCGGTCACCGACGGCATGAAGGACTTCTTCCTCTTCGTCGAGGACGACACCGAGGAGGCCGGCCGGCTCACGGTGGACGTCGCGGCCCGGCGCATCCCGGCGAGGTTCGGACTCGATCCGCGCCGGGACGTGCAGGTCCTCGCCCCGATGCACCGCGGCCCCGCCGGCGCGGGCACCCTCAACGGCCTCCTCCAGCAGGCCGTCACCCCCGGCCGCCCCGACCTGCCCGAGAAGCGCTTCGGCGGCCGGGTCTTCCGCGTCGGCGACAAGGTCACCCAGATCCGCAACAATTACGAGAAGGGCACCAACGGTGTCTTCAACGGCACCGTGGGCGTCGTCACCTCGCTCGACCCGGTGGACCAGCGGCTCACGGTGCTGACCGACGAGGACGAGGAGGTCGCCTACGAGTTCGACGAGCTGGACGAGCTGGCCCACGCCTACGCGGTGACCATCCACCGCTCCCAGGGCAGTGAGTACCCGGCGGTGGTGATCCCCGTGACCACCGGCGCCTGGATGATGCTCCAGCGCAACCTGCTCTACACGGCGGTCACCCGGGCGAAGAAGCTGGTCGTCCTCGTCGGTTCGCGCAAGGCGATCGGACAGGCGGTGCGCACGGTCTCGGCGGGCCGGCGGTGCACGGCGCTGGACTTCCGGCTCGCCGAAAAATGATCGATCAAATGAGTCGCAAAGGTCACACAGCCCTTCCGGACGGGGAAGGAAGGGGGCAGGATGAGCAAGTTGACGGCACTGAGTGCCGCCGATAGGCCCGATGGTCGACCCCGAGTGCACTCTCCTCAGCCAAGTGGGGGATGGTAGAGACAGTCAGGGCACCTCGAAGATGAGGCACTACGTCGGTGAGGGAAGACGTGAGCGACAACTCTGTAGTACTGCGGTACGGCGACGGCGAGTACACCTACCCGGTGATCGACAGCACCGTCGGCGACAAGGGCTTCGACATCGGGAAGCTCCGCGCCCAGACCGGTCTGGTGACGCTGGACAGCGGTTACGGCAACACCGCCGCGTACAAATCCGCCATTACGTACCTGGACGGCGAGGCGGGCATCCTCCGCTACCGCGGCTACCCGATCGAGCAGCTGGCCGAGCGCTCCACCTTCCTGGAGGTCGCCTACCTGCTGATCAACGGCGAGCTGCCGACCGTCGACCAGCTCACCGGGTTCCAGAACGACATCACGCAGCACACCCTGCTGCACGAGGACGTCAAGAACTTCTACCGGGGCTTCCCGCGCGACGCGCACCCGATGGCCATGCTGTCGTCGGTGGTCTCCGCGCTGTCCACCTTCTACCAGGACAGCCACAACCCGTTCGACGAGGAGCAGCGCAACCTCTCGACGATCCGCCTGCTCGCCAAGCTGCCGACGATCGCCGCCTACGCCTACAAGAAGTCGGTCGGCCACCCGTTCGTCTACCCGCGCAACGACCTCGGCTACGTGGAGAACTTCCTGCGCATGACCTTCTCGGTCCCCGCGCAGGAGTACGAGCTGGACCCGATCGTCGTCTCCGCCCTGGACAAGCTGCTGATCCTGCACGCGGACCACGAGCAGAACTGCTCGACCTCCACGGTCCGCCTGGTCGGCTCCTCGCAGGCGAACATGTTCGCGTCGATCTCGGCCGGCATCAACGCGCTGTGGGGCCCGCTGCACGGCGGCGCCAACCAGTCGGTGCTGGAGATGCTGGAGGGCATCCGCGACACCGGCGGCGACGTCGACACCTTCATCCGCAAGGTGAAGAACAAGGAGGACGGCGTCCGCCTGATGGGCTTCGGCCACCGGGTCTACAAGAACTTCGACCCGCGCGCCAAGATCATCAAGGCCGCCGCGCACGACGTGCTCTCGGCCCTCGGCAAGTCCGACGAGCTGCTGGACATCGCCCTGAAGCTGGAGGAGCACGCGCTCTCCGACGACTACTTCACCGAGCGCAAGCTCTACCCGAACGTCGACTTCTACACGGGCCTGATCTACCGGGCCATGGGCTTCCCGACCGAGATGTTCACGGTCCTGTTCGCCCTCGGCCGCCTTCCGGGCTGGATCGCCCAGTGGCACGAGATGATCAAGGAGCCGGGCTCCCGCATCGGCCGTCCGCGGCAGATCTACACCGGTGTGGTCGAGCGCGACTTCGTGCCGGTCGAGGAGCGCTGAGCGCCCCAGGCCTGAAGAGCCCGTACCGCAGCTGAGAAGCCCCGTACCGCACAGGCGGTGCGGGGCTTGTCGTACGCCCCGCGCAGGCGGCGACAGCAGAAGGCGCCCCGGAGCGCCGGTCCCCCCACGGGCCGGCGACCAGGGCGCCTTCCCGTGTCCCGGTGCGGATTCCCCCCACGGGATCCGGCCGGGCGCTTGTGAGGACAGCGCCTGAATCGCTGCATGAGCACAACGAGCAAAACCCGTCGCACTCGTCCTGTACTGCTGTTGTGTGGTTGTGGCGTGCGGTCTGCCGGGACAGCGCACGCCCGGGAGGGCCGCTCAAAGCTTCCCGGTGTACGTGTCCCGGCAACGCATCTCCGGGGAAGTCCCCCAAGACATCCCCAGATGCCGGATCGCGCCCCCCAAGACGCTCCCCGACATCGCCAACTTAGACCTTCGAACCCCTTCGATGGTTACGTTCGCATCACTGTGATCTGCGTCTCTTGCATATGTCCTATAGATGCGCAAGGGGCCCGATTCGTCGTCCGAGACCCAGCGTAAGGAAGATGCGCGAGCCTTGTGAAGAGCTTATGTGAGGCCCGTGTCGGACTCCAGAGGGGTTGCCGTATCGGCTCGGTGAAATGCCCGTAGCCGGAGGCTGTTCGTCACCACGAAGACCGAGGAGAAGGCCATCGCCGCCCCGGCGATCATCGGGTTCAGCAGACCGGCGGCGGCCAGCGGCAGCGCGGCCACGTTGTAGCCGAAGGCCCACACGAGATTGCCCTTGATCGTCCCCAGCGTCCGCCGCGAGAGCCGGATGGCGTCCGCCGCCACCCGCAGGTCCCCGCGGACCAGGGTCAGATCGGCCGCCTCGATCGCCGCGTCCGTGCCCGTGCCCATGGCCAGCCCCAGGTCGGCGGTGGCCAGCGCGGCGGCGTCGTTGACCCCGTCCCCGACCATCGCGACCGTCCGGCCCTCGGCGCGCAGCCGGTGCACGGCGTCGACCTTGCCCTCCGGCAGCACCTCCGCGATCACCTCGTCGATGCCGACGCTCCGGGCGACGGACTCGGCCACCCGCCGGTTGTCACCGGTCAGCAGCACCGGCCGCAGTCCCAGCCGGCGCAGTTCGGCCACCGCCTCGGCGCTGGTCTCCTTGACCGTGTCGGCGACGGCGACGACACCGCGTGCCGCGCCGTCCCAGCCGACGACGACGGCCGTACGCCCGTCCCGCTCGGCCCGGTCCACGGCGCGGGCGACATCCTCCGGCAGGGAGTCGAAGAGACGCCCCACGGCCACCTCATGGCCCTCCACGCGCGCGCGTACGCCCCGCCCCGGCACGTTCGCGAAGTCCTCGGCCTCCGGCAGCGTGCCCAGCCGCCGCTCGGCGCCCGCCGCGACCGCCCGGCCCACGGGGTGCTCGGAGGCCCGCTCCACGGCCCCCGCGAGGCGCAGCACCCGCTCCTCGTCGGCGCCGCCGGCGGCGTACACCTCGTGCAGGGTCATGCGGCCCGTGGTGACGGTGCCGGTCTTGTCCAGCACGACCGTGTCGACGCGCCGGGTGGACTCCAGTACCTCCGGGCCCTTGATCAGGATGCCGAGCTGGGCCCCGCGGCCGGTGCCGACCAGCAGCGCGGTCGGGGTGGCCAGCCCCAGCGCGCAGGGGCAGGCGATGATCAGGACGGCGACGGCCGCCGTGAACGCGGCGACGGTGTCCCCCGTGGCGCCCAGCCAGCCCCCGAAGGTGGCGAACGCGATCAGCAGCACCACCGGTACGAAGACCCCGGAGATCCGGTCGGCGAGCCGCTGCACCTCGGCCTTGCCGCTCTGCGCGTCCTCCACCAGCTTCGCCATCCGCGCCAGCTGGGTGTCGGCCCCCACCCGGGTGGCCTCGACCACCAGCCGGCCCCCGGCGTTGACCGTGGCGCCGGTGACGGCGTCGCCGACTGTCACGTCCACCGGGACCGACTCGCCGGTCAGCATCGACGCGTCCACCGCCGAGGAACCCTCGGTCACCGTCCCGTCGGTGGCGATCTTCTCGCCGGGCCGGACGACGAACCGGTCGCCGACGGCCAGGCGGGCCACCGGTATCCGTACCTCACGGCCGTCGCGCAGCACGGCCACGTCCTTGGCGCCCAGTTCCATCAGGGCGCGCAGCGCGGCGCCCGCGCGCCGCTTGGAGCGGGCCTCCAGATAGCGGCCGAGCAGCAGGAAGGCGGTGACGCCGGCGGCCGTCTCCAGATAGATCGCCGAAGCGCCGTCCGCGCGGGAGACGGTCAGCTCGAAGGGGTGGCGCATGCCGGGCATGCCCGCGTCCCCGAAGAACAGCGCCCACAGCGACCAGCCGAACGCCGCCAGCGTGCCGAGGGAGACCAGCGTGTCCATGGTGGCCGCGCCGTGCCGCAGGTTGGTCCAGGCGGCGCGGTGGAAGGGCAGGCCGCCCCAGACCACGACGGGCGCCGCGAGGGTGAGCGAGAGCCACTGCCAGTGGTCGAACTGGAGCGCGGGCACCATGGCGAGCACGACCACGGGGGCGGCGAGGAGGGCGGAGACGACGAGACGCTGCCGCAGGGCGGTCGGCTCGGCGCCGTGTGTCCCGGCGCCTTCACGTGCCCCGGCGCCGCCGTGGGCCCCGGCAGCCTCGTGCGCTCCGGCGCCGGGGGACGCGGCCGTGTCGCCGGGCGCGGCCTGCGCGGAGTCGGCCGACCCGGGCGGCCCGGCCGACCCGGCCCGCCCGGGCGGCTCGGCCGGTGCCGGCGGAGGCGGCTGCTCGGCGGTGTACCCGGTCTTCACGACCGTGGCGATCAGGTCGGCCACCTCCACGGTCGCCGGATGGCTGATCCGGGCCTTCTCCGTGGCGTAGTTCACCGTGGCGGTGACGCCCTCCATGCGGTTGAGCTTCTTCTCGACGCGGGCCGCGCAGGAGGCGCAGGTCATACCGCCGATGCGCAGTTCGACCTCCGAGCGGCCGGGCTCGGCGCCGGTCACGGGGGAGGTGGTGCCCGCGGGGGTGCCTTCGGTGGTGCTGGTCATGTCCGGGCTCCAGACGGACGACCGGGCCGTGCGTGGCGCGGCCCGGTCGGGGGGTGTGCGGTGGCGGTCGGGCGCGTGCCGCTCAGGCCGTGCCGACGAGCTCGAAGCCGGCCTCGTCGACGGCGGCGCGCACGGCCTCCTCCTCCAGGGGTGCCGCGGAGACCACGGTGACCTCGCCGGAGGAGGCCACGGCCTTGACCGAGCTGACGCCGGGGATCTGGGAGATCTCGCCGGAGACGGCACCCTCGCAGTGTCCGCAGCTCATCCCGCTCACCTTGTAGACGGTGGTGACGGAACCCGTGGTGTCGGTGTGGGCGGTCATGTCGCAACTCCTCGTCGGACGTGGGGGGCGGGTACCCATGGCCCGGTCCCGGGCGACCCGGGACCGGTTCCCACCCACCATACCCCTAGGGGGTAACAAGCCCGCGCACCGGGCTCGCGGTTCACGGCCGCGGCGGCGACACCGCCGGAGGGTCACTCCCGCCTGCGGCCGCGGTTGCCCGGCCGGGACGCCACCCAGGCGCGGATGGTGTCGGCGTACCAATAGGGCTTGCCCGACTCCACGTGGTCCGGCGGGGGCAGCAGGCCGTGCTTGCGGTACGACCGTACGGTGTCCGGCTGCACCCGGATGTGGGCCGCGATGTCCTTGTACGACCAGAGCCTGCGGTCGGTCATGTGTTGCACCTCCCCGCGCGCGCCGCGGCGGTGGCCGGGGGCGGCCGTCCGGGGGAGCCGGGCGCTGCGCTGGTGATCACCAAGACTGTGTCCGGTCAACGACGCTGGGTGAGCGGGGGAGAGGGATCGTGCGCACGCGTGACCGAAGGCCCGCGTAGCCGAGACATCTGTGACACGCCAGTGGCCTTTGTGACACGCGGGCCGTATCGGTGACTCCAGAATGTCATCCGAATGTCCGGACAAAGCATTGACAGGGTCTGTCGCGCCGCACTACAAAGCCGGAGGAGACCGCCTCCGGCGCGGGAGGTCGCCCCGCCCTGGCAGGAGCGGAGCGCGGGCGCCGACTCCCCGCCCGCCACGGCCACCGCGCCGGAGGCCTGTCCACCCGCCCTGCCGTCCCCTGCCCACCCACCCTGCCCGCCCTGCCCGCGCGCCCGCCCGACCGTCCGGAACATGTGTCTACACGCGCCCCCGAACCGCAGACACTGTGTCGGGCGCGTGGGCAAGCCCGGGACTGGTGGGATGTATCCGTGGCCGGCACCGCGGCCCGATCGCCGCGGACCAGGCCCCGAGCTGTACGAACGGCACGTCTGGACCCGACGCCGCCATCTGCGAAGGAGTACTCGGTCATGACGAAGATCGTCAACCACTGGATCGGCGGAAAGACCGTCGAGGGCGCCTCGGGCACCTACGGGCCGGTGACCGACCCGGCGACGGGCGAGGTCACCACCAAGGTCGCCTTCGCCTCGGTCGAGGAGGTGGACGCCGCCGTCGCCGCCGCCCAGGAGGCGTTCCGGACCTGGGGCCAGTCCTCGCTGGCCCAGCGCACGTCGATCCTGTTCCGGTTCCGGGCGCTGCTCGACGCGCACCGCGACGAGATCGCCGAGCTGATCACCGCCGAGCACGGCAAGGTGCACTCCGACGCCCTCGGCGAGGTCGCCCGCGGCCTGGAGATCGTCGACCTGGCCTGCGGTATCAACGTCCAGCTCAAGGGCGAGCTGTCCACCCAGGTCGCCACCCGCGTCGACGTGGCCGCGATCCGGCAGCCGCTGGGCGTCGTCGCCGGGATCACGCCGTTCAACTTCCCGGCGATGGTGCCGATGTGGATGTTCCCCATCGCCATCGCCTGCGGCAACACCTTCGTCCTCAAGCCCAGCGAGAAGGACCCCTCGGCCTCCCTGAGGATCGCCGAGCTGCTCGCCGAGGCGGGCCTGCCGGACGGCGTCTTCAACGTCGTGCACGGCGACAAGGTGGCCGTCGACCGGCTCCTGGAGCACCCCGACGTCAAGGCCGTGTCCTTCGTCGGCTCCACCCCCATCGCCCGCCACATCCACACCACCGCCTCCGCCAACGGCAAGCGCGTGCAGGCCCTGGGCGGCGCCAAGAACCACATGCTGGTGCTGCCGGACGCCGACCTGGACGCCGCCGCGGACGCCGCGGTGAGCGCGGCCTACGGCTCCGCGGGCGAGCGCTGCATGGCGATCTCCGCGGTCGTCGCCGTCGGCGCGATCGGCGACGAGCTGGTGGAGAAGATCCGCGAGCGCGCCGAGAAGATCAAGATCGGTCCCGGCAACGACCCGGCCTCCGAGATGGGCCCGCTGATCACCAAGGCCCACCGCGACAAGGTCGCCTCCTACGTCGAGGGCGCGGCGGCCGAGGGCTGCGAGGTCGTCCTCGACGGCACCGGCCACACCGTCGACGGCTTCGAGAACGGCCACTGGATCGGCATCTCGCTGCTCGACAAGGTGCCGACCACCGCGAAGGCCTACCAGGACGAGATCTTCGGCCCGGTGCTGTGCGTGCTGCGCGCCGAGACCTACGAGGAGGGCGTGGCCCTCATCAACGCCTCGCCGTTCGGCAACGGCACCGCGATCTTCACCCGGGACGGCGGCGCCGCCCGCCGCTTCCAGCTGGAGATCGAGGCCGGCATGGTCGGCGTCAACGTCCCGATCCCGGTCCCGGTCGGCTACCACTCCTTCGGCGGCTGGAAGGACTCGCTCTTCGGCGACCACCACATCTACGGCAACGACGGCACGCACTTCTACACCCGCGGCAAGGTCGTCACCACCCGCTGGCCGGACCCGTCCGAGGCCCCGGCCGGCGTGGACCTGGGCTTCCCGCGCAACCACTGAACCCGGGGCGGGGGGGGGGGGGGGGGGGGGGGGAAAGGGGGGGGGGGGGGGGGGGGGGGGGGGGGGGGGGGGGGGGGGGGGGGGTTTTTGGGTGGTGGGGTGTGTTTGTTTTGTCGC